>JAADFK010000061.1 GCA_013152925.1 Acidobacteriota bacterium | reverse complement strand
AATCCTGCTGTGTACGTGATACCACGCCTCGGCACCAGGAAACTTCAACCGCGCCATCCGTGCCATGTCGTGCCTCCTTCCCGGTCTCTCGTAACAAGAATACCAGCTGGATGACAAAATAAACAGTGTCCCTTTTTTGTGGGGCCGACGTCTCTCACGCGAGTTGGCACATGCTCTTGAACCTCTCTGATGCACAGGTTCTTGTGAGGAGCCCCTTTTTTGGACACGCTGGTACACTGGGACGAGGGAATCCTGCGGGGCGGTCCTGGAAAGGGCCGATGCTTCCGCGTTGGCAGGGCGTCGGGTGGCTCTCTCGTGGGTGGAGGGACAAGGTACACCGGGTATGAGCAGCACCGAGGTCGAGACGAGTGGGAAGCGGGCGGTGGTCTTCGACATCCAGCGCTTCTCGATCCACGATGGGCCGGGGATCCGTTCGACGGTTTTTCTCAAGGGATGCAGCCTGGATTGCCACTGGTGCCACAATCCGGAGGGTATTCGGGCGCATCCCGAGATCGCCTTCTACGCTGAGCGGTGCCGCCGGTGTTTCGAGTGCGAGAAGGTTTGCCGGCTGGATGCCATCGTGCGGGATCCCGATGTTCGAATCGATCGGGAGCGTTGCAACCGCTGCGGGCTCTGCGTGGAGGTCTGCGTCTTCGGCGCGCTGCGCCAGGTGGGCCGCTTCATGACGGCGGACGAGATGGAGGCGGAAATCCTCCGCGATCTCGACTTTTACCGGAGCTCGGGAGGCGGTGTCACCTTCTCCGGTGGGGAACCCCTGCTCTACGGGCCGTTCCTTGCACCGCTCTTCCGCAATCTCAAGGGGATGGGGATCCACATCACCGTGGAAACCGCGGGCGAGTTCCCGTTCGACGCTGCGGAGCCCTGCCTGGCCCTCGCCGATCTGGTGCTCTTCGACCTCAAGCTGATGGACCCGGAACGCCACCAGCGGTGGACGGGCCGGCCCAACGGTACGATCCTCGAGTGCTTCCGGGGGCTGGTCGCCTCGGGAGTGGCCATGCTGCCGCGTCTCCCCCTCGTGCCCGAGGTCAACGATGATTCCGACAATCTTCGCGCCACGGCGCGATTCGTCCGTGAGAACGGCCTGGAATCTCTGGCGCTCCTGCCGCACCATGCGCTGGGCCGGGAGAAACGCCGCCGGATCGGCCTCCCCATCGAACCACCCGATCTTCGTCCCGCCACCCCGGACGACCTGGCTCGTGCGGCGGAGATCATCACCGAGGAGGCAATCCGTGTCATCCTGCCCGACGCCCCAGAGCCCGCTTGAGAGCATGACGCCGCGCATCCGCCGCCTCCGGGAGGCGGTGATGAGCGCGAGATCCGGCGTGTGTCCGGAGCGTGCGCTGGACTACACGACGTACTTCAGGAAGCGGGCCAACCGGAGGAAACCCGCGGCGATCCAGATGGCAGAGGCCCTTTCCCTCCACCTGGCCGGGAAGAGCAAGCGGATCCACCCGGACGAGCTGCTCGTTGGCAACTTCTCCTCGCGCCGGGTTGGGGGCTCCATCTACCCCGAGCTGCACGGCGTCGTGGTCCTGGGCGACCTTCTGTTCACGCCCTGGCGACTGGTCAACCGGCTGGAGCTCTCCGGCCGGGACAAGCTTCGCCTTGCGGCCATCCTGCCGTTCTGGACCTTCCGGTTCCTGGGGATCCGTGCACACTCCCGGCTGCGGGACACGTTGCGCTTCCTCGCGGAGCAACTGACGGGGAGCTGGTACCTGATCAACGAGTCGGGTGGCGTGGCGCACATCGCCCCCGATTACGAGAAGCTGATCCGCCTGGGGACCACGGGCCTGGCGGCGGAGGCGGCGGAACGCCAGGGGGACTTCGCGGAGGGCACGGCGGAATGGACCTTCCTCGAGGCCGTCCGGATCGCCGCGGAGAGCCTGGCCGCCTTCGGAGAGACCTACGCCAGGCTTGCGGAGGCCATGGCGCGGAAGGAGGGCAACGGCGGGCGGCGGTGCGAGCTTGAGGAGATAGCTCGCACCTGCCGGCGGGTACCCCGGCACCCGGCGCGGACTTTCCGAGAGGCCCTGCAGTCGCTCTTCTTCGCCCAGATCGCCCTCAACCTGGAGAGCCTGGACAACGGCATCTCTCCGGGCCGGATGGACCAGTACCTGTGGCCCTTCTACGCGGCCGATCTCGAGGCCGGCCGGCTGACGCGGCAGGAGGCCATGGAGCTGGTGGCGGCCTTCTCCATCAAGATGAGCGAGATCGTGCCGGTCTTCTCCAAGAGCATCACGAACTTCCACGGTGGAATGTTCAACGGTCAGGTGGTGTGCATCGGCGGCACCGATGGTGAAGGACGTGACGCCACCAACGAGCTGAGCTTCGTCGTCCTGGAGGTGATGGACGCCCTCAGGATGCGCCAGCCCAACTATCACGCCCGCCTCCACTCCGGCACGCCGCCACGTTTCCGGGAGGCCGTCTTCGCGGCCATCGCCGCGGGGGCCAACTCCCCGGCGCTGTACAACGACGAGGTGGTCGTTCCCACCATGGTGGCCAATGGCTACACTCTGGAGGACGCCCGAAGCTACACGGGTATCGGCTGCGTGGAGCCTTCGAGCCAGGGCAAGAGCCTGGCCTCCACGGACGCCGCCATCTTCAACGTGCCCATCCGGCTGGAGCTGGCGCTCAACGAGGGCTGCCGCTTCGGCTCGAGGCGCCGGAGCGGGGTGAAGACGCCGCCGGTTGCCCGGATGCGCTCCATGAAGGACGTGACGGCGGCCTTCGAGGCCCAGCTCGGCTTCGGCCTCTCCCGGCTCCTGGTGGACCTCCAGGCGGTGGAGCGTGCCAACGCCCGGTTCCATCCGACGCCTCTGACCAGCATGTTGCTGGACGGTTGTGTCGAGAAAGCCACCTGCTCCACGGGCGGCGGGGCCCGGTACACCTTCTCTGGCATCCAGTGCGTGGGTGGGCCCGACACGGGCGACGCCCTGTACGCCATCGAGCGGCTGGTCTTCGTGGAGCGGCGCCTGGGCCTTCCGGAGCTGGTGGAGCTGCTCCAGAAGGGCCTCGAGGACGAGTGGTGGCGCGCCGTCATGCGCCGGGTCCCCAAGTACGGCAACGACGACGCCGGGGCCGACCGATGGACCCGCTGGGTGCTGGAGACCTTCGCCTCCTGGTGGGAGGGCCGGCGGAACACCAGGGGCGGCCCGTACACCACGGGCCTCTATTCGGTGACCGCGCACCAGTTCTTCGGCGAGGTGACCGGACCGCTTCCCAGCGGCCGGCTCCGGGGCGAGCCCCTGGCCTCCGGCCTCTCGCCCACGGCGGCCTTCGACCGGGCCGGCCCCACGGCGGCCATCAACTCGGCCAACCGGATCGACATGGGCCGGTTCGCCAATGGGATCAACTTCAACCTCAAGTTCGACGCGGACTCGGTGGCCGGGCCGGTGGGGCGGAGGGCGCTGGAAGACCTGGTGGCCGTGTACTTCGAGCGGGGCGGGATGCAGGTGCAGATCAACGTCCTCGACCCCGTGCTGCTGCGGCGGGCGAAGGAGAATCCGGAGGCCTACCCGGGGTTGCTCGTGCGGGTCTCGGGATACTCGGCCTACTTCGCTGATCTCTCGGCCGACATGCAGGACGAGATCATTGCGCGGGCCACCTACGCCAGCGGCGCCCCCGTATGCAAGGTCTGAACCGAGGCGAGGGCCTCCACGCGCGGGCGGAGCGCCGGTCCCGGTGCAGTGTGAGCTCTGCTCCGCCAGGAGCGGCGGACTCCGGGGTATCCCAGCCCGGGCCCGCGGCGGGTGGCCTCTCGTGGCGCACCCACCCCGCTGCCGGTACCTCAGGCGGAATCGACCGGGATGACCAGGCGGTCGCCGGGGTGGATGCGAGAGCCCTTGAGGTCGTTGGCGCGGCGGAGATCGGTGACAGAAACCCCGAAACGGCGCGCGATATCATAGAGGGTATCGCCACGGCGCACGGTGTAGGTGGCGCCGGAGGAGGCAGGCGACCCTCCGGCACGCCGTTCCGGGCTCGGCGCGGTGACGTTTCGTTCCGGGATGACAAGCTTCTGTCCGGGGTGGAGGAGCGAGCGCCGCGACAGCCCGTTGGCGGCCCGGAGGGACGATGTGGAAAGGCCGTGAGCACGGGCAATATCCCACAGGGTATCGCCACGGCGCACGGTGTACGACCCGGAGCCCAGGGAGCGGCGCGAGGCGGCAGTTCGGGCGTGAGGGGTCGAGGCGGCGCGGCGGCGTCCCGGGATGACGAGCTTCTGTCCGGGGTGGAGGAGCGAGCGCCGTGACAGTCCGTTGGCGGCCCGGAGAGACGATGTGGAAACGCCGTAGAGACGGGAGATGTCCCAGAGCGTATCGCCCCGGCGCACCGTGTGGGTGGCGCCGTGGGCCGAACGCCGGACCGTCCGGTGGGCCGGCGCCTTCCAGGCGGTTCCGGCGTAGCGCGGCACGACCAGTGTCTGGCCCGGATGGATCATGCTGCCGTGCAGGCCGTTGGCGGCCCGGATGGCGCGGACCGAGGAGCCGTAGCGGCGGGCGATGGTGGAGAGGGTGTCGCCCCTGTGGACGGTGTGCAACATACGCGGCGCCCACCTGGAGCGGGGCGTCTTGGCGAGCAGGTCGGCCGCCGCCTCCGAAGTGCCGGGGGGGAGGCGCAGCCGGGTTGTCCGCCGGGCCGGCGTCAGGTCCCGGCGGATAGCGGGGTTGATCTCCCGCAGCTGTTCCAGGGGGATGTGCAGCTCCCGTGCCAGGAACTGGAGGTCGATGGCGTCGGGCACGTCGATGGTGTCGTACTGCCACTCCCGCTCGGCCGGAGGGTCGATACCGAACTTTCCCGGTTGCTTCGCCACGATGACCGCAGCGATGAAGGCCGGCACGTAGTTGCGGGTCTCCCGTGGCAGGTAGCGCCGGATCTTCCAGAAGTCGGTGCTGTTGCCCCGGCGGATCGCGCGCCGCACGTTGCCGGCGCCCGAATTGTAGGCGGCCAGCGCCAGGTACCAGTCACCGAACTGCTGGTGGAGATCCGCCAGATGGGCGATGGCGGCGTCTGTGGAGAGCTCCGGGTCTCGCCGTTCGTCGACCAGGGTCGAGATCTTCAGACCGTAGAGACGTCCCGTGGAGGCGATGAACTGCCACATCCCGTTGGCGCGGGCCCTGGAGTACGCGGTCGGTGAAAAGGCCGACTCGATCAGGGGAAGGTAGGCCAGGTCCTCGGGGAGGTGCGCGGCACGGAGCTTGGCTCGGATCATTGGAAGGTAGGCGCCGCCCCTTTGGAGGCCCTTCTCGATCCGGTTGCGAAGCTCGGAGGGGTTGGTAAAGGCCTCCAGGAAACGCTCCACCTGGGGGTTGATCACCAGGGGCAGGTCGCTGTGGGGGAGGGGACTCTCCTGCTGCGGGGGGAGCGGAACGGATTCGTCCGGAAGGTCGGTGCGAAGGAGATCGGCGAGCGTGTCCTCGATGGCGCTGGCGGCCTGGCTCCCCGCGGTTACCTGATCCTCGATGGAGTCGGCGTCGTCCATGAGCTCCGCAGCGTAATCGAGGTACTCGCTCGTACCAGTCGGGTAGCCGGCCGGCGGCGTCAGGACCAGCTCTAAGGCCTGATCGGCACACTGGACGGCCTCATAGGGGTGCCCCCCCTCCAGGAGACGGTGGGCGGTGTTGATCAGCTCGTCCGCTCCGGTCCTCGCCCTGCTCTCCCATTGGACGTAGTCCTGGCGCGAGGCCGCCGTGGAAGCGTCGGGATGATCTGCCGAGACCGAGACGCGCCCCGAAGTGGCGCATCCCGTTGCGAGCGCTCCGGCGCCGGCGAGTAGAAACACCAAGGCCAGGCGCCAAAGCTGCACCCGGGAAATCACTTCTGATTCTCCAGGTCGAGCGTCAGCAGGAGGGAGAGAACGTCCACGGAAGAGATGTCCTTCACCGGGAGAGAAATGGGTTGCAAGGTGTGGACTGTATCCCCGTGGCTGTCAACGAGACGTACGGCCACCTGCAGGCTGCTGGTCCGTTTGAAGATGTCGGAGTTGATGCCGTGGCTGACCTTGCGGCGAATCTCCCGGGTCTTGGTGAGCTCGCCGGCCAGGAGAGAGTCGATGTCGAGATCGGGTTGCTGGGAAGCGGCGGCGGCACGCGGGCCCGCCATGGTGGCGCGCTCCCGGAGGCTGTCCAGCTCGGCCAGGATGTCCATCTGGTTGGAGACCTGGACCCTCTTGACCGGTGGAGGCACCATCGTGTCCGGTTCCTCCTCGCTGCGATCGAAGTCGACCACGACCTCGGGCTCTTCAGCCTCCTCGGGCTCCTCGATCTCCTCGATCTCCTCCGCCCCGGGGAATGCGTCGGCGGCTTCCTCGGCAGCGGCACCCGACGCAGCAGCCTCCGTTTCCCCCTCTTCATCGAACACGGGCGATTCCTTGGTCGCGACGGATTCTGCCGTGATCTCGTTCTCGGGAAGCTCGTCCTCCGGCCTCTCGGCATCCGCCTGCCCGGACTCCAGCGGCGGCTGGCCGGCCGTGATCTCGTCGTCGGCGGACTCGTGCAGGCTGGGAGCCGTTTCGGCGGTTTCCCCGGCCGTCGCCGGGGCGGACGGCACCACTTCCAGCCTGGGCGGCGCGTTCGTCTCATCGGCCACCGGGGCCGTCGCGGGTGCGGCGGCGGCCGCCACCCGGGGGTGAGCTTCCTCGACGCCCTCTTCCGCCGCCCGTGCAAGGGCCGCGGCCGAGATGGCGGCGGCGGGTCGCGGCGCTG
>JAADFK010000060.1 GCA_013152925.1 Acidobacteriota bacterium | reverse complement strand
CCCGGGCCGGCGAGCCATCGCCATGCCGTGCGGGCCGTGCGCCGAGCCGCACCGGTTGCGCAGGGGCCGCCGCCGATGCCCGCCCCGCCGGCAGAGGCCTCCCTGCAGGTGCAGGTGGAGGTGCGTCGGCCACGATGTCAAAACGAAGGGCCATGGTATCGCCCAGGCGGAGCACATCGTTGGCCCGGACGAAACCGGGCCCCTCGACGCCGTTGATACTGAGGCGGCCCCCCTCGTTGGTGGCGTAGTATCCCTGCTCACTGAGATAGATGGTGCACTCGAGGGGTCCGAGCCCGCTCAGCCGGAGATCGCATCCCTGGCCCGAGCCGATGGTCATGGAGCGGGCCGCCGTTTCGAAGCTCTCGGCCTGCCCCCCAGGCACGAAATACCGTACTCTCATCCGCGCCACGCGCCACCTCCACCACGCCAGACACCCACGACCCTGCCAGCAGGGAAGCTCCGGTGTTTCCCTCCCATCCTACACCGCCAACGCCCCGCGTCCCGCAGAACCACGGGCAGAGGTTGTCCCTCGTCTCCCAGCGCTTCAACTGGACCGCCGGATGCATCGCCGTATCGGATGCCGACATGGACGAGATCTGGGCAGCCGTCAGGGTGGGGACGCCCATCGAGATGCGGCCGTGATGTGACCGTGTCGCACTGCTGCCGGTGTACCGCCGATATCCCGGACGAACGTCCGTTTGACGGGGAGAAGAGGTGAGACGTTCCGGGGCCCGCACCATTCCAGTCGTGCCGCCCACGTCACGAATCGGAGCAGGGTTGGAATCCTGCACGGAATCCCGCGCTCCGGCAAGCGCTGCGCTCCCCGGTCGTGTGCCTCGGCGGAAGGGGGTGCCACTCCCCCTTCCGCGGGGCATTCTCGCTCGTTCCCATCCGGAATCCTGGATGGAAACGGCGTCGTTCCCGAGGCAGAAACGAGCGAGCTCTCCACACGATCAAGGACCACAGGGATCTCCGAGGAGGCGCGCTCTGGCACCCCGCCAAGTGGAGTCCGCAGGCTGACGCCGAGACCGAAATCGGGCGCCGTTCCTGTACGGGAGCTCGCTCAGTGGCAACCCCCCTGTCCCCTACCGTGGCCCCCGCCATGGCGGTGACCGAGGGCTGAGCCGTGACGATGGGCGGCCCCGGGGCCCTGATGGTAACCGTGATCGTGGCAGCTCTCGCCGGTGGCGGTCAGCTCGCCGGCCATGAAGGCCCGGACCATGGCCTCGGGATCATCGCCCGCTGCGCCCAGCACCACCTCCACGCCCGAGGCCCGAAGCATCTGGACGGCCCGCGGTCCCATGCCTGCTGCGATGATGACGTCCACGTCCTGGCCCGCCAGCCACGCGGGAAACGATCCCATGGCGTGGGGCGGCGCCGGGTGATCCGTCCGCTCGATCACCTGGCCGCTTTCCTCGTCGACCGCAAAAATGGCGAATCCCTCTGCCCCGCCGAAATGACTGCTGAACCGTCCTCTCAACACGGGGAGCGCAATCTTTTTCATTCTGAACCTCCATGTCATTTTTCATGGGATGCCCATACCCCGCCGCCCCCGCAGGTACATCGCCTTCCCCGGCCTCCGGCCGCGCCGTGCCGCGGACACGCGGTGCCGCTTCTCGAACCTCCGGGCCCGCCATCCTCCCCCACCAGAAGAACCGTGCCTTCGACGATGGCCCGGGCGGCCTTGGACCGTGCGGATGCGAGAATCCGCCCGAACGTCGCCCTCGAAACGCCCATACACACCGCGGCGTCTTCCTGGTAGAGCCCTTCCACGTCGGCAAGCCGGAGCGCCTCCAGCTCGTCGAGGCCAAGGACCACCGCCGGAAGATCCCGCGCCGGCTTTCCCAACGGCCGGAATCCCCTCGCTCCGAAGCGGCAACCGATGCGGCGAGGTACGGGGGGTCGTCCCATGACAATAACGAACATATGCTCATTATGCACCACTGTCAAGACCTGGTTTCGATCATGCGGCTCACAACGTGAAGCCATCCCCTGCCGCACTATGTGAGTCATCGCTCCGCTCTTCCCTTGGGATAGCGCCAGCCAAACACCCTTCTCGTGTAGAACGCCATACCATAATATTCACCTTGCAGAACGTAGACCTCATGCGAGAATTCAGGGTTGACAAGAAAGGGTTCGCGGCATATACTTCCCGATGTTAGTGAACCTTCACTAACATCATCGATTCCGAGAGAGCTACGGCGATGCGTCGGATCCCACCAGGCGGAGCGCTGCTGACCCGGCTCCAAGGAGGAGACATGGACGCTGGAGAGAACACCAAGGCTGGAGAAAGTCCCCGGCAAACAGAGATTCTCGACCGTACGCTGGAACTCGTCCGCACGGGGGGTCTCGGCGGATTGACGACGAAAAAGATCGCCGAACGCGTCGGGTTTTCCGAAGCGGCGCTCTACCGCCACTTCCCCACCAAGCAGACCTTGGTACTGGGGTTGATGGACCGTCTCGAGGAGATGCTCGTCCAACCGGCCCGGCAGATTGCCGCGGAGGGCGACCTGCCGGTCGTCCAACGTCTGGAGAGGATCGTTCTCCACCACGTCCGGCTGATCCGGGAGCAGAACAGCCTTCCCATCCTGCTGCTGGCCGAGGCCTCGGCCTCGGACGATCCGGAGCTCCTCGGCCGGATGCGTTCCATCTTTCACGGCTACCTCTCGGTTCTCGAGGGGCTGATCCGGGAAGGACAGACCGCCCGGGAGGTCGCCTCGGCCGTGGAACCGGACTGCCTGGCCCTCGCGCTGCTCGGCGCCCCCGCGGCCATGGCCATCCGCCACCGGCTGCTGCCGGATGCCCGAGCCGAGGACCGTTTCGAGGACCAGCTCGTTCCGTTTCTTCTGGAGGCGCTGACGACGGCTCGAGGGAGGGAAGTATGAGACGACACTTCTTCATACTCCTGGCTGCGGCGCTCCTGGCCGGAGGACCCGCCATGGCCCGGGGGGCGACCCCGCCGGCTCCGTGCGCCGTGTCGTCCGAAACGGC
Source organism: Acidobacteriota bacterium (assembly GCA_013152925.1). GTDB lineage: Bacteria > Acidobacteriota > Thermoanaerobaculia > Thermoanaerobaculales > Sulfomarinibacteraceae > JAADFK01. The sequence continues at coordinate 25,004 of JAADFK010000060.1, read as the reverse complement.
CAGGGGTGCAGATGCCGGGGCAACCGCGACGCCGGCCGAGACCGGCCCGATCCACCTGAGCCTTGACGAGGCCGTGGCGGCCGCCATCGCATCGAACCCCGGCCTCCGGGCGCTCCTCCACCGGAGTGCGGCCGCCGAGCGCTCGGCGAAAGCGGCGGGACGCACACGATGGGGCCAACTGGACGCCTTCTTCAACTACACGCGCTACAACGACGACTGGATCGTCCGGCCCATGTCCCGGGAGATGTTCGAGGAGGTCGGAGGCTTTGCCGGCCTCCCCTGGGATCGGAATCAGCGTCACTACGGGCTGACATTCCAGATCCCCCTCTACATGGGTGGCCAGCTCTCCAACGGTATCGAGGTCCGCCGCCTGGAGGCCAAGAAAAGCATGGCCCTTCTGGAGGGGAGCCGCTGGCAGGTCCGGTTCAATGCGGTCTCCCTGTACACGGGAATCCAGACCCTCGACGCGATGGGAGACGCCGTGGACGACCTGATCCATTCCCTGGAAAGAACGAAGCAACGTCTCGACATCATGGTGGAAACGGGCAAACGCCCCAAGCTGGACCGCCTCAAGGTTCTCGAAGAGCTCGAGGACGCCAGGGCTCAACGGGCCTCCATCCAGGCCGACCGGGTACGGGTGTCGTCGCTCCTCCTGGCTCTCATGGGGAAGGATCCATCGGGGCAGGTGGTCGCCGACCCGCTCCCGGATCGGATTCCGGCCGCGTCCCTGACCCCTCCCGAGCTCCGTAAGGCCGCCGTCCAGAGCTCGACGATCCTGCGCGCCCGTTTCACCGCCGAGCAGGGTGAACGCGGGGTCCGCGTCGCCACCGCCAGCTTCATTCCCAAGGTCGTCGCCAGCGGTAACGTGGTCCAAAATGCCGCACCCTCCCTGGACAACCCCCTGGACACCTGGCAGGTCTCCGTCGGGGTCGTGGTGCCCATCTTCCACGGAACGTCCCGTTTCGAGGAACTGGCAGCCGCCAAGGAGAACCGCAGCGCCGCCCGGAATGCGCTCGTCCAGGCCCGCGTCGACACCCTCGCCCGGCTGGAGGAGGCCATGGCCCGCTTCCACGCCGCCGCGGCCGAGCTCAGGGCGGCCCGGGCCCGGGTCGCCGCCGGTGACGAGGCCGCGCGGATCGAGCAGATCCGCTACGACACGGGAGCGGGCACGGTCGAGGACCTGTTGCGCGCGCAGTCGCGGAAGGAGAACGCCAGGGCTTCCCGGGCCAAGGCTCTGGGAGCCCTCCTGACGGCGGCCGAGCGGATCAACAGCATCGTGGAGAAGGAGGCCGTCAAATGAAGAAGCTCAGCTGGATCGTCGTCGCGGTGCTGATCGTCGCCGCACTGTTTGCCGTCCGTATGAAACGGCTCCACGAGAAGAGCTCGGAGCCCCTGCTGCACCGGCCCCTCTCCGTGGTCGAGGTGGCGACGGTGCGCTCCGGCAGCGTCGGCAGGGTCCGGCACGTGACGGGAACCGTCATCGCCGGCGAGGAGGCCCGCGTGGCGCCCCGTATCATGGCCCGGATCCTCGAGGTGCGGGGGCGGGAGGGCGACACGGTGCACCGCGGTCAGATCCTGGCCGTCCTCGATTCCAGAGAGCTCGAGGACACCGTCGCCCAGGCGGGTGCCGCCCTGGCCTCCGCCCGGGAGGCCGTCGCGGCGGCCCGGGCCGCCTGGGAGGCCCAGCGGGATGCCACGAATCGGGATCGTGTCCTGCACGATGCCGGAGCCCTGTCCGACGAACAGTGGGAAGGTTCCCATGCGGCGGAGCGGGCCGCCAACGCTCGTCTGGAGGCCGCCCGCGCCGAGCTCGAGATCACCCGGAGGCGGCGCGACCAGGCCAGGACACGGCGCGGTTATTCGCTTCTGAAAGCTCCCTTCGACGGCAAGATCACGGCCCGCCTGGCCGATCCTGGCGACCTGGCCGTGCCGGGGAAGCCGGTCCTCGTGGTGGCCCGGGAGAATGGCCTCCGGGTTCGCGCCCAGCTTCCCGTGGCCGATCTCTCCATCCTGGCAGTGGGTGACCCCGTCAGCCTCGGTACCGGCGGTTCCTCGGTCACGGCGCAAGTCTCCCGCATCGTCCCGGCCACGGGAACCAACGGTCTGGCCGCCTTCGAGGCCGATATCTCCAATGCCCCAAAGACCTTTGTGCCCGGCGCCACCGTCGGCGTCGACGTCAGGCTCCGGCAGGTGGAGGGCCTGGTCATTCCGATCGATGCGTTGCTAGAGGGTGAGAACGGCTCCTGGGTTTTTCTCGTGAAGACGGAAGATCCCCCGGGATCGGCCTCCGGCGCTCCCCGGACAGAATGGGTCGTGCATCCTGTGCAGGTCCGGGTCCTGGCCCGCTCGGTCCAGGAAGCCGTCGTGGAGGGCGGTGTGGCCGAGGGCCAGCGGGTCGTCGTCGGCCAGCCCTCCCGTCTGATGATGCTCGCCGACGGGATGAAGGTGCATGTGGCCTCCCCACCGGTACGGAGGCACGGGTGATGCGTCGAACACACCACCGGATCGCGTGTCCCCATAGGTTTCCGTGGGTGCGGGCCCTCTCCGAGGAGCCATTCCCCCGGCCCCGTGCTCGCCACACGGCCAACGCCGTATCTGTCGCCCTTTCACCATCACGCTCCAAGAAGGACTGAACCATGAGTTTCGTCGACGGCTATCTCAAGCGTCCCCACCTGATCTCGGCGCTGCTCGTGTTGGCGGCCGTGCTCGGCGTCATCGGCTACAACCGGCTTCCCTTCAAGCTGTTTCCCGACACGGAACGCCCCCAGGTGGCGGTGGTCACCGTTCTCCCAGGCGCCTCCGCGGCCGACGTGGAGAGTGACCTGACCCGTCCCATCGAACGGGAGCTCTCCGGGCTCGATCAGGTCCGGACCGTCCGCTCCACCAGCCGGGACGAGGTCTCTGCGGTCACGGTGGAGTTCCGCTACACCAGAGATCTCTCCAGCGCCACCACGGACGTGGCCAATGCGCTCGAAAAGGTCAGGTCCCGCTTTCCCCCCGGTACCCGGGCCCCGATCCTCTTCCAGGTCTCCTCGGCCACCCCTGCCGTAATGACCCTGGCGCTCCGTCCCGCCAAGGGATCTCACCTGGACCTGTCCATGGTGCGCCAGCTCGCCGAGAACCCCATCCGAGACGCCCTCCTTCAACTTCCACAGGTGGCAAACGCCGAGGTCTTCGGCGGCCACGAACCCGTCATCCTGGTCACCCCCGAGCGTGACGCTTTGGAACGCTACCATCTGGGAATGGCCGACGTGGCCGCGGCCCTGGCGGCCGCCAACGCCAACCAGCCCGCCGGTCTCGTCATCGGCGCCGGCTCCCAGATCGTCCTCAAACGGCGGGGAGCGCTGGCCAGCACCGCCGACGTGGCGCGCGTCGTCCTGACAGACCGCGGGCCGGGCCTCATCCGCGTGGGCGACGTCGCCAGCGTGCGGCGCGGGACCGCAGAACCGCGAAGCGCCTTCCACGGCAACGGTGAGCCGGCCATCGCCATCAACATCCAAAGACAACGTACGGGCAACGTGCTCGAAACCATCGGCGCCGTCAAGAAGCTGCTGCCCGAGCTCGAACAACGGTTCCCCTCGGTGGAGTTCTCCATACCCGACTCCCAGGAGGGCCTCATCACCCTCTCCATCTCCAATATGCGCGACGCGCTCAAGAGCTCCATCCTCATGACTGTGCTCGTCCTGTTCCTCTTCCTCGCCAGCGGCCGGAGTCTCACGCTCGTCGCCGTTTCCCTGCCCATGACCTTCATGCTGACCTTCGGCGTCATGTGGCTGGGCGGCATGGAGCTCAACATCGTGACGCTGACCGCCATCACGCTGGCCGTCGGCATGCTCGTGGACGACTCCATCGTCGTGGTGGAGAATATCCAGCGGCACCTCGACGAGCTCGGGAAACCCGTCCGCGAGGCCGTCATCGGTGGAACCAAGGAGATCCTCCTGGCGGACTTCGCCGGAACGGCCACCACCGTCGTGGCGCTGGCCCCCATCGTCTTCGTCGGTGGATACGTGCAACGGGTCATGCGGCCGCTTTCCCTGACCCTTATCATCGCCCTCCTGGCGTCCTTCGCCGTCTCCGTTACCATCATCCCGCTGCTGGCGCCGTGGATCCTCCGGCGCGAAAACGGTGGGCGGCGTGCGCTGCCCGAACGTCTGGCGGCCCGGATGGCCGACGCCGTGCTCGGCCGTCTGCGGAACTTCTACCAGGGAACCACCCGCCTGGCCCTGAGGCACCGCGGGCTCTTCCTCCTGGCGGCAGCCGTCATGTTCGTGGTGGCCGCACGCCAAATGCCGCTGGTGGGACGGGACCTCATGCCGCCCATGGACACGGGAATCGTCAAAGTGGCGTTCGAAGCGGACGCGGGCAGCTCCCTGGCGGCCACCGAGTCGATCCTCCAACGCATGGAGACCGTCATCGGCCGCACCCCAGGCGTCGAGTCCTCTCTGGCGATGATCGGCTCCGAGCCCGACGTCATCTCCTTCGGATCGGGCCGGACCTCCCGCCAAGGCTCCATCACCGTCAACTTCGTCGATCGATTCCACCGCAAGGAAACTATCTGGCAGATCGAGGATGACCTGCGGCGGCAGTTCGACGAGATCCCCGGTCTCCGGCACGTGGACGTCTACGACTACGGCGCCACCCCACTCTCCACCATCAAGGCCCCGGTGGACGTGATGGTCTCGGGACCGGATCTTGGGACCCTGGACTCCATCGGCCGCGACATCCAACGCCGCTTGGAGCAACACCTCCGTGGCGCCACGTCCATCGGCCGCTCGTGGCGGCTCGACTCCCAGGAGGCCGCACTGGAGCTTGATCCCGGTCAGCTCGCCCGGTACGGGATCTCCCCCCGGGCCGTCACCCTGCAGCTGGGCGGCGCCGTGGGCGGCCTGCCGGCCTCCATCCTCCGGGTTCCCAATCAGGACGGCCAGACCATCTGGGTCCAGCTCCCCGCAGCTCAGAGGGCCCACCTGGCCGCGTTGAAGACCTACCCCATCCGTACGCCGCACGGCATCGTCCCCCTGGCCCAACTGGGAACGGTGCGGAAGCAGCCGTCGGCCCAGATCATCACCCACGAGGGCCTGGTCCGGACCATCGACGTCATGGCCTTCCGGCGCACCCGGGCCATCTCTCACCTCCAGGAGGACGTCGCCAGCGCGCTCCAGGGCCTCAAGCTCCCCCTCGGCTACTCCATTTCCCAGCAGGGAGAGGTCTCCCAGATGAAGGAGTCTTTCTCCCGGCTCGCCGGCGCGCTCACCCTCAGCCTCGTTCTGCTCTTCTTCTCCCTGGTGCCGACCTTCCGCTCGTGGCTGCACCCGATCACCATCATGTCCGTCATCCCCCTCGGCGTCATCGGCGCCGCGTGGATGCTCCTCATCTCCCACCGGCACGCCTGCATGCCGGCCATGATGGGACTGATCCTGCTCGGGGGTATCGTCGTCAACAACTCCATCCTTCTCCTGGACTTCGCCCGGGCCGCACGGGAACACGGCGCCAGCATGGACGATGCCCTGGTACAAGCCGTCGGGGTCCGCATGCGCCCCATCCTCATGACCGCCACCTCCACCATCGTCGGCATGATTCCCATCGCCATGGAATGGTCGGTTGGCCTGGAACGGCTCTCCCCGCTGGCCATCGTCGCCATCGGCGGCCTTCTGGTGGCCACCTTCCTGACCATGGTCTACGTCCCGATCCTCTACTCCCTCCTGGAAGACGCCCACACGGCCGTTAAGGCCTGGTTCGGCGGGAAACGGCAGCTAACCGCGGACGTGTCGTAATACGACGGCGTTCTTCTTCCTCCTTCCTTTCTCGACCGGTTCCCCGTCCCGAAGACGGGGCGGGGAACCGCTTGCCCCTGGTAGGATGAGCACGGGCGGACGGAGGGCACCATGGCGATCTCGAGGTTCTCCCGGCTTTTCCTGGCGCTGCTGCTTCTCGGTGCGGTTTCGCAACCGGTGCCGGCGCAGGAGCTCGGGCCCGTGGCCGTCCGCAACCAGCTTCCCTTCGACCAGCTCTTTCTCGGATTGACACCCGAGGGCGCCTCGACGATCGGGCGGGGCGCCCTCCAGGCGACCTTAGCCCTGAGCTGGTCCAACACCTTCATCATGTCGCCGGAGATCCACGGCTGGGTCGCTGAGAACCGGGCCCCGGGGCGCCGCGAGCTGACGCCGGACGAGATCGACAGGATCGCCGCGGCCTACCCCGGCCACGATCTCTACTTCTTCGACGGCGAGATGGCCCGCTGGGGGCTCCGTCTCGCCTACGGGCTGACCGACACGCTCCAGCTGACCCTGGACACCTCCGTTCACTCCCGGGGCGGCGGCTTCGCCGATCACACCATCGAGTCGTTCCACAACGCGCTCGACCTGGGAAATGCGAACCGCGAGCTCTTCCCCCAGAACCGTTTCCAGGTCTTCATGCGCTTCGGTGACCGGCAGTTCTTCCGGGATGGCGCACCGGCCAACAATGTCCTCGGGGACACGAGCGTCGAGCTCAAGCTGCGAAGCCGGGGCCGCTGGCACGGCTGGCAAGGTGCCGCTGCTGCCGCCATCAAGGGGCCAACGGGCAACGTCAGGAACTTCGGCGGCTCCGGAGAGTGGGACGCGCAGGTCGTGGGCTACGCCAGCCGTGCGACCGGCTCCGCCAGCGCCCTCCACCTGGACCTGGCCTACACCTGGCTCGGAGGTATCGACAACCTCCCCGGTTTCGAGGTGAGCCACATCTGGACGGCCATGGCCGCCTGGGAGATCTGGAGCCCCCACCGCAAGCTCAACTGGGTGTTCCAGGGCACCTTCACGACCTCCGTCTTCAGCGGCGCCACCATCTCCGACCTCTCCGACGCCTCCTGGCTCCTGATGGCCGGCCTCCGAGTCCCCGTGGACGCCCGGGATCTGCTGACCTTCGCCTTCATCGAGAACATCGTCCAGTACGACAACTCCACGGATGTCGCCCTGCACATCAGCTACCGGCACACCTTTGGCGGTAAGGACCCCTACCCCTGAGCCGCGCGGGAGGTGGCATGCTCCGCGTTTTCCCGATTGCGACACGCCGATCCTGATCATGGGGACACTGTTTTCCTGAATCCGGTCCCCTCCCACACATGGCGGAATGGGATTGCCACTCTCGCCCGGGAGATTCCTCGGCTTGTCCGCTTCGCTCTCTCGCTCGGAATGACAGGAAAGAGAGGGACTTCGCAACGCTCCGGTCGGGATGACAGGGGAAGAAGGGCGCGGGCGGGCGCCGTCAAACGATGGCTCACCCACCCGAGCAGGTCACGGTCGTACCACAAGGCGCGGTCAGGCGTCACCACGACCAAGGATCCGGAGGGAAACCAACACGACGGGGCACCGCGGCCGGCCGGTCCGTACGGCTCGGCCGGCGGCCAACGGGCGGGCCGACTGGCGTACACTCTCTGCCATGGGCGCGGCGGACCACCCGGGATTTTGCGGAGGATCTGGAGACCATCGTCGCATCGGCCTTGCGACCGGCAGCATGTGCGGCCGCCCACTGATCATCGGCCACCGCGGGTTCCGGGCGCGGTACCCGGAGAACAGCGTGGCCGGAGTCAGGGCCGCCCTGGCTGCTGGCGCCGACGGTGTCGAGATTGACATCCGGCCCACCGCAGACGGCGTCTGGGTGGCACACCACGACCTCCGGCGCGCCGGGAGGCACAGCCGGGATTGGACTTGGACCGAGATGAAGGGCGAAGGCGTCGATTCGCTGGACGGGATCCTCAAGCAGCTCGACGATCGCCACTGGCTGTTCCTGGAGATCAAACCCCTTCCCGGCCGCTGGCTGGAGCCCCTTCTGGAGGAGCTGGTCGCGGCGGTGGGCCCCCATGGCAACCGGACCCGCATCATCTCTTCCTCGGCTCGGATTCTCCTCAAGGCAGCAGAGGCCTTCGACGGTGGCCATTTTTCCCTGATCGTCAAACACCTCGGACTCACACCGCTCCCCGAGGCGTGGAGCCTTTCGCCGCACCACGTCCTCGTCGAGCGACTCCTGCCGACCGGCCGGGAGCTGCACCCGTGGACCGTCAACCGCCCCAGGCGCATGTTGGAGCTCGCCCGCCTGGGTCTTCCCTCCCTGACCACCGACAACCCCGAGGTGGCCCTGTTCACCCTGGGCTCCCGCCGGCGCCAGAACGCACCCGCTGGCCCCTCCACCGGGTGATCCTCCCGGTCAGCGGCGGTGGGCCCCCTTTTCGCGGTACATGGCGTGGTCTGCCGCGACCAGCGCCTGATCCACCGGCGTGTCCTTGCCGAAGCTGGCGATCCCCGCGGAAACCGTCAGAGGAGGCTGGCCCTCGGCGGAAGCGGCGAGAAGCTCATGCAGCCTGGCAAGCCGTCTCGACGCATCGTCCGGATCCAGGCCGGGCGCCACCACGAGGAACTCATCTCCGCCCATGCGAAACAGTCCATCCTCCGTGCGGAAGACCGACCTCAGACCTTCGGCGACCCTGCGGAGACAGTCGTCGCCAACCGCGTGGCCCCACCGGTCGTTGACGTTCTTGAAGCGGTCCACGTCCAGGTAGATCAGGACCCCTGCTCCCGTGGCCGAGGCCGTGATGAAGCGGCGAAGCCTCCGGCGGTTGTACAGGCCCGTCAGCGGGTCGGCGTCCACCAGCTCCCGCAGCGAGCGCTGGGCCGCCTCGAGCCGGGCGTTGGCCCTGGCCATCTCATCGACGGCGGATTGCCCAAGAGCCAACAGCAGGATGACGCCCAGTAGAAGCTCGACGCCGGCATCGATGAACGAAACGTGGCTCATGTACCGGGGAACGGGCCCACCCCGGAACCAGGGCACGAGCACAACCGCGTGGTGCAGGAACGCCACGCTGTAGACCAGGAGCGCCGCCGGAAGCAAGCGCGTGCCGCGCTGACGGCTCGGCGCCAGGGACGACACTCCCCCGTATCCCATCAACAGGGCAACGATCCAGTAGACCGCCGCCTGGATGGCGACGGTGTGCGGGCGGACGATGAGAACGGCCAACAATAGGGTGGCCAGCAACCAACCGACACGCCACCGGGTGGTCTCGCCCATGGCCCTCCGGCGCCGGAAGAACTGCTCCAGTCCGACCAGCAGCAGTGCCGCGAAGCCGATCTTCGAGGTCGCGTACACCAGGTACATGACGACCTGGACGGCATGGGATGATGTGTTGCCGCCGGCTGCAATCAGCAGAACGGTCACGAGCGCCACGAGATCGAGCAACCAGGCCAATCCCCAGGTGAAGATCGACTCCCGCCGGGAAGACAGCCACAGGGCAAGGAACACGGTCACCATGACGGCCGCCACCACAACCTGGACGCCGAGGGACCACATGTTCAGCGCCCGGGCCACGGCCAGCGCTTCAGCCTGGCTCATCGTGCTCGTCCCGCAGTTCTGCGCCGTGAGACCACCACATCTTTCGTGTCCTCCCCGGAGGCTCTCCTGACCAGTATAGGCGCTCCGGCCCTGCGCGAGTCCGCAGAACCCCACGACCGGCAGCCTCGAGGAGCTTCACGCCTTTCGTGCCCAGGTTCCTTTCGGCGGTCGTACAAGCGCCAACGCCGGAGGACGCTCCCCGGACGGAGCTGCAACATCCTGTGATATATTTTTCGTGACCTTGTTCCGGCAACCGCAGACCGTACCCGGCACCGAAAGGTGTCCGGTCTCAACGACCGGCCACGGCATCGCGCCGCGCCGGGAGGTCGCCAGAGCCGGACGGAAGGAGGCATCATGGCTCGACTGATCGTCACCCAGGGCGCCGTTGCCGACGGCTCCCCCGCCACCATCGAGATTTCCGAGGGAGAGCTCAGCATCGGGAGGTCCCGGGACAACGACCTGACCCTCGACGAGCCCTCCGTGTCCCGCCACCACGCCGTCATCGTCCGCTCAACCGTCGGCACCGTGCTCCGGGACCTCGGCAGCGCCAACGGCACCTTCATCAACAAGCGGCGTATCACCGAAGAGCCCCTGCACGACGGGGATACCATCCTCCTTGGCCGGGCCGAGCTCCGTTTCGAGGCCCCCGAGGAGATTCCCTCCGCCACGGTACGGATGGATGTGGACCACGAGGCGGAGCCTGTACCCATGACACCACCACCGCCGGCCATGGCACCGCCGCCGGCGCCGCCCGCTCCCCAAGTCCCGCCTCCGATGGCCGAGCCGGCGGCAGCCGGCTTCGCTCCTCCCGCGGCCCCCGCGCCTCCGGCGGCACCGGCTCCGGCGGCACCGGCTCCGGCGCCAGCGTACTCCCCACCCCCGCCGGGGATGCAAGCCACGCCCGAGGGCGTGGAGTACGCCGGCTTCTGGATCCGGCTGCTCGCCTACCTGATCGACGTGGTGATCGTCTCGATCGCCTATTTCATCATCCTGATTCCGGTGGGGCTGGCCGGGCGGATTCTCTCCCGGAACGCCCCCGGGCTCGGCGCCATGATCATGGCCGTCGGCTACCTGCTCGCCGGTGCCTTCGGTATCTGGTACCTCCTCCACTTCTGGGCGAGAGACGGCGCCACACCGGGGAAGAAGCTGCTGCACCTCAAGATCGTCCGGGAGGACGGTGTGGAGCCCATGGGTTACGGCGCCGCCGCGCTCCGTCTCCTCGGCTACATGGCCAGCAGCTTCATCTTCTACATCGGTTTTCTCATGATTGCCTTCACGGACCGCAGGCGCGGCCTCCACGACATGATCGCCAAGACGGTTGTGATCAAGATTCCCTGATCGGCCCGATCCTGGCTCCGCGGCCGCCGGAGTGGGGCTCGCGGCGTATTCGCCGGCCCTGCGGGGGCGGAGCGTCCCCGGCGCCGCCCCCATGACCAGTGTGCGTTTCACGCCATGGAGAGCAGGGTCCGGACGGTCTTCTCGATCCCCTCGGCCGCCTCGGACATGTTCTGGGCCAGCATGTAGGCCGGCGTCGTGATCAGCTTCCGCTCCCGGTCCACGACGAGCTCCCGGACTGGACAGGAGACGTGCTTCGCCCCCATGGACTCCAGGGCACCCGCGGTCTCGGCGTCGGTACCGATGGTCAGCTCGGGAGACTCGTCGCCCAGGACCTTGGCCACCAGGGCCGGTGCAATGCAGACGGCCGCCACCGGCTTGCCCTGTGCGTGGACGTCCCGCACCAGGCGGGCAACCTCCGGATGAACGTCACACGCAGCGCCCTTGACGGCGAAGTCGCACAGATTCTTGGCGGCGCCGAAACCGCCCGGCAAGATCAATGCATCCATCTCGTCGGCCGAAACCTGGGCGATATCCTTGATGGCGCCCCGGGCGATCCGCGCCGATTCCACGAGCACGTTGCGCGTTTCGCCCTCGGCCACCTCGCCGGTCAGGTGGTTGACCACGTGCATCTGCGGCATGTCCGGCGCGCAGATGATCATCTCGGCGCCGGCACGGTCCAGCGCCAGCATGGTGATGACGGCCTCGTGGATCTCCGAGCCATCGTAGACGCCGCAACCCGACAGGATGACTCCAACCTTCTTGCCCATGATCGACCCTCCTTTCGTACGGGCATCAATTGTACCGCGCACCGGAACATGCAACGCTCCTGACCTCCCTCCTCGCCAAGCGGAGCAGACCGGTCAAGGATCGGGACCGGACCCACCCCGTCCTCCCGGATACCACGCCGGGCACCTCGTCGTCGGACCCGTGAGGATTGTGAGAAACTGGGAAGGGCCCTCCTCTCACTTGCCGGATGGAATCGGACGCCACAGGGGGCGGGCGGCCGGGAATCGTGAATTCCCAGGCCGGCCGCGCAAGGGCCGAAAGGAGGATTCGATGCCGCGAACACTCCTTCCGCACCCGGCCGGGTTTGGCCGGCAGGGGCCCGAGCCGATCCCGGAGATTCACGCTTCGTCCGATGGGTATTCCAGTGCGCCGCGGAGACTCCCGTGATGGGGCGGCTGGGGACCTCATCCATGCTGTGGGCGATGACGATGGCGCTGGGCGGAACGGTGACGCTGCGGGCGAGCACCGCGCCACCGGGCTCTTCCTCCCCAACGGCGACCAACGTCCGGGAGGCTTCATGGGATGGACGGGAGCGGCGGGGTGATTCGGGAGCGGTGGCGTACGGGAGCGCCGCGGGAAAAAGCCCGGTGGTCTTTTCGGACGGTTTCGAGGATGCCGGGAGCCTCGCTGACCTGTTTCCACCGGATCTCACCCGATGGACCGAGCTTCAACGCCAGCCCGCGGAGAACGTCGTGGAGCTCTCATCGGAACAGGTGCGCTCCGGTACCCGCGCGCTCAAGTGTTCCGCCCGGCCGTACGACGGTCATGTGGCATCCAAGGCGGATATCGGCAGGTCCGGCCTCTCCTTTGTTGGTGGCGACGAGACCTGGATCGAGCTCTGGCTGTACATCGTTGGCGGACACCCGCTGGGCAGCGTCTTTCTGTTGGACCTGGAGGCGCCGGGAACCTGCACCTCGGCCGGGGCCTGCCCGGGGAAGGGAGCCGGCGACATCTGCACATCCCCGGGCCGGCGGCTGTACCTGAGCGGTCCCTCAGGGGACTGGCTCAAGTCCGACCTGGGGAAGTGGTGCCTCGGCAAGGACTTCTACCAGCCGGCCGGCGCCGGAAAGAGCCTCCCGACAGACCGGTGGGTCCGCCTTCGCCTCCACGTCCGTTTCTCCGCCCTGACCGATGGGATCATGCAAGTCTGGCAAGACGATGATCTCGTCATCGATGCCAGGGGGATGACCTTGCCCCGTGCCGATGCCGTGTGTGACCGCCTTCAGGTGGGCATTACGGCCAATGGCAACGAGGAGGCCGCTACCACGCTCTTCCTGGACGACGTCACGGTGTGGAGGATGGCTCCATGGTGGTTCCAGGAACGGGGGCCCCTGAGGGGTTTGACCACCCTGCCCTATGACCTTTCGCAACAGGCCATCGAGGACACCTACGACTTCATCGCCGGCAACGCCGACCTCATCGCTTTCCATCTGGATGACAGGGTGCCGTGGCCCGAGGCGCTGGCAGGAGACGATCAATACCACCGGAACGTCGTCTCTGAAATCGACACCATGGTTGAGAACATTCCTCCGGGCCACCGCATCTTCGTCTCAACGACACCGCAGAGCACGGCGCGCGCCGGGGAGCTGGCCAGCTACTGGTCCTGGTCCGACGGGCTGCCCCTGCCAACAGGTTGGGAGAGCAAGACCCTTGACGATCCCGAGGTCATCGCGGCGTTCACCAACTGGTGCCGGTATCTCATCCGGCGCTTCCATCCAGATTTCTTTGCGTACGCGATTGAGTGCAACGGGGGGTTTACCGGCCTCGGAGACCCAGCGTATCACCAGTTCCTCGTCCTCGCCCGTCAGGTTTATGCCACCCTGAAGGCGGAGCACCCGTCGCTGCCTGTCATCCTGACCGTGCAGGTGGGCTCCTTCGTGGCTGGTGGAGAGGGTTTCCTGGACCTGACGGCCAGCCTCCTCGAGCTCTCCGACTACGTTGCCGTCAGCGCGTACCCCTACCTGCTCCCCGACCCCGACGAGCTTCTGACCTTCGGAGATCCCGCCGGCATTCCTGAAGACCTGTTCTCGAGGATCGCCGGTCTTGCGCCCGGCAAACGTTTCGCCGTCGCCGAGACGGGCTATATCGCCGAGACCCTCGACATTCCCGAGCTTCAGATCCACCAGGAGGGACGGGAGAGTTGGCAGGCCGCCTACCTTCGGTGGCTCTTCGGGGAGTGCCAGCAGCTCGGGGCGGAGCTGGTGGTGTGGTTCGTGGCGCGAGACCACGACCTGATGAACGAGACGCTCCAGAAAATGGGCGTGCCACTTGCTCCGGCCCACCTGCTGTGGCGCGACACAGGCCTGCTCGACGGCCAGGGCAACCCTCGCCCGGCACTCCGGATCTGGCGGCATGAGCCACGTCCCCCCCGGCGTCCCCTCCACCGGCCGCAACCCATGCCATGACCGTCACTGTTGCCGGGACGCAACCGACTCATATTGCCTCCGGAGAGCTCGGGTTTGCCAGCCGGCGGATTGTTCGGCCGGAGCAGGCGCAAGGCCCTACCGTCCCGACCGGTGTTCACGCGGAGCCTCGCCAGGTTGACCAGTGCTGGGGCATACCCCGGCTGGATTCTGAGGGCCAACCTCCAGAGCTTCTCCGCCCCGGCCACATCACCACGAGCGAGCGAGCTGAGGGCAAGGCTGTTGAGGACAACAACCTTGTAAGGGCTGTCCCGCCGGGCTTGTACCAGGTCTTCATATGCCCGGGTCTCCTCCCCAAGCTTGGCCAGCGCCACGCCCCGGTAGAACAAGAGCGGGAAGGCAGAGCGATCAAGAGTCGATTCACGGGAGTAGGCACGGTCGATCTCCGCCACGACCGAACCGTACTGCTTCGCCCGCAGGTAGGCATAGGCCCTCCTGACATGGATCTCGCTCTCCATCCTCACGATCCCGACCGGCAGTGCCGTCATGACAACCACCAGACCAGCAGCTGCGAGCCCCAAGGCCGCTGGCCGCGGCAGCTTGGCGCCGGCCGGTCTCGCCTGCCGGTACAGTGTGAACGTCATGGCATAGATCGTCACGATCAGCACCGAGTGCTCGATCCGCTCCCCCGGGAAGCTGAAGAGCGAAAACAGCAGGTAGCCGACCTGGGCGAAGAACAGCGAAGCGCCGAGCGCTCTCGTCCTGAGGTCCGGTGCAAACCAGACCACCCTGGCTGACCACACAAGCAGAATGAGCACCACGGCAACGTAGGGGGTCAGGCCGGCGATACCTGTCTCGGCGAGCACCCACAGGAAATCATTGTGAGGTCTCTTGGGCGATCTCCACACATCCCGGGTGAGCTCGCTGCCACCAGCGTAGCGCGGAAAGACAATCTGCCAGTTGCCCGCCCCGACACCCAGGAACGGGTGGTCACGGACCATCCTCGCCGTTCGTTCCCACAGGAACACCCTCGGCACCATCGACCCCTCGTGGGGCAATGTCACACTCTGCAGCCTCGATGAGAACGCCGAGACGGCACCCCACTGTGAGCACAGGAGGATCGAGCCGGCAACGATGCTCAAGGCCAGCACGACCCCGGCCGCCGTCTGTCTTGGAGCAGGCACAGTCGCCCCAGCTCGCCTGCCTGCGGAGACGAGGAGCACAACGGTTGCGACACCCGCTCCCACGGCTCCAAGCCAGACCGAGCGCGTCATGAGAAGGGTCATCAGCCCGACGGACAGGACAAGGCCCAGCATGCACAACCGTCGCCACAACCCGCGACCCACAATCGCGCCGAACGCCGCAAACGGGGCGGTCAGCAACAGGGTCTGAGAGAAGAGGTTCCGATGGGCGGACGCACCGTGAACGCGATAGGTGCCAGCGAGGTCCAGGCCGCTCTCGTGAATCACTCGCCCGAGCTCAACGATGCCGGCGATACCCAGCGCGAGAGCGATCAATGAAATAACGACCGCGAGCGTCTCAATCCTCTCCGGGACCCGCGAGAGCAACCAGATCAAGCTGACGAAAAGAAAAAAGAAGACGATCGACCGTTGCCATTGATAGAGCGCCTCGGATCGGTTCGTCGCGACGATCGTGCTGATCCCAACGGCCACGAGGTAGAGGAGCCAGAAAAGGACAACCGGGCTGCGGAGCCAAGCCGGGTCAACCGGGCTTCCTCTCCGGCCGAGAGCAAGAAGGAATGCAAGGAGCAACAGTGTTACCACTCCAGCCAGAAGAACGAACCGGGGCGCCACGTCGGGATCGATCGTGACCGAGCTTTGAACGATCAACACGGCCCCAAGGAGAAACACAACGCCACAAAAGGCAGCCTTCTCAACACCGTCCATGGAGCTCTTCGCCTTCTGCACGTCGATGCACACCTCGAGCTGAATGATGTTACGAAGCTGGCATTCCGTCAAGCGCCGGCTCGCCCGCAAGGACCTCCCGGCGCTCCTCGATCGAATCGACCACGCTCGTGCCGCGGCGCAGACCCTGCCCGCCCTAGCTTGTTCCCATCCAGGACCCCGGATGGGAACAGCGTGGTTCCCGATGCAGAAACGAGCGACTTTTCTGCAAGATCAAGGAAGGCAAGAATTTCCGCGGAGGCGCACTCTCGTACGCCGCACAAGGGAATCCGCAGGCTGACGCCAAGATTGCAAGAAAGCGCCGCTTCTGGACAGGAGCTAGCGTACGAGCTCCGAGGGGGGAACCAGGTCGATGCCCCGGCTGGAGATGCCGGGGAGCTCGCGTTCGAGGACGCGGAGGGTCGGGCCGTGGAGGTGGCCGATGGCGATCAGTGAACCCTCGCGGCGGGCACGATAGATGGCCTCGGAAAGCTGGCGTTCGATGGCGGCCTCGGCGGAGGAGTTGTCCAGGAAGACCTTGCGGCGGCCGGTGTGGATGCCCTGGGCGCGGGCGGCCTCCTCGGCCACGGTGGCCGCCGTGGTCCTGGAGTCGAGGAAGGCCAGGCCGCGGGCGGAGATCTCCTGCATGACCCAGGTCATCACCCGGAGGTTGGCCGTCGCCTTGGACCCCATGTGGTTGTTGACGCCGACGATGAAGGGGACGTTGTTGAGGGCCGAACGGACGGTCCGGCGCACGTCCTCCTCGGACATCGAGGTCAGCACGGCTCCGGGACCCGGGTTGCGGCTTGGGTAGCCGTTGGGCTCCATGGGCAGGTGGAGCCAGATCTCGTGACCCGTACGGTGGAGCTCGGCCGCGGTGTCCACGGAGTGGGGCAGGAATGGCAGAACGGCGACGGCGACGGCCTCGGGCAGGGCCGCGGCGGCGGGGACGAGCTCCATGCTCTGGCCGGCGTCATCCAGGAGAATCGCAAGCTTTCCGCGCCGTGCTGGCGAAAGCGTTGGCGTCGGCCGGGGGAGCGGCGGGGTGGGGAGCGGCGTCGCGGCGCTCTTCCTCCGAGGGCGCCTTCGCGGCACCGCGACGAGACGAATGTCGAAGGCTTCGGTGCCGAAGGAAATCCTCAGGTGGGCAGCGTCGCCGTGGCGAACCGGCCGCCGTTCGAAGCGGCCCTGCCACGATGCGGCTTCTGCCTCGAGGTCGGCGGTCAGACCCCTGACGGACCCGGCCGGAAGCGAGACGGCCCAGTGGCGGACGAAGACACCGTTGACCTTGCGGATGGGGTCGTCAGCGTCGATGCCGGAGGGATGGGCGCCGCGGCGCTCGGCCAAGGCGCGGATCCTGTCTCCAAAGTCCGTTTCCGTCGCGTGTCCCCGCCCCGCGGAGGTCCCCCGCCCACGAAGGACGATGACGATGATCCCGGCGAGCACGACGACCAGGCCCAGGGCTGCCGCCGTCCTGAGCCAGGGTTTCTGTGCCGGCTTCTTCCTACGCCGCTTTGCCATGGCGAGTCCTGGCGAGCTCCAGGGCCCGGTCCAGCACGGGGTCCTTCTGTCCTTTACCGCTCTCTTCCCCGCCACCCTCTCCCTTGACCTCGATCTTCTCATCGGGGTCGATACCCCTGGCGGCGATGGGCTTTCCGTCCGCGCGCAGCCAACGGCCCACCGGCAGCCACAGGGTCAGATCGCCGTCATGGATCAGCACCATGTGGGGCGCGTGCCCCATGCTGCGTCCCCCGATCAGTGTGCACCCGGCCCGGCGAAGGCCGGCGGCGAGGATCTCACCGACGTCCTCGGTGTCGGGACCGATCATGACCACGGGCAGGGGCCCGCCGATCTGGGCGTGCTTCGACTCGAAGCTCCGCTCGCCGGCGCGGCGGCCCTTCCAGCGAGCCACGACGCCGTCTCCGACGAAGAGGTCCGAGGCGTCCACGGCCTCCTCCTCGCTGCCCCAGACGAGGTGCCTGAGGTCGAGGATCCTGGCCCCCCGGCCGACGGCCGCCTCGAGCTCCTTCGCCGCTCCCGGACCGAGGGCCAGGACCTCAACGACCCGTACGCCGTCCCGATCCTCGGTCCGCAGGTTCTGGACCTTCCACGGCTCGGGGGTCAGCTCCACCTCGCGCCGGTTCTCCATGTCCCGGCCGAAAACCTTGAGACGAACCGGCTTCCCCTTCTTCTCGTACTCGGCCAGGTTCAGGCGGGCACGCCACAGCGGGTAGCCCCGCGTCGGGATGCCGTCGATCTCCTCAATGACCTCCCAGGGTTTCAGCTTCACGGCAGCCGCCGGAGATCCCGGCAGGGCCTGGCGGACGGCGGCCGAACCCAGCCTCAGGCCGAGGATGAGGCCGAAGGGGGGCGGCCCGTCTGCGAGCTCGCGAAATGCCGCGGCCTCGCTGGGATCCAGCACGGCCGCTTCGGGGTCGACGGATTCCACCAGCCCGGCGTCCAGGCCCTCGCCGAGGGCCGCGAGGTTCACCGGGTCCACGTACTTCGTGTCCACCAGGTGGATCACCTGGGCCAGGTTGCCCATGGCCCGGAGCAGACCGTTCGAGCCGCTGCGTCCGGCGAGCACCAGCCCGGCGAAGGCGACGACCGAGACCATGGAGAGGGCGACGACGGTGCGGCGTGTGCGGGCGAGGTTCAGTGTGCTGCCTCCTTCAGGCGCAACCAGCTGCGCGGATCCTGTGGATGGCCCTTCTCCCGGATCTCCACGTAGAGATTCCCGGTGTCCCCGGGGGGCGGCGTCAGACCCAAGGCCGTTCCCATGGAGACGTTCTGATCGGGCCGCACGAAGATTGTAGCAAGGCCCGCCACCAGCGAGTACACCTGGTGCCCGTGGTCGATCACCACCATGTTGCCGTACCCCTTGAAGTAGCGGGCGTAGGCGACGACACCGGGGAAGACGGCCCTGACCCTGGTCCCGGCCGGCACCTTGAGGCGGAGGCCGTTGCACACGGTGTAGGTGGCGTACCGCCGCAGGCGGTGCCGCCCGAAGGTCTCCACGATCTTGCCGCGGGCCGGCCAGGGCAGGGCGCCGCGGTACCGGTGGATGTCCTCCTGTCCCGTCAGACGCTTGCGCCCGGCAAGGACCTTCATCAGGCGTTCGAGCGCCGCCTCACGTTGCTGGTACTCCTCCAGCCGGTTTTCCGTCACCGTCCTCTGATGCTCCAACCGTTGCCTCTCCCGGGCCGCCGCCACGCGCAGCCCTTCGAGCTCTCGCCGCCGTTTCTCGAGCTCGACCGCCTCCGCCTGGGCGCGGTTGAGCACAACGCTCAGCTCGCCGAGGCGGCTCCGGTACCGCTGCTCCAGCTCGGCGTACTCCCGGGTCAGGCGGAGCTGTCCCTTCGTCAGCACGGCCACCGTGCCCGAGGCCTCCGCCAGGTGCCCCCCGCGCAGGGCGTCGAAGAGGAGCTGGGCGGGCCCCATGTCACCGAGAAGCGAGGCCATGGCCAGGTACTGCCCCAGCATCCGCCGGCGTTGCCGGAGCCGGCCGGCCAGCCCAACGGCCTGCTTCCGGAGCCGGAGGATCTCGTCGCGGCTCCCCGACAGCAGGGCCTCGAGCTCCTGGACGCGGGCCCGGGCCAGCTCCAGCTTGGCGTCCAGCCGCTGCTCCCGCTGGCGCGCGCCGGCCGTCTGCCGGTCCAGCTCCCCGAGGCGCCGCTCGAGCCGCCCGATCCTGGCCCGGATGGCGGCGAGCTCGTCCGGCCTCCCGCCGCCGGGATCCGCCGCGCCGCCCGTGGCCGCCACCAGGATCACAGCCAGCAACAGCGGGACGAGACGCCGCATGGTACGGATCTACGACCCTCCCGCCGCCGGCAGGAATGGCACGCCACGGACCTTCTCGGGCGGTTGCTCTCCCAGCAGGCCCAGGATGGTCGGGTAGACATCAATCATGTCCGCCCGCTGCCGCTCCAGGGGCCGGTTGGCGAAGAGGATCCCCTGGACGACGGCCGGATCCAGGGTGCAGTGATCACCGCTCCAGGGGCGGTCGTTGTCCATGAAGAGGTCCTTCGGCATCCCTCCCAGCGCGGTCTGCCAGGACAGCCGGTACCCCTCGGAGGTCGTCACCAGCATGTCGGGCACCAGGTTGGGGTCGAAGTCATGGTAGATCTCCTCGCGCAGGTAGACGTGGGCCACCGGATGGACCCCGGTCTTGGGATCGACCACGGCTTCCAGCTCCCGGGCCAGCTTTTTCCGCAGCTCCTCGTACTGCCGGCCCGGCGCCACGATACCGCCGGATTCCCGGCCGCGCAGGTTGATGTACAGCCCGCCCAGGCCCAGGGCGTAGGCCCGGCTCCGGGACCAGTCCACGTTGGGCCAGAACTGCCCCTTGTCGAAGAGAGTCTCCAGGTCCTGGACCTTCCCCTCCCCCCCCGTCAGCGCGATGTAGCCGTTTCGTGCCAGCCAGGTGTTGAGGTTGAAGGAGCGCCGCCAGGAGGAGAAACCGTGATCCGAGAGCACGATCAGGATATCGTCGGGGCCGAGCCTTTTCATGGTCTCGCCCACGATGGAGTCCATGGTCTTGTAGGTGTCCAGGAAGGCCTTCTGGTACTTGGGCGCCCTCACCGGATCGTAGGCCGGGTGGGTCGGATCCATGAAGCGGAACAGGATGTGGCCGACGCGATCGGTGAACTCGAAGTAGTGGACCAGGAGCTTCTCGTTGCCGTCGAGGAAATGCTCCAACAGCTTCCGGAAGGCACTCTCGGTGAAGTGCACGTCCTCCAGAAACACGTCCTCGTCGACGACCTTCTCACTGACGCCCCAGGTGTCCACGGCCCATCCCGCCGTCTTGTAGGGCCCGACGTCCCGTTTGAGCATGGCGGCCCAGTCGGCCGGCGCGGAGATCAGGAAACCCGGAGGCAAACGCTCGGGATCGAACTGCAACGAGGTCAGGTAGAGCTTGATCTCGGGGTCCAGGGCCAGCAGGCGGAAGCGGGCCATGGCATGGATGGAGATGATGGGGTTGAACCGGAAGGCGACCTCGAGCCACGGGCTCCACTCCCCCGGCCGCACCACGGCGCTCTGGCCCGATGTGGAGATCTTGAGGCTCTTCCGGTCCGGGGCCACTTCAAGGGTCATGGGGGCGTCGATCCGCGGAGGCTTGCCGAAGAGCCGGTTCGGCGGACCGGGTATGTAGGTGTGAATGGTGCCCTCGTTCCTGTCGAGCTGGATGATCTCGATGGAAAACTCGTTATCGGCGCCGAGCTGAAAGAAGGGATCGGAGGTGTAGTACGAGGGGCTGCCGATCCGCCCGCGGACGTCGGGGACGCCGAGGCCGGAGAGCAGGTGACCGTGGGGAAAGGGCCGTGCCGGGAAGGTGACGGGGATGCGTCCGACCACGGCGGACAGCCCATGCTCGCCGGCCACCTTCCAGAAGGGGATTCCCTGCCGGTTGTTGATAACCTGCGGCACCTTCTCCGGAAGCCAGTGACCGCCGACCCAAAACCCGGCGCCGCCAGCCGCGATGGCTGGGATCAGGGCCCAGGCCCAGGCCCGGCGCCGTTTGAACACGGCAAGGATCAGGAAGAAGATCAGCCCGCCCGCCACGGCCCCGGCTGCGAGCAGCACGGCGCCGTTGTGAGCGCCCCACAGGAACTGCCGGCTCTCCTCCTTGGCCACACCGAACGCTGGCATGTAGGTTTCGGGGTCCCGGACGAGGAAATCAAAGATCCGCGTCCCGCCGGGGTCGCGCCCCGTGGTGAAGGTCGACCAGGAGACCGGTGTCTGGGCGGGAATCGTCGGGTTGAGCCGCGCGTAGCCGCCGGCCCTGGCCAGCGCGGCCAGGTGGGGCAGCTCGCCCTGGGCCATCCACTGCTCCGTCAGGCGGGAGTCCGCCCCGTCGAAACCGAGGATCACAACCCGTCCCCGCGGAGCCGCGTCGGCAAACGAGACCATGAGAAGGAGGAAGGCGCAGCTGAGAATCCATCGCTTCATGGCTGGGGATTGTACCGCAGCCCGGGATTGGGACTCGTGGCAACACGATCGACGCAGGCCGCGGCCGCCGGCCATCGCCCGGTCTCCCGGCAGACCTTCCCTTCACGCTGGAGATCCCTCGGCTCGCTTCGCTCGCTCGGGATGACAGAGGGAAGTGTCATTCCGACCGAGCGGAGCACCATCCCGTCATTTCGACCGGGCGAAGCACCACCCTGTCATTCCGACCGAGCGAAGCACCACCCTGTCATTCCGACCGAGCGGAGCGAGTGGAGGAATCTCCCCCGCCATCGACAACGCCACCCGCCCGCCGACCTCTCGGCCATTGGGAGGATCCCCCGTTTCCCAGGCCTCCGGTCCGCTCCGGTCCGGGATGACCCTGGGCGGTGCCGGGGCGCTGGGAAAGCTCAGCGGACCGCGATGTTGACCAGGCGGCCGGGAACGACGACGACTCTTGCGATCTCCTTGCCGGCGATGAACTTCTGGACGCGTTCGTCGGCCAGGGCCAGGCGCTCGAGCTCCTCCCGGCTCTCGTCGGGCGATACGTGGAGACGGGAGCGAAGCTTGCCGTTGACCTGAACGGGGATCTCCACGAGCTCCTCGCGGGCGGCCTCCGGGTCGGCCTCGGGCCATCCGGCGGTGAAGACGCTCTCCCCGTGACCCAGACGCTCCCACAGCTCCTCGGCCATGTGGGGCACAATGGGGCTGAGCACCCGGAGGATGACCTCCAGGGTCTCCCGGAGCACGGCGGGATGGACCTTCTCGAAGCCCGAGCGCAGCGCGTTGAGCAGCTCGTTGCAACGGGCGATGGCCGTGTTGAACTGGAAGCCCCCCTCGATGGCGCCGGTCACCCGGCCGATGGCCTGGTGGGTCATACGGCGAATCTCCCGGTTGAGGACGTCGAGGTCATCCGGGACCGGCTCGCCGGGAGCCGCCACGCGCTCCAGGCTGTCCAGGGCCAGGGACCAGAGACGGTTGATGATCCGCCAGGCGCCGTTGATGCCGTTTTCCGACCAGATCTGCATCCGGTCAGGCGGTGCGTCCGAGAGCATGTACAGCCGTACGGTGTCGGCACCGAAACGGTCCATCATCGCGTCCGGATCGACGATATTGAACTTGGACTTGGAGATCTTGGTCATCTCCGACTGAACCGGGCGGCCGCAATGGGCACACCGTCCATCGACGATGATGTCCCCCTCCCGGTGGCCGTCCACGACCTCCTCCTCCTTGAGGTACTTGTGCTCGGGGCAGTAGTAGGCCGTCTTGCAGACCATCCCCTGGCAGAAGAGTCGGTCGAAGGGCTCGTCGAAATCCAGGAGGCCAAGGTCGTGGAGCACCATGGTGAAGAACCGCGCGTAGATCAGGTGCATGGTGGCGTGCTCGATGCCGCCGATGTACTGGTCAACGGGCATCCAGTGCCGAAGGGACGCCTCGCCGAAGGGCGCCGCCTCGTTGTGCGGATCGCAGTAGCGCAGGAAGTACCAGGAGGAGTCGACGAAGGTGTCCATGGTATCCGTCTCGCGGCGGGCCGGACCACCGCAGGAGGGGCAGCTGGTGTGGACGAAGCTCTCACTGGTGGCCAGGGGATTGCCGCCGCCCTCGCGGAACTGGACGTCCGTGGGCAGCAGGACGGGCAGATCTTCCTCGGGGACGGGAACGACGCCGCAGCCGTCACAGTAGACGACGGGGATGGGCGCGCCCCAGTAGCGCTGCCTGGAAATCAGCCAGTCGCGCAGCTTGTAGTTGATCTCCCGCCGGCCGTGACCATGTTCCTCGAGCCAGGAGATGACATCGGGCATGGCCTCGGTGTTGCGGCGCCCGTCAAAGGGTCCGGAAGCTGCCATGACGCCGGGATCGACGTAGGCCCCGGTCATGGTCTCGGGGTCGAGGCTCCCCTCCTCCGGCTGGATAACCACCTTGATGGGAATGCCGTACTTCCGGGCGAACTCGAAGTCCCGCTGGTCGTGGGCCGGAACGGCCATGACCGCACCGGTGCCGTAGGTCATCAGGGCGAAGTTGGCCACCCAGAGGGGGACCTTCTCACCGTTGACGGGGTTGACCACGTGGAAGCCCGTGAAAACGCCCACCTTCTCGCGGTCGGCCAAGTCCTTCTCGGAGGTCCCCGCGGCGCGCATCTCTCGGACCGCGGCCATGACCCGCTCCTCGTGCTCCGTGCCCCGGACCAGCTTCTCCACCAGGGGATGCTCGGGCGCCAGGGACATGAAAGTGACGCCCCAGAGGGTGTCGGGCCGCGTGGTGAAGATGGGGACGGGATCTCCGGTCTCGGCCACCCGGAACTCCACCCGTGCGCCCTCGGAACGGCCGATCCACTCCTTCTGGAGCTTGAGCACGGCCTCGGGCCAGCGCCCCTCCAGTCGCGCGTGGTTGTCAAGGAGCCGCTGAGCGTACGTGCTCATGCGGAAGAACCACTGGTCCATGTCCCGCTGCTCAACCTGGGTGCCGCAACGCTCGCACCCGCCGTCCTTGACCTGCTCGTTGGCCAGCACGGTCTGGCAGGAGGGGCACCAGTTGACCGGCGCCGTCTTCTTGAAGGCCAGCCCCTTCTCCAGGAAACGCAGAAAAAACCACTGGGTCCAGCGGTAGTAGTCGGGATGACTGGTGGCCAGCTCGCGGCTCCAGTCGTAGCCCCACCCGGCCCGCCGCATCTGCTGGGTCATGCGGGCGATGTTGCCCTCGGTGAACTCGTGGGGGTGCACGCCGGTCCGGATGGCGGCGTTCTCGGCGGGCAGTCCGAAGGAGTCCCAGCCCATGGGCGAGAGCACCTTGAAACCGCGGAGCAACTTGTACCGGACGACCACGTCCCCGATGGTGTAGTTGATCACGTGGCCCATGTGGAGGACCCCCGAAGGATAGGGGTACATGGAGAGCACATAGCACTTGGGCCTGGGATCGTCCTCCCGGGCCGCGAAGAGGCCCATCTCCTCCCAGCGCTTCTGCCACTTCCCTTCGATGGAACCGAAATCGTACTCCTGCGAACCCATGGTGCCTCCCCTGCCGACGTTCCTCCGCCGGGGTCCGCGTATTGTCACACCAAGCCAACCGTTTGTGAAGCGCCGCGCTCTCCCCGTGCCGTTCCGGCCGGAGCTGTGCCCAGCACCACACCGTCATTCCGACCGGGCGCGGCACCACCCCGTCATTCCGAGCGAGCGGAGCACCACCTTGTCATTCCGAGCGAGCGCAGCGAGTCGAGGAATCCCACCGGCCCTCGACAACACCCGCCCGCTAGCCCCTCGCCCCTCAATACACACGAGATCCCTCGGCTCGCTTCGCTCGCTCGGGATGACAGAGG
>JAADFK010000059.1 GCA_013152925.1 Acidobacteriota bacterium | reverse complement strand
TCGAGGGCGACGACGCCGACGATGCCAGGCCGCCGCACGGGCACGGCGCCGGCGCCTTGCGGCAGGGCGCTCGCCAGGGCCCCGGCGCCGGCCAGGCGGGCCAACTCACGGCGGCTCAGCTTCCTGCCGGTCATTTCTTCTGCCCCTGTTCTCCCTCTTCGGAGAAGACCTGGGCCGTGAATACCTCGAAGCGGGCGCCGTCCCGCCAGGCGTTGGGCGGCAGGCCGGCCTTGACCGAGAGGTGAGAGAGCAGGGTCGCCCGGTCCCAGCCGGTTTCCGTGGCCACCTGGGGCAGGTAGACGGCGCGGCGGCCGGATTTCTCCAGGACGACGCCGTCACGGCCCAGGACGATGGCCTCGGGACCAGGGATGCGGCGCAGGGGCGAGAGCACGGAGATCTCCAGGGTCATCCGGGGAAGCTCCTTGGCCTCGAGGGGCGGGAATCGTGGATCGTGGGCCGCCGAGGCGGCCGCATGAGCCACCGTGTCGGCCAGGGGCTCCCGGCCGACGATGGAGCCGATGCAGCCGCGCAGGCGCCCCTTCTCGGGCGTGACGCCCCGCCGGTTGATGGTGACGAAGGCCCCTGCGATGGCGGCCAGGTTGCCCCGGACCTGGTGGGTGGCGTACCAGCCGGCAAGCTGTGGACCGTGCTCCAGGTGGGTTTCGAGGGTCGCCCTGGCCAGCTTGAGGAGTGCCTTCCGCTCGGCGGCATCGAGAGTGCCAAGCCTGGGCGGCGCGGGGTCGTCCTTCCACGGCCGCCAGCTGCCCGTGAAGCGAACGGCGGCATAGGTGACGCTGCGGTCCCACTGGCCGGTCACCTTGCCCGAGGTGGTCAGGGCGGCCACCTGGCCGGCGCCGTCGAAGGCGTGGGTGAGGAGCTGGAGCAGTGTCTCGATGGGGTTCACGCCGCAGACGGTGTCACCGCTGATCTCCACCTGGTTCCAGAAGCCCCGCCAGTCCATGGCAGCGGCCCGCTGGGCCGTCGCCCGGCCCAGGGCCAGCAGGCGCCGGGACATGTCGGCCATGCCCGCGAAGGGCGCCCAGCGGTAGGCCTCGCCGTGGTGGGTGAAGTCCGAGGATGTGACGATGACGGTGCCCCTCTTGAGAAGCGGCGCCAAGGCGTGCGCGATCCGTTTCGCCTGGTCGGGTCCCGTGCCCGACCCCACGAGAATCGGGACGATGGTGGCCTTGGGCGCAATGATCTGAAGAAAGGGCAGCTCCACCTCCAGGCTGTGCTCGGGGTCGTGGGCCGTCGACGGCCCGTCGAAGCCCGGCTTGCGGCGCAGGGTCTCCACGGCGCCGCGGTCCAGAGATACGTCGCCGAGGGGTGTGGCGAAGGCGGTGATGCCGGGTGCCGGCAGCGCGGCGCCGGTGAAGGCCCGGTGGTGGGACGGCCCCAGCAGGAGGACACGGTCGATCCTTTCGCCCTCGAGCCCGGCGAAGGCGGCGGCCGCCGTGGGTCCCGAGAAGACGTAGCCCGCGTGGGGCGCGATGATGGCCAGCGATGGCTTCGCAGGACGTTTGGCCTTGGACAGCATCTCCGTGACCATGGAGCGCAGCTCCTGGGGATCGGCGGGGTAGAAGGCTCCGGCCACGGCCGGCTGCCGCACCGAGGCGCCGGCGGGAAGAACGGCTGCCAGAAGCGTGGCGGCCACCATGGCGAGGCTGCGTTCCACGAGCCCGGCGCCTCTCGTCGAGACGGTGGCCCGTGACGGAAGAGCGAAGCAACGGCCGATGTTCATGCGCAACCCCCTTCAAAGGAATAACGCCATCGGTCCACCAATGCAAGGGAACGCTGCGAACCGGCGGAATCGTGGTTGGCATTCGGGGCCGGGTTCCGGGATAATCGGCACCATGAGCGTGAAAATGACGCCGATGCTGCGTCAGTACCTGGATCTGAAGCAACAGGCCGAGGGGGCGCTGCTCCTTTACCGGATGGGCGACTTCTACGAGCTCTTCTTCGAGGACGCCCAGGTGGCCGCACCGGTGCTGGGCATCACGCTGACCAAACGGCGGCACAACAACGAGGTGGAAGCGCCCATGTGCGGGGTGCCTCACCACGCCTTCGACAACTACCTGGGCAAGCTGCTGGAGGCCGGCTTCCGCGTGGCCGTGGCCGAGCAGGTGGAGGACCCCGCGACGGCCAAGGGCCTGGTGCGCCGGGAGATCGTGCGGATCCACACCCCCGGCACGGTCTCGGACGCGGACCTGCTCGAGGGGTCGGAGCATTGCTATCTCGCCTGTATCGGTGGGGATACCGAACGCCCCAGCTTGGCCTGGCTCGAGGTCAGCACGGGTATCTTCGAGGGCATGGGGTGTGCCGATGCGAGGTCCCTGGCCGAGCACCTGGCCCGTCTGGCGCCCCGGGAGATCCTGGTCAGCGAGGGGTGGGACGGCTGGCGCTCCATGTGGCCCGCCGGCCTGCCCGAGCCGACGGTGACACCGCTGGCGGCCTCGGAGCTCTCCCCGACCACCGGCGAGGAGCGGCTCAAGCGCGTGCTGGGCGTCGTCTCGCTGCGAGGTTTCGGCCTGGCGCCGGGAGAGCCGTTGACCGGCCTCGCCGGCGCCCTCGTCGGCTACGCGGAAATGACCCAGAGGGGGAGCCTGGCCCACCTTCGGGGCTTCGTGCGCCGTCACGACGGCGACTGCCTGGTCCTGGACGGGGCCACGCTGAGGAACCTGGAGATCGTGCGGAGCTCCGGCGGAAGCCGGCGGGGCAGCCTGCTGGACGTGCTGGACACCTGCCAGACGCGGATGGGGTCGCGCCTGATGGGGGAGTGGTTGACACGTCCCTCCGTGGAGCCCGAAATCATCGCCGCCCGCCACCGCGCCGTGGCCGAGCTGGTGGAGGAGCCGTCCTTGCTGGACGATCTCCGCCTCTGCCTCAAGGGACTGCCCGATCTGGAGCGTCTGTCCGCGCGCGTCGGGCTCGGCCAGGTGAGCCCAAGGGAGCTCCAGGGCCTCCGGGCCGGTCTCGACCGCCTGCCGGCCCTGCGCACGGCGGTCGACCGCGGGTCCGCCCCCTTGCTGCTGGAGCTGGCCTCCCGGATCGATCTCCTGGAGGATGTCGCAGCAACCCTGGCCGAGCGGCTGGCCGAGGAACCGGCGCCCCAGCCGGGACAGGGGGTCATCCGCAGCGGCTTCGATCCCGAGCTCGATGAGCAGCGGCAGCTGGCGCGGGGCGGCAAGGAGCTGCTGGCCGGCGTGGAGCTGGCCGAGAGGGAGCGGACGGGGATCGGCTCGTTGAAGGTGCGGTACAACAAGGTCTTCGGCTACTTCATCGAGGTCAGCAAGTCCAACCTGGACCGGGTTCCCGAGAGCTACGAGCGCCGTCAGACCCTGACCAACGCAGAGCGGTTTGTCACGCCTCAGCTCAAGGAGCTGGAGTCGCGGATCCTGGCCGCCGAGGAACGCTCTGTGGCCCGGGAGCGGGAGCTGTACCGGCAGCTCGTGGAGGATCTCGTCGCCCATGCCAGGCGCCTGGCCTCCACGGCGGCGGCCGTGGGCGAGCTGGACGTGCTGGGCTCCTTCGCCGACCGTGCCAGCCGCCGCGGATACTGCCGGCCGGCTGTCGAGGCGGGCCGCGGCCTCGTCCTCAAGGAGAGCCGCCACCCGGTGCTGGAGGAGCTCCAGCGCGATCCGCCCTTCGTGCCCAACGACTGCGAGATCGACCCGGAAGATCACAATATCATCCTGCTGACCGGACCCAACATGGGGGGCAAGTCCACCTACCTGCGCCAGGTGGCGCTGATCGTGCTCATGGCCCACGCCGGCTCCTTCGTGCCGGCCGCCGAGGCCTCCATCGGGCTGACGGACCGGATCTTCACGCGGGTCGGTGCCTCCGACATGCTGGCCCGCGGCGAGTCGACCTTCATGGTGGAGATGACCGAGACCGCCAACATCCTCCACCACGCGACCCCGCGCTCCCTGGTCATTCTTGACGAGGTGGGGCGGGGGACGGCGACTTTCGACGGGCTCTCCCTGGCCTGGGCCATCGTGGAGCACCTCCACGACGACCCGGCCCACGCCGCCAGGGTCCTCTTCGCCACCCACTACCACGAGCTGACCGACCTGGCGCGGCGGCTGCCGCGCCTGGTCAACCGGTCCATGGCCGTCAAGGAGTGGCAGGGGTCGATCCTCTTTCTTCACAGGGTGGTGGAGGGGCCATCCGACCGGTCGTACGGCATCCACGTGGCGCGCCTCGCCGGCGTCCCAGAAACGGTTTGCCGGCGCGCCGAGGAGATCCTCGCCGGTCTCGAGGAGCACGAGCTGACGGTGGTGGCGGGGGAGGGTGAGCGGCGGGCGGAGCGCGTGCAGCAGCTGGATCTCTTCCGTCCGGGCGCCGACGAGGCGCTGGAGCGGCTGCGCCGCCTGGATCCCAACTCACTGACCCCCATCGAGGCCCTCCAGGTGCTGGCCGAGCTCAAGGAACGTGCGGAATGACGCCGGGCTGGGAGTGTCTGCCTCTCATAGCCGGGATCCCCGGCCCCGAGCTGGACGACGACCAGCGGAGGGTGCTGGAGTCGGTCCGTCCGGCGGGTATCATCCTCTTTGGGCGCAACGTGGTGACGCCGGACCAGGTCCGTGAGCTGACCGCGGCGCTGGACGAGCTGGAGCCGCAGCCCGTGATCTGCATCGACCTCGAGGGGGGGGCGGTCAACCGGCTCGCCGGGCTCTGGGGCAACCTGCCCTCGCCGTCCCGGGCCGCGGCCGCGGGCCGGCGGGCCGTACGCGCACTGGGGGAGGCGGCCGGCGCGGCCTGCTGCGCCCTTGGAATCCACCTGGACCTGGCCCCGGCGGTGGACCTGGAAACCCCCGAGGGGCTCCTCGCACGCCAGGGGCGGACGCTCTCCGACGATCCCGAGCGTGCCGTCACCCTGGGCGCCGTCTTCGGCGAGGGCCTGTCCTCGTGGTGCGTCGCGGGCTGCCTGAAGCACTTCCCGGGGCTCGGGGCCGTACCCGTGGACACCCACGAGGAGCTGCCGGTGCTGGGCATGGACGACGCCGGACTGGCGGTCCACCTGGCGCCCTTCGAGGCCCTTTCCGAGAGCTTCCAACTGGTCATGATGGCGCACGTGGTCGTTCCTGTCCTGGGTGACGGGGAGCGGCCGGTTTCGCTGGCCTCCGCGGCGGTGCGGCGCGCCGCGGAGCTTCCCGGAAGCCCAGTGCTCCTCAGCGACGACCTGGAGATGGGCGCGCTGGACGCCGTGGGCGGCATCGAGGACCGCGTGGTGGCGGCCATCGCCGCGGGTAACCACGGCGTCATCGTCTCCAAGCAGTTCGACCGGCTGGAGTCCATCGCCGGGCGCCTGCAGGCGGAGGCAGCCGAGAACCCGCGCTTCCGCCAGTCCCTGGAGAACGCCGTCACGCGCCTCGGCACCTACCAGAGCTCGTTGTGCCGGGCCTCGGGCGCGGTTCCCGTTCCAGGGGACGCCACCGTCGCCCAGCTATGGGAGCAGGCCCGGCGGGAGGCCGAGCCGCGATGAGCCCCGCGACGCCGGCTGCCCGTGCCGCCGTGCTGCTCTCCGGTGGCCTGGACTCTGCGACGGCGCTGGCCGTTGCACGGGCGGAGGGCCTGGAGTGCCACTGCCTGACCGTGGACTACGGCCAGCGTCACCGGATCGAGCTCGAAGCCGCGAAGGCCGTGGCGCACCACCTTGGCGCCGCCTCGCACCGTGTGGTCACCCTCGACCTGCGGGCCATCGGCGGCTCGGCCCTGACCGGCGACATGGACGTCCCCAAGAATGCCGTGCGCGGCGCCGAAGGCGTGCCCGTCACCTACGTCCCGGCCCGGAACACCGTGCTGCTGGCGCTTCTGCTCGGCCTGGCGGAAGTCGTGGAGTCGCGCCAGCTGTTCATCGGCGCCAACGCCGTGGACTACTCCGGCTATCCCGACTGCCGGCCTGCCTTCCTCCGGGCCTTCGAGGAGCTGACC
This sequence comes from Acidobacteriota bacterium, assembly GCA_013152925.1. GTDB lineage: Bacteria > Acidobacteriota > Thermoanaerobaculia > Thermoanaerobaculales > Sulfomarinibacteraceae > JAADFK01. Next base: position 954 of record JAADFK010000059.1, on the reverse strand, counting down.
TCCCTGGCCACTCGCGCCGGAGCCGAGGAGGGCGTCCGCTTCCGCGTCCGCGCGCCCCTGCTGCACCTCTCCAAGGCCGGGATCATCCACCTGGGCACGGACCTCGGCGTCGACTACAGCCTCACCTGGTCCTGCTATGACCCCACCCCGGACGGCCGGGCCTGTGGCCGCTGCGACTCCTGCACCCTCCGCCGCCGCGGCTTCCAGGAGGCCGGCATCTCCGACCCCACTCCCTACGCAGAATGAGCTGAACAGCATCGCGGGATCCTCAGGAGCACCCATCCGTCCCCAACGCCCGGGCCGCCTTCAACGTTGGGAGAGCAACTCCGGAGGTCTGTTTCCCGTGTGAACGCTTGAAGAACACTGTCGTTCGGTAAACAGGCTACTGGTTTCTTGCCGCATATGTTCGATTGTGGGGCAGCGTATCGTTGCGATACAAAATGGATCATTTCCAAACTCATTGATTCCAGGATTTGACATGGATCGGGAGATCCTGATACCGTCGAGCCACCGGGGCCAGTTTGTTAGAAATGACACTTCCGATTGTACGTGTTTTCGAGAATGCCCACTCATCCGAACGCGGGCGGGCCATCGTTTTGTCCGGTTTTCTTGGGAGTTGGAGAATGCAGTTGCGCACTCTGTTGAGATGGTCCGGCGTCCTCCGATCGATGGTTGTGGTCGTTGTTATCAGCTGCGTGTCCCTCCAGGCTCAAGCAACGTCCTGGCGCATGGAGTCGGGCGATGTGACCTTACCGGCGACGGAGGCAGGCTCATCGTTTCTGGCGGTTCCATTCCGGCAGGCGTACACCGAGGCGCCGTTGGTGTTCGTGCTGTCGTCGAGCGTTGATGGCGAGCCGGTGGCCGTTCGGGTGCGCAACGTGACGGCCTCGGGTTTCGAGTGCGTGCAGGTGGAGCCCAGTGGGGATGGGCCCCACGGCGAGGTGGTGGTGCACT
>JAADFK010000058.1 GCA_013152925.1 Acidobacteriota bacterium | reverse complement strand
CGGGCCAGCGCCCGGTGGGTCTGGACCGCGACGCCGGCCAGGGCGCCGAGCTCCCGCACGAGCACGCCCACCAGGTGCCGCGCGAGGCTCCGCGAGGGCACGACGATCCGCACCGGCGGCCACAGCGCCGCGGTCTCTCGCGCCCGGTGCTCCCGCACCCACGCCAGGACCGTCTGCTCGGCCTCCCGGGGCCCCGCGGCAACGAGGATCGGTGGTGCGGCGTCATCCACGATCACCATGATGCCACGCTCGTCTCCCGGGGTCTCCGGAGCTCCCGGCTCGTCATCGCGGGCGGGCGGGGGGACTGGTTCTCCGGGGGACCGCGCGGGCACGGGGATGGCGGGCCAGCTCGGGGGTGGAGACGGCGAGGTTGAAGCCGGCGGCGGACTCGTAGAGCATGAGGAAACGGTGGCTCCGGCTGTCCCAGGCCAGGTCGGGAGCCCAGGGGCCACTGGCGTCCACCTCGGGATCGTGGGGCGGGCTCGTGGTCCGGAGGACGGGATTCCCGGCGAGGCGGTGCCAGGTCACACCGTCCTGCGAGAAGGCCAGGCCGACACCGATGTCGTCGGGCGTTCCGTCGGCCAGGTCGGTGGCGCTGACGGCGGAGTAGGCCATGAGGAAGCCGTCCCTCCAGCGGATGACGCCGGGGACGCCGACCCACGCGTCCTCCCAGCTGCCGGCCGGGCCGAGATCGAGCACCGGGTTGGCCTCGCTCTTGTCCCAGGCGATGCCGTCGGTGGAGGTGGCGAGACCGATGCGGACCCGGCCGGAGCCGTCGATGCCCGTATACCACATGAGATAGAGGTCACGGACCGCGTCGAAGAGCACCGCGGGCGACTCGATCCAGGCACCATCCCAGCTGCCCGCGGGTCCCGGGCCAAGCACGGGCTCGCTCCCGTGGCGCTCGAAGTGCAGGCCGTCCGTCGAGGTGGCGAGCCCGATGGAGGCGCCGGCAGTCCCGGCGGAATCGGAGCCGTAGTAGTAGAGCCTGTAACCGCCGTCGTCGTGAACGACCTCGGGCGTGTCCAGGAAGAAGGAATCCCAGGTCCCGGGAGCTCCCACGTCGAGGACGGGCCACCCGCCCTTCTCCCGCTGCCACGACAGGCCGCCGTCGGTGGACCGGGCGGCGAGGATCCGCCCGCGGTGGTCGATGCCGGCGGCCGAGTACCAGAGCCGGAGCGTGCCGTCCTCCGCGAGCACCGCGGGTTGGCCGATGGCCAGGACCTCGAAGACGTTGACGGCATGGACCATGACGGGGTTCGAGGGGTCCTTGACCCACCGGAGCTGGGCATCTGCGGCGCCCGCCGTCAGGACGCCGGCCGTCGCCAGGAGGGCCGTGGCCCGCCACATCTTCACGTTCATCGGCTTGTCACTTCCCGTCCATTGTGCCACGACCGGGTCTCCAACAGGACGGGGCCCTCGTGATGGGGCTCTCTTCCCGGTGGGAGCACCGGTGGTACGATGCCTCCATCACAATCAAGGAGGTCATGATCATGCAGCGATACATTGGTCGGAGAACGGTGGCGGCTCGTGGTGCCGTTGGAAGGCGGTTGGGAGCGCTGGTGCTGGCGGGTCTCTTCGTGGGGGTGCTCCTGGCCTCGCCGGCCTCGGCGTTCAACATCGACTCGGACCAGGTCGTGGTGCCGGTGATCGCGCACCTTCCGGGGCTCAACGGGACCCAGTGGCGGACCGATCTCTGGATCCAGAACGTGTACTCCAACCCGGCCGATCTGACCCTGACGTACTATCCCTCCGGCGGCGAGCCCCTGACAGCCACGGTGCACCTCGATTCCTACCGTGGCGCGCACCTGCACGACGTCGTTCTCGAAACCTTCGGCCTGGACAATTCCAAGGGGATGCTGGTCGTCTCCAGCGCGCAGTACGATGTGGAGGTGCGCGCCCGGATCTACAACACGGGGAACGCCTGTGGTGAGTTCGGGCAGGCCGTCCCCGGGCTTCCGCTCGGGCGGCTTTCGCGGCAGGGGCTCCTCTCCGGTGTGAGCACGGCCGCGGGATCCCGCCTGTCCCTGGGATTCGCAAACCCCACCGACCACACGATCGACATCAGCGTTCTTGTTTATGACGCCGTGACCAACGACCAGATCGCCAACGAGTCCGTCGAGGTGGGCGCGCACCAGCTCGTGCAGCTCGACAAGCTGGCCGAGCGGTGGAATCTGCCGGCCCTGGACATCATCACCATCAGGGCCAACTGTCGCGACGAGGACGTCGTCTACGCCTACGCCTCGGTGGTCCGGAACGACACTGGAGACGCCACCTTCATCTTCGGCACCGCCCCGAACACCGGGCCCATGTGATGGGCGGAGGGAAACTGTTTGGCGGCCCGGCGGGGCAGCCCTGCCGCCGGGCCGTGTGCCTTCCCCGTTCCGGAAGTGGCCGGCGGATCGCACGGGGTTCCGCCGGAGGTGACCGGTGGAACATTCCGGTCCGTCTGGCGTAGTCTCAGGAGCGGAGGTGGCCATGGCGGAAGCGGCAGCGGTGGAGACGGTGGGGCTGGTGCGGGTCTTCGGGGAGCTCCGGGCGGTGGATGGGCTGGATCTCTCCGTGGAGCGGGGTACCTTCTTCGGTTTCCTCGGGCCCAACGGGGCGGGCAAGTCGACCACGCTGAAGATCCTGACCGGGCTGCTGGAGCCCACGGCAGGGACCGCGCGGATCCTGGGCTTCGACGTGGTGACGCAGTCGCGGCAGGCCAAGGAGCGCATCGGTGTCGTGCCCGAGGAGCTGATGCTCTTCGACCGCCTGAGCGCCACGGAATACCTGGAGCTCGTGGGCCGGCTCTACGGCATGCCGCGGGCCGAGATCGAAAAGCGCAGCGAGGAGCTCCTCGAGGTGCTGGGGCTGGCCGATGCCGGCTCGCGCCTGATCGTCGACTACAGCCACGGCATGCAGAAAAAGCTCTCGCTGGCAGCGGCCATCCTCCATGACCCCGAGGTGCTCTTCCTGGACGAGCCCTTCGAGGGGATCGACGCCGTGGCCGCCCGGCTGATCAAGAACATCTTGAACCGCCTGCGTGACCGGGGCGTCACCATCTTCCTGACATCGCACATCTTGGAGATCGTCGAACGTCTGTGCTCGGAGGTGGCCATCATCGACCACGGCCGCATGGTGGCCAGCGGCACCCTGGAGGAGCTGCGCCGGGGCGTGCCGGGACACGGTGGGGGCCGCAGAACGCTGGAAGAGCTCTTCCTCTCCCTGGTGGGGGTGGAGGACGCCAACAGCGGGGAGCTGTCGTGGATCGAGTGATCCGGCTGGCCCGCACCATGGCCTGGCTGCGCTGGCGGCTGATGCTCAACTCCCTGCGCACCGTGCGCGGCCTCGGTGAGACGGTGGGGTGGGTGCTTGTGCTCCTTCTCGGGAGCGTCCTGGCCGCCGGCGGGGCCGTGGCCGGCGGGCTGGGCGTGTGGTCCGGGCTGGTCCACGGGAAGCCGGAGGAGGCCCGCGTCGTCCTGGGCGTGGCCTGGGGCATCATCGGAGCCCTGGCACTCCTGATCCCCGTGCTGCTGGGTGAGGGCCGGGCCGAGCTGGCACCCCGCCGCTTGCTGCAGTTCCCCGTGTCCCGGACGGATCTCTTCTGGACGGGGATGCTGGGAGGTGCGCTCTCGGGGACCAACCTGCTGTGGTACCCCGCCATGGCGGCGACGGTGGTCGGCGCCGCGGCCTCGGGCCGCGTGGCGCCGCTTCTGATCCTGCCGGCGGGCGTGCTGGCCACGGCGTCCATCCTGGCCGCCCAGCAGGCGCTGCTGATGGGCGTGCAATGGATCGCCACGAGCCGGCGCCTCCGCGAGACCGCCACGGTGCTGGCGATCTTTCTCTTCGTCGGCCTGGCCCAGCTTCCCAGCATTCTCAACGAGGCCCACGCCCGTGCGCGGCCGGGTTCGGCCTCCGTGCCGCCGGCCGTGGGACGCGCGTTGCTCGGTGTGGCGGAAAGTCTGCCGCCGGTGCTCGCCGCACGTCTCGCCATGCCCACCGGAATGCTCGACGGTGTGACCGGTCTGCTGGGTCTCCTCCTGTGGACCGGTCTCGGCGTCGGTGCCGCCTGGAAGCTGTACCTCGGCGGCCTGGAACGGCGCCCGGGTGGCGGAGGGGTGGCCCGACCGGCCCGCAGTGCAGGCCGGCACGGCCTCGAACAGCTCCTCGGCGTCCTGCCGCCGGAGGTGGCGGCGCTCGCGCTCAAGCAACTCCGCTACACCCTGCGCAGCACCTCCGGACGGATCGCCCTCCTGATGAGCCCTCTCATCGGCCTGATCCTGACCTTCATGTCCCACGGCACCCTCCGGGCCACTCTCCTGGGCCTGCCCTCCCACGACGGGGTCTTCCTCTTCCTCTGCCTGATGGCCGGCATCAACGTGTCCCAGTTGACCGCCAACCTGTTTCAGTGGGACCGGGGCGGCGCGGCGCTCTACTTCGCCACCCCCGTGGCGCCCGCGCGGGTGCTCGCCGGGCTCGACCTGGGTCTCTGGCTCTTCCAGAGCCTGACCAGCCTCGGCATGCTGGCCACCTACATGCTTGTCGGCGGGATACCGGGCCGGGCGGTCCTCCTCTCCGGGCTCCTGCTCCTCCTCGGGGGGCAGATCGCGGCCATGCTCGCCGGCTGTTTGCTCTCCATCGTGGCGCCCTCACCGCGCGATATCGGCACCTCCAGGAACCGCCTGCCGCTGCTCAGCTCCCTGGCCATGATTGGGGTCACGGCGGCCACCATGCTCCTGTTCGGCCTGCCGGCGATCCTCCTCCTCCGGGACCACCCCGGCCTGGCGCCGCTGGTCCTGCTCGTGCCTCTCCTGCTGGTGGCCGGTCTCTACCGGGCGGCGCTTCCTGCCCTGGGCCGGCTCCTCGCAGCCCGCCGCGAGGACCTCCTCGCCGCCCTGAAGTCCCGGCCGGGTTGAGGGAGCACCGGTGAAGACAGGCCGTCCGTTCTCCTTGACCCTGAGACGGCGTTTCTGCTACCCTACGAGACCCGTGCGGCGCGTGGTGCGCAAGACCGGCACGGAGGAGGGGGTGAACGCCGATGCCCACAGGTGTGGTCGTACGTGACAATGAGTCCTTCGAGCAGGCACTGCGCCGTTTCAAGCGCAAGTGCGAGAAGGCGGGCATCCTCTCCGAGGTCAAGCGCCGTCGCTTCTACGAGAAACCCTCCGAACGGAGGAAGCGGCAGCTGGCCCAGGCGCGCAAGAAGATGCTCCGGAAGATGGCCAAGCAGCGCCGCGCAGGCTTGCTGTAGCCCTGCCGGCCGTGACACGGTCCACTGCCACCGAGCTGGAGCTTGACCGCGTTCTCGCCCTGGTGGCGGCTCACGCCCGCAGCGCGGCGGGCCGCCGGCTGATCGAGGATTATGACGCCCTTCCCTCCACGGGGGAGGGCGTTCTTCGCGCCCGGATGAGCGTGGAGGTCCAGCAGCTCCTGGCCGAGAGCGGCCCGCTCTCCTTCTCCGGCATGGACGCCGCCGAGCCCTGGCTCCGGCCCGACGCGGCCACGCCCCACGCCGCCGCGGACCTGCTGGCCATGCTCTCCTGCGCGCGCCGCGTGGCCGCCATCCGGCGGACGCTGCTGGCCCTGCCGGCCGAGCTCGAGATCCTGCACGATCTCGGCCGGCGGCTCCCCGACGTGGAGGGGCTCGTCGGCTGGGCCGCCGCCCGCCTGGGCCGGGACGGCCGGATCCCCGACAGCGCCTCCCCGGCGTTGGCATCCCTCCGGCGTTCCATGGTCCGGCTCCGGCACGACATCGTCAGGCAGCTCGAGGGCATTCGGCGCTCGCACCCCCAGGCGGCCACGGACGCCCCGCCGACGCTCCGGCGGGACCGCTACTGCATCCCGGTCCACAGCGGGGCCCGATCGAAGATCCCCGGGCTCGTCCTCGACAGCTCGGGGTCCGGCGCCACCGTCTACCTGGAGCCCTACGCGGTCGTCGAGCTCAACAACCAGCTGGCCGACACCGCCGCCCGCGAACGCGAGGAGGTGCAACGCATCCTGGCCGAGGTGGCCGCAGCCTTCGCCGCCGCCCGCTCGCAGCTGGCCCCGGCGGTCGAGCTCCTGGCCCGCCTGGACGCCGCCCAGGCGCGGGCGCTCTTCGGCCGGGCCGTGGAGGGACGGATCGTCGTCCCCGGAGAGGGGGAGAAGCTCCGGCTGGTTGAGGCCCGCCACCCGCTGCTGGACGAGCGGTTGTACGCCCTGCGCCACGAGCTCTTCGGCGAGACGGCCCCGGGACGGCGCGCCGTGGTTCCCCTGAGCCTGGAGCTCCCCGAGGACGCCAGGACGCTGCTGATCTCCGGCCCCAACGCCGGCGGGAAGACCGTGGTCCTCAAGACCATCGGACTGATGGTCCTGATGGCCTACCACGGGATCCCGCTTCCGGCGCGGGAAGGGACGGCCATCCCCGAGATCGACGCCCTCCACTGCCACATCGGCGACGAGCAGGACGTGGCAGCCGATCTCTCGACCTTCTCGGCTTCCATGGCCTTCACGGCCCGCGTTCTCCAGGAGGCAACTCCGCGATCCCTGGTGCTCTACGACGAGCTCGGCGCCGGCACCGATCCCCTGGAAGGGGCGGCCCTGGGTTACGCCCTCCTGGAGGAGCTGACCGGCCGGGGCGCCCTGACCGTGGCCACCACCCACCTGGCCGCCATCGCCATGAACGCCGCCTCGGCGCCCGGCATGGCCAACGCCGCCATGGGCTACGACGAGGCTGCCGGGCGCCCAACCTACACGCTCCGCGTGGGGCGTGCCGGACGGTCCCGGGGCCTGGAGATCGCCGAGGCCGTGGGCGTTCCGGCGTCCGTCCTCGACCGGGCCCGGGAGCTCCTGGGCGGGCAGCACCTCGAGCTGGAGCGGTGGCTCGGCCGCCTGGAGGCCATGGAGAGCGAGCTGGCCGCCGAGCGGGAACGGGCGCGGGC
>JAADFK010000057.1 GCA_013152925.1 Acidobacteriota bacterium | reverse complement strand
GCTCTCCTCAACTTTGCCCTCGAGTGAGCTCCCGTCCAGAAACGGCGGTTTGCGATGCCGGCGCCAGGCTCCGGATTCCCGTGTGCGGCGTACCAGGGTACGCCTCTGCGGGAATCCTCGTCTCTCCTGATCGAGCAGGAGAGCCGCCCGTTCCTGCCCCGGGAGCCACGCCGTTCCCATCGAGGCGTCCGGATCGGAGCGAGTGAGGGAGCGCGAAGGTCCTACTTGCGATACCAGCGGACGCCGTTGTCCCACCTGATGATGGCGAAAGCCTGTTCGAGGTGACCTTTGCAGCAGCCGGGGCCGAATCCGCCGATCAGGGTGTCTGGACCCGTCAGGCGGCCCGGAACCTCGCGATCGGGCAGAACGAAGGTCAGCCGGGAGCCATCCTGGCGGATCGTCAGAGGACCGTCGGGAGTCTCCCAGGTGCCCGCCAGGCTGGGTTGGCCCGAAGGGAGCCGGGGAGCGGTGGCCGAAGGCTTGGGGGGAGATGCTTCCTCCCCGGCCGCTGGTCTTGCATGTTCGCTGCTGGATGGGGGAGCCGTGCTGACCACCGCGCTGGCCGGTGGCGGGGCCACGGCGGCGGGCTCCGGCCCTGCCGCCGGCGGAGCCGGGGGTGCCGCCGGCTGTGCAGCGTGTTCCCGGGAGGTGGCACCGCACCACGGGAGGGGACCCGCCTCCCCGGGCCGCAGGAAGGTTCCTGCGAGGATGGGCAGGCCGTCACCGTGGACGTTTTCCGGCGTGGCGAGCCATGCCTCCCAGGTCTCCCGGCCCTGTGGATTATCGCGAATCAGAATGAGACGGCGGCCCACCAGCCAACCCTCGACAGGCCTGCCGAGGAGGTTGCCCGTGATGCGTCCCCCGGCTCCGGCGGCAAGATCGAGGGATCCCTGGATGCCGTTCGCGTTGATCTTCCAGTGGTAGACGGTCCCGTTCACCGGCCCAAGGCCTCCAGCTCCAGCGATTGCCGGGACGAAGAACGCGACCAGTACGCTGAGGAAATAACGAGCCATGGCTTCCTCCCCGGAAAAGTCTATCCGAAAAAGCGACCCCGGGGGTTGCCCCGGGGTCCGCGTCTCGGAGCTCTTTGAAGAAGATCAGAACTTGTACTGCCACTGGATGACCCAGGCATCCGAGCGGAAGCCGGCGACGCCCGTCCAGTCGTCCTTGTCTCCGCCGGCGAGGATGTAGTTGAACACGATCTTGTGGCGCTGAAGGTCCTTCGGACGGTAGCGGAGCGGGGAGAGGTACCAGTTGAGGCCGATGAAGGTGTTCGTCAGGGTCACCGAGGGGAAACCCGGCTTGTCCGAGGTGGCCGAGTAGTGCCGGAGGACGCCCTGGAGGTTCGGGAGGATCATGAATCCACCGGAGAGGTACCAGCTGTCCGAATCCCAACCGGAGATGCCGCGGATCTTGCTGCCGTTGATGTATTCGGCCTTGAGCTCCCACTTGCCGAGCTCCGAAGCGATGCCCGCATCCCAGACGGAGTAATCCTCGGTGCCGGGACCTCCGGCCTTTTCCGATACACCGTAGGCAGCCTCGATGTGGAGCGCCGGTCCATGATCGTAGTGCAGGCGTCCGACGTAGGCCAGCGCGTCACCGAGGAGCGATTTGTCCCACGTGACGGCGGCCGACCGGCCGGCCGGGTTGAAAACGCCGATGTCATAGCCGAAGCCGTAACCCTGCCGCTCGTGGCCCATCTCCAGGCCGTTGCACTTGATCTTCTTGTCTTCAGGTTGACCGATCAGGCGTCCGGAGAGCATGAGGCCGAAGTCACGCTCGAGCACGAGGCCCTTCTCCTCGGCGCGGAGGGCGATGTCGAGATTCCATCCGGGAATCGTGAAGTCCATGCCGAGCGGCGTCTTGATCATGCCGAGTCGGATGAAGGCCGCATTGGAGAACTTGTACGCCACGAAGGCGTCCTTGATCATCTTGGGGAGCCCGGCATCGTTCCGGTCGTGGGGCTGGTTGAAATCGAGGAACAGCTTGCCGGCGATGGGACCGGAGAAATAGTTGAAGCCCACCCGGATCCTCTGGGCCCTGAAGAAGACGCCACCCTCCTTGGAATTGCCATCACCGCCCCGCATCTCCAGCTGGGAGAAACCGTAGATCTTGAGCTTGATCTCGTTCTCGCCCACCTTGTCCTTGAGGGTGATCTTGGCGTTCGCCATCCCGGGGATCCCGAGGACGAACACGAAGAGGAGCAGCGTTCCAATCAGAACCCCCACTCGCGGTTTCTTGACGCAACGTCTCATGAATACCTCCTTCTCATGGTGTTGCTCTCCAAGCTGGGACGTCCGACGACCGTCGAAGGACGCTTCCCATTCACCACTGGATTGAGCAAGGACTGTGCCAGAGAAACGGAGGGGCGGGTCTTGGCAAGAGGCTGATTACAAGGGGGTTGCATGCGACACTGTGGGGCAGGCAAGGAGAAGTGTTACGAACGAGTTACCTTTTCCGATGTGGCGGCAACGTAACACGGGCCGGGCGCCTCCCGGAGGGGACACGGTTCGTCGCGTCCTCGCCTCTGCCGCCGTGACGGTGTGGGCGAGTGGGGATCGCCGGGGTCACGCGGAATCGGTGTCGGGGGACAGGGGGCGGGTGAACACCGGCAGGGTCGAGGTCCGGCCCGTGACGGCGGCGGGCGTCGTGCTCCGCCTGGGCCAGAACGGGCAGGTGGACCCGAGGCAGTTGCGGTTGCTGGCCATCTGTCCGCAAACGGTCCCGTCCGGGGCCAGAAGCTCCACACCGAGGACCTCCATGGAGAGCCTGGCGGCCGCCCGGAGGGCGATCCAGGAATCCCGCTGGCAGCACCGGGCGGCCTCCAGGGATCCGATCTCCTGGAGAACGGAGACGGTCACGGAGTGGAGGAGGCTTCTCTTGTCACCGGTGAAGGGGTTGGCGCCGAGAACCACCGAGAAGGCCGCGCCCACACCGAGCGCCGCCCCGCAGGCGCCCATGAAACCGCACGCTCCGCCGGCCACGGTTCGGCCCCGTTCCACGGCGGTCCGGATGTGCCGCTCGCCGAGGCTCAGTCCGCTGTTGCGCGCGGCGGCGACGATCACGGCCGGCACCAGCGCGTGATACTCCGGGCCGTGGACCGGGATCGAAGGATGTTCCCGGACGGCCTCGAACAGTCGGATCATGTCCCGCTCGCCGGAAGCCGCGACGATGCTGACGATGGCCTCGGGAGCCCCGTCCACGTGGCACTCGTCGCAGACGAAGTGCCCCTCGACACATCGCGTGCTCGAGCTCATGGTGCGCCCGCAGTAGACGCAGGTCATGGCCTCGGCGGTCTCCAGGTATTCGAGGTGTGCCTCGCACACCATGCAGCCCTCGCTGGTCCTCTGCTGGGGCGCCGCCGCCTCTTCACTTCGCGGGGGGACGAAGCAGGCACAGCCGGCGCCGAGATCGACGTTGGTCACGGCGCCGTTGTGGTCCAGGAGGAAGACAGAGGCATCCTGGGTCCCGGCAGGAAGGTCAAGCTCCACCGTGTGACCCCGCGGGATCAGCTGCCCCCCCTCGGTCACCACCGCAGCGAAGGGCCCCCGGTAGATTCCACGCCGCCGTACGGGGCCTCCCGGCGCCGCCGCCGCGTAGGTCAGAGAGAAGAAGGGATGGCCGGAAACCTCGCGGTACGGGAATCGCTTGAGGATCGTGATCCCCTCGAAGCCCACGTCCTCGAGGAGACCGAGCAACTCGTCCTGCCGGAGGGCGCCACCGATGCACTCACCGCGGAGCTTCTCGTTGTAGCGGACCGCTAGCGGGGGCTCCTCCTCGCAGCAGACGTCCGCCACCACCAGCCGGCCGCCGGGACGCAGCACCCGCCGGATCTCCTGGAAGGTCCGCCGCTTGTCCTGCGTGAGATTGATGACGCAGTTGGAGATGACCACGTTGGCAGAGCTGTCTGGAAGGGGAACCTCCTCCAGCAGCCCCTTGCGAAGCTCGATGTTGCTGTACCCGAGGCGCCCGGCCATATCGCGGGCCGCCTGGCCGGCGAGGTCCAGCATCTCGTCGAGCATGTCGATGCCGATGACGCGCCCCTCGCGTCCCACGAGCTCTGCGGCGATGCACAGCTCGACCCCCGCGCCGCAGCCGAGGTCGATCACCGTGTCACCGGCACCGATTCCGGCGTCGAGCACCGGGCTTCCGCAGCCGTAGCTCCGGGAAAGGGCGGAACCGGGCAGGGCCGCCTTCGTGGCTTCTTCGTAGCTTGTGGGATTGATGATCTCCTCGTTGGGTGTCCGTGCGGCCTCGCCGTAGAAGCTCCGCGCCAGCGAGTGTCCATCCTCCTCGGCGAGGGAGAGCACGCAGTTGGAGTGTGTGAAGGCGCAGAGGGCGTCCTCCTCGCTGCACGCCTCGAGGCGTTCACCCATCCGGGCGCGGAAGGCGGGGCGGTCCACGGCGTTCTCCGGGCCGGCCTGCTCCGCAATGAGGGAGAGGACCGTTCCTTCGTAGAGCTCCAGCCAGGGGTCGGCCCCGACGAAGGTTCCACCGGCAACGAAGCTGTGGTCGGGATCACCGCCGCCGGTGAGAAAGGAGAGCGGCCTGGCCAGAAGCTCCGGTACCGAAACCAGTGAGGCCCGGCGCAGCTCGTCGAGAGGGCCCGCTTCTCGCCAGATCTTCCCGAGCCCCTCGGAGAAATGTCCACAGGCCAGGGTGGGCTCCAGCACGAGGGCGGCTGTGGGGTACACCTGGCCGTCGGGGCCGACTGCCAGGGATTGCCAGCCGGCATTGGTCAGGTCGTAGCGGGTACCGGGTAGCGACAGCACCTGGGAGCGGAGGATCTCCACGTTGTCGATGGCCACGCCGAGGCGGCCGGCCGTTCTTCTGGCGCGTGCCAGCCCGGCGGCGAGCTCGCCGGTCTCCGGCAGCTCGGCCGCCGAGCCATGGCCCTTGACGAAGTACCAGAGGTAGTGAACGGAACCCACGCCCAATCGCGCCGCCTCCTCCACGAGCCATTCCATGTGTCGGACCGACCGGTGGTCCACAACCATGGCCAGCGCCAGGGGGAAGCCGAGCTCCTGAAGGGTCCGGATGCCCTCTTGGGTGCGCCGGAAGATGCCCTCACCCCGAAGGGCGTCGTGCACGGACGGCGGGCCGTCCAGGCTGACCTGGAAATGGAAGCGATCCCGCGGAAGGCCTTCCAGGAGCCGCCGCCGACGGCCTGCCGCCAGCGCGTTGGTCAGGGTGACCAGGTGGGTCCCGCGGCGTGCGGCGACGAGCTCGCAGAGAAGCGGGAAGCCGGCGTGGATCATCGGCTCGCCGCCCGTGGCGTAGAAAAGCTCACACCCCAGCCCGGAGGCCTCCTGCACGATCCTCCGGAGCTCCGCCGGCTCGAGCTCCAGGGAGGCTTCGGGCGAGGAGGCGAACATGCAGTGAGTGCAACGGAGGTTGCAGCGGTTGGTCAGGTGGAGCCACAGTTCCTGCAACCCGTTCAGTGAGAGTCGTTTGTGACGTGCCTCCATGGGGGCCGGCCGCCGGGAGGGGATGCGCTCCAGCAGGTGGAGCGTCTGATGGATCGCCAGAGACGGGTTGACCCCCCACTGCGCCGCATAGCGGGCCGCGGCGTCCTCGGCCTCTGCTCCCGAGGCGATGGCCGAGAGGATTGCATCCGCTCTCCGGTTCGGCACGAACCAGTCCGGCACCGCCGGCTGGATCCAGATGGGAACCTCCCCGTGCTCCAGTCGCGTCCAACCCGTGAGCTTTCCGGTGTTTGTCATGATCGGACTGCCCCTCGTTGCCTCGTGAAAACTTTCCCAAGCTCCCGTCACCAGTATAGCGCACTCTCTCGCACGCCGGGGCTGTACAATCCACGGGGTGGACAGCCGGGATCTTGCCGTCGTCGTTCCGGCCCTGGACGAGGCGCCGCACATCCAGGCCTGCCTCCGGTCCGTCGGAGCCGGCGCCGTGGAGGTGGTGGTGGTGGACGGGGGGAGTGGCGACGGCACCGCGGCGAGGGCGGCGGAGGTCCCGGGCGTTCGGGTCCTTACGAGCCCGCGTGGCCGGGGCGTGCAACTGGACCATGGCGCGAGGGCCACCTCGGCGCCCCGTCTGCTGTTTCTCCACGCGGATTGCCGCCTCCCGGAAGGGTGGTCCGAGGCGGCGGGACGTGCCCTCGATCAGACGGAGATCTCCCTGGCCTGCTTCCGCCTCCACACGGAGCCCAGCGATCCGTCGGCGGGGCGTCTCGCCCGGGCCTGGCTGCGCCTGCTCGACCTCCGGTCCGTCGGCTTCGGCCTGCCGTACGGCGACCAGGCCTTCGCCGTGCGACGGGAGGTGTACGAGGCGGCGGGCGGCTTTCCCGCCATTCCCCTGATGGAAGACCTCGTCTTCGCCCGGGCCTGCCGGCGGCTGGGACGGATCCAGCGATTGCCGCTCGCCGTGCGGACCACCGGGCGCCGTTTTGAACGCCGGCCCCTCAGGGCCAGGCTCTGTACGGCCACGTTCCCCCTCCTGTTCCGACTGGGGGTCTCGCCGTCGACATTGGCCCGCTGGTACCGGGAGGTGCGGTGAGGCGGTGCCTCGTGGTTTTCGGACGGGAGCCCGTGCCCGGCCGGGTCAAGACCCGGCTGGCCCGTGAAACCGGTGTGGAACGGGCGGCGGCGGTCTACGCCGCGCTTCTCGAGCGGACGCTGGCCGCGGCCGTTGCCACGGGTGTGCCGGTGGTTCTCTCCCTCGCCGAAGCGTGTACGGGTGCGTGGGCGCCGCCGCCCGGGCTCCGGGTGGAGGTGCAGGGTCACGGGGATCTCGGCCAACGGATGCTGGAGGCCTTCTCGCGACGCTTCGCCGAGGGGGTGGACCGGGTGCTGCTGATCGGTTCCGACTGTCCCGGCGTCAGCCGGTGCCGCCTCCTGGAGGCCCTGGAGGTCCTTTCCCGCGCTCCGGTGGTACTGGGACCCGCCGTGGACGGCGGTTACTGGGCCGTCGGCCAGCGCGCGCCGGGTGTGGATTGTTTCTCCGGGGTTCCGTGGTCGAGCCCGGAGACTCTCCGGGCGACTCGGCAGCGGCTCCGCCGACTTGGCGTGCCATGGGAGGAGATCGAGACCCTGGCCGACGTGGACACCGTGGAGGATCTCGAACGGCTCGATGGCGATGGAGGCTGGTGAGCCGCGGAGGTTCCGTGACGAAAGGTGCGGTACCCCGCACCTTTCCTCACGGAGTCTCGTGAATAATCCAGGCTAGTCGAGCCTGTAGTTCTTGACCTTCTCCCACAGGGTCTTGCGGCTGATGCGCAGGAGCTCGGCGGCTTCGGCACGCCGGCCTCCGGTGTGTGCCAGGGCGTTCCTGATGGCCTCCTTCTCGGCCTCGCGGATCGCTTCCTGAAGCGGCACGACGGGGCCGCTTGGGACGGCTCCGGCGCCGGCCGGAGCGAAGCGGCCCATGTTGGGTGGGAGGTCCGCCAGCTGGACCGTGGGTTGGCGGCAGAAGAGTACGGCCCGCTCGACGACGTTCCGGAGCTCGCGGACGTTGCCGGGCCACGGGTAGGTGTCGAAGACCTCGAGGACCTCTTCGCTGAACCCCTCGATGCGGCACTCCCTTTCCGCGGTGAGCTCGCGGAGGAAGGTCATGGCCAGAAGCGGGATGTCCTCGCGGCGCTTCCGGAGTGGAGGCAGGGAGACGGTGACCGTGTTGATGCGGAAGAACAGGTCGTCCCGGAAGCGGCCCGCGCCCACCTCGTCCTCGAGGAAACGCAGGGTGGCGGAGACGAAGCGGACGTCCACGTCGATGCTCCTCTGGGATCCCAGGCGCTCGATCTGACGTTCCTGGAGGACCCGCAGCAGCTTGATCTGGATCGGCGACGGCAGGTCGCCGATCTCGTCCAGGAACAGGGTCCCCCCGTTGGCCGCCTCGAAACGCCCGATCCGCCGCTGGGTGGCCCCTGTGAAGGCTCCCTTTTCGTAGCCGAACAGCTCGGATTCGATGAGGGATTCCGGCAGAGAAGCACAGCTGACGCGGATGTACGGTCCGGCCCGGCGGTGTGAGTTGTAGTGGATGGCCGAGGCCACCAGCTCCTTGCCCGTTCCGCTCTCGCCCTGGATCAGGACGTTGGCTTCGGAGCCCGCGACCACCTGGATGATCTCGAAGAGCCGTTGCATCTCCTTGCTCTTGCCGATGATGTTGGCGAAGGAGTACCGCTGCTCCAGCTGTTGCTGGAGCTGGATGTTGCGCTGCTTGAGCTGGTGGGTGGAACAGACGGCCTCGAGCCGCACCAGCAGCTGCGGGATGGAAAACGGCTTGGTGATGAAATCGGCCGCTCCCTCGCGCATGGCATCCACCGCCTTGTCCACCGTGCCGTAGGCGGTGATGACGATGACGGTGGTGTCGGGTGAGATCTCCTTGATTCGCCGGAGCACCTCCATGCCGCCCATCCGCGGCATGACGAGATCCACCAGGACCACGTTGTGGAGTATTCTCTTGAAAAGCGCGACGCCCCGGACACCGTCTCCGGCCTGGTCGACGGCCCAGCCCTCCTTTTCCAGGGCATCGCTGATGGTGATCCTGAGCAATGGCTCGTCCTCGATGATCAGGAGCCGTCCCCCGCAGAGGTTTTCCATCTCAGTCCTCCTGTGGATCACTCCCGGACCGGCGGGGGATGACGACCCGCATGGTCGTCCCCTCCCCGGCCTCAGTCTCCACCTCGATCCGGCCACCGTGGACCTGGACGATCCGCCGGCTTACGGCGAGCCCCAGGCCGGTTCCCTTGCCGAGCTCGTGGGTTGTGAAGAAGGGGTCGAAGATTCGCTGGCGTATCTCCTCCGGGATGCCGACGCCCGTGTCGCAGACCTCGGCGATGACCTCGGATTGCACCGTGCTGGTCCGAAGAGTCAACACCCCACCATCCGGCATGGCCGTGATGGCGTTGAGCACCAGGTTGAGCAACAGCTGCTCCATCTGGAAATGGTCCGCGAGGACCGCGGCGCCATCGGGCTGGAGATCCAGGTCGACACGGATCTCCCTCTGGTTCAGCCGGTACTCGACCAGCTCGATGACGTGCCGGATGCAGTGGTTGAGGGAGGTCAGCTCGGGACGTGGTTCTCGCGGGCGTGAGAAGTCCAGCAGATTGTGGACGATCCGTTCGATTCGGCGAAGACCGTCGTCGCTGAGCTCCAGGTACTTCCGTCGAAGCTCCTCGTCCTCGGGGTGCTCGATCATGCTGTCGATGCAGTTCATGATCCCGGCCAGCGGGTTGTTGATTTCGTGGGCGACACTCGCAGCCAGGGTGCCGACCGCCGCCATCTTCTCCGTGTGGGCCAGCTGGGCCGCCTGGACCCGGGCCGCCTCCTGAGCCTCTTCCAGCTCATCCATCATGTGGTTGAAAGCGCGTGCCAGCTCGCCGACCTCGTCGTTCCTGCGTTCGTCGGCCCGGACGGACAGATCTCCCGTGCCCGCACGTTTCATCGTGGCGTTGAGGGCGAGGATCGGCCGGATCAGCGTCTCCACGTAGATGGCAGTGACGATGGAGTTGCCCAGGATCAGGAGCAGGGCCACCAGGATGGCCTGCTTGCCCACGGTTTCCATGGTCTTTTCGATGGGCGCCATGGAGAAACCGGCCGCCAGGCAGCCCTGGGATCCGGACGGTTCCGGAAGCGGAAGAATGACCTCGAGCACGCTGCGGCCATCGGTGTCCAGGACGATCCGGTGCCGCGGGGGGCCTCCTGCCGCCTCGGGTCCGGGCGCGCGGGGAAAGCTCTCGCCGAGCAGCCCCTTCCGGCTGGAAAGCCGGACCCTACCCCTGCTGTCACAGACGACGATGTACTTGATGAAGGGGTGTTGCTGCGCGGAGAGACCGTCGACGTAATCGTGGAGGAGACCTTGCATCGGGCCCGGGACCCCGGCCGGGAGAGTGTGCGAGATGGAGACCGCCAGGACCTCGGCCGTGTCCAGGGCCCGGTGGACGATGGTTTCGTAACTGGTCCGCCGTGCGTGGACGATCCACAGGAAGGCGACGAGGCCCGCCGTCACGACGATGACGGAGTTGGAATAGAGAAAGAACTTGGTGCGAAGACCGAGATGCATCATGACTTCGCCCTTTCGTCACGGGCCGAAGGCGGCGCGGGACTGGCCCGTGTCCGTCCGGAGCCCTGGACGGGCACGGAGTGACACTCGGCCCGGCGCCACGGACCGGTCACTGCGAGCTCCGGTTGTTCCGAGCTGCGAGACATGTCGCCTTCTCCACGCGAGAAGGTGCAACGGTCGTGCCAGGGAAGTGGCCGGGAGGGCTCCGGAGAGCTGATGTCAAGTCACTGAAGAAAATTCACTTGAGATGAATCGGCCGTTCTGAGCGCCGCCACGGCAAGTACCCTGGCGTAACGGCCGGGTTACAGCGGCGTAACGCCCGCCCCAGCTGGCGCCGCCGGCGCCGGACCGGACGGAGAGACCGCCACGGAGCGTATCCCGGCCGATCATGGAGAGCCTCCGGCGTGACCGTGCCCGGCGAGGGCAGAAAAAAGGAGCGGGCCCTGTGGCCCGCTGGAAGAAGGAGGAGGTATGTTGCGTGTTGCCGGTGTCGCTTGCCGGCACCCTTTCCAACAAGCAACTACCGTGCCAATATTCCAAGGGGAGGGAATTCATGCCATCCAAGCCGCTCCGCGGGCTCCACGAGACGCTTCGAACGCTCCAGAAGGAGACCGCCGTCGAGGTCCACGAACGGGTGGACCTGAGCTCGTGGAGCTCCCTCCGGCTCGGCGGCATGGCCGATCTCCTGATTCGTTGTAACAGTGAAGATGCTGTGGCGACGGTACTTGCGATCACTCGCCGGATGGGCGTGAGCTACTTCGTGCTGGGAGCCGGGACCAATGTGGTATTCCCGGACGCAGGGCTTCGGCTGCCGGTGCTGACCCTCGGGGGCGCCCTTGCCTCGTGGGAAATCGACCTCGATGGCGTCGTTGCTGGAGCCAGTGCCAACCTGACACAGGTCTGCCGCGCCGTGGCACGGGCGGGGCTCAGTGGCATGGAGGGGCTGTTCGGGATCCCCGGGAGCATCGGCGGTGCGGTCGTGATGAACGCGGGCGCCTACGGCGTCGAGGTCTTCGACATCCTGGAATGGGTGGAGGTCGTGCCTCCCGGCGGCCGTCCGGTGGTCATTCCAGCCTCGGCCATCGAACACGGGTACCGCACGAGTGAGCTCAGGCAGCGGGAGGATGTGGTGACGCGGGCCCGGTTTTCCCTGGCGCCCGGCGAGCTCTCGGCGATCCTGGCCAGGGTCCGCGAGGTGAACCTCCAGCGGCGGGCCAAGCTCCCGTCGAAACCCTCGGCGGGCTCGATCTTCAGGAATCCTCCCGGAGAACACGCCGGGCGGCTGCTGGACGAGGCCGGCTGCAAGGGCATGCGAGTGGGGGGCGCTCATGTCAGCCGGACCCACGCCAACGTCATCACCGTGGATCGTGGAGCCACGGCCGCGGACGTGATGGAGCTTGCCCGGATCATGCGGGGCCGTGTCAAGGACCGCTTCGGCGTCGTCCTGGAGCCCGAGGTGCTGTTCCTCGACGAGATGGGGGGGCGCGTCCACCTCGATGACGCACGGGCGTAGGAAGCGAGGGACCGGCGAAGAAGGGAAGAGTCCGGGTTCGTTCAGCGCGGATTACACGGGCTCGATGTCGGCGCCCAGGGAACGGAGCCGGTCCGGCAGGTTCTCGTAGCCTCGCTCGATCTGGTGGACGTTCTGGATGGTGCTTTCACCCCTGGCGCAGAGGGCGGCGATCACGAGGGCCATGCCGGCGCGGATGTCCGGGCTCGACAGGGTCTGACCGTAGAGCTGGGAAGGCCCGATGACCACCACGCGGTGGGGATCGCACAGGACGATGTTGGCGCCCATGGCGATCAGCCGGTCCACCCAGAAGAGCCGGCTTTCGAACATCTTTTCGTGGATCAGGATCGTCCCGCGAGCCTGGGTGGCCAGCACAACGGCGATGGAGGTCAGGTCCGGGGGAAAGGCCGGCCAGGGACCGTCGTCGATCTTGGGGATCGTACCGTGGAGCCCCTCCTGGACGGCCAGCTCCTGCCCGCCGGGAACGAAGAGATCGGCGCCGCGGTCCTCCCAGGCGATCCCCAGACGGCTCATGGCGATCCTCGTCGCCCGCAGGCAGCGCGAGGGATGGGCCTCACGGATCAGGAGCTCGCCGCCGGTGGCCGCCGCCAGGCCGATGAAGCTGCCGACCTCGATGTGGTCGGGTCCGATGGTGGCCTTTGCCCCGCGAAGGCGCTGACGGCCCTCCACGGTCAGCACGTTGGTGCCGATGCCATCGATGGCGCCGCCCATGGCGTTGATCAGGTGGCACAGCTCCTGGACGTGGGGTTCGGAAGCAGCGTTGCGGATGATGGTCGTGCCACGGGCCATGGAAGCCGCCATGACGGTATTCTCGGTGGCCATGACGCTCATCTCGTGAAGAAAGAGGTCCGCCCCCACCAGTCCTTGAGGGGCCCGGAGCACGTAGTGATCCGGATGGATCTCCACCGTGGCGCCCAGGTCGCCGAGGGCATGCACGTGCGTGTCCAGGGGCCGGCGCCCGATGCGGTCGCCGCCAGGGCGCGGCAGGGCGGCGCGGCCCATGCGTGCCAGCAGCGGGCCGGCCAGGAGGAAGGAGGCGCGAATCTCCCGGGCCAGCGTGTCCTGCGCTCGCCAGCCGTCGAGGCTCCGGGTGTCGAGGCGGACCGTGCCCTCCCCGGAAGGCTCAATGGAAGCTCCGAGGTTCTCGATCAGGCCGAGCATGGCGCGAACGTCGCGGATGGCGGGGAGATTCCTCAAGACCACCGGCTCCTCCGTCAGGAGCGCCGCCGCCAACATGGGCAGGGCGGCATTCTTGTTGCCCTGAGGTATCACCGTGCCCGAGAGAGCGTTGCCGCCACGAATCCTGTAGGCATTGCACGAGACCTGGTTTTCCGCGCCGTCTCCGGGGGGCGCCACGAGCTGAGCCATTACCAGCCTCCGCTGCGACCATACCACCGACCGTTCTTCCGGAGGAGGGTGGCGCCTCGGGGACTCGTGTACACTGCGCCCGTGGCGCCGAGAATCGTCCTTCACGAGCTCCCTGGAGCGAAGCGGGCCGGGGTCCTGGCCGGACTCGTGGAGGCACTGTACCGGGAGGGACGCCGGGTCGTGGTCTGGGTGGCTGACGAGGGGCGCCGGCAGATGCTCGACGACTACCTCTGGACGTTCCGGCAGCTGTCCTTCATTCCCCACGCCAGCTGGGTCCAGGGCATGGAATCACCGGTCGAGCCGGTCGTACTGGTTGGTGAGGCGGTCAACCCGAACGCGGCCGGCGTGCTCGTCGTGGGCGATGAGCTTCCCCCCATGGAGTGGGCGGCGGAGTTCGAGGAGATCCATGATCTGATTCCTCCGGGTGAGGCCGGGGAGGCGAGAACCGGGGCGTGGAGCGCGACGGGGTGGAACACCGTCTGAAGGAGTTGTCATGTCCTTGCTGGGTAACATTCTGTGGTTGGTTTTCGGCGGCTTCCTGACGGGGCTTGGGTACATCCTGGGAGGGCTGGTGCTCTGCCTGACGATCGTCGGCATCCCCTTCGGTTTGCAGTCGATCCGGCTGGGCATCGCCACGTTCGCCCCCTTCGGCAAGACCGTGGTCCCTGCCGAGGGGGGGTACGGTTTCCTGAAGATCCTCTTCGACGTCCTCTGGATCCTCCTCTTCGGCTGGGAGATCGCCATCGCCCACCTGATCCACGCCGGTATCCTGGCCATCACCATCATCGGGATTCCCTTCGCGCTTCAGCACCTCAAGCTCATCCCCGTCGCCCTCTTCCCCTTCGGTCACGAGCTGCAGTAGACGGCGTCCGGCGCCCGGCCGCGTCTTGCGGCCGCGGCGGCGGGAAGCGGTGGGAACCTTCCCGAACGCAAGCGTTCGTGGTGGAGCTTCATCGTGCAATGGGTTGACACGAGCCCAACGGGGGGGGATTGCCTCGTCAGAAACCGAAAGAAGGTTGCGAAGAATGGTTTCTATTCTTAAGTCTCGGGGACACCCAGTTTTCCGCACGGTTCCGGGGGTGTCCCCCAACCAGAGGAAACGGATGTCTTTTCCATGATGTCACTGCAGGTAGCCGAGGGAGCGAATCCGCTTCACCACGTCTGGTTCGATGGGCTCGCCGGATGATCGGACCCGCGCCGCGGCCATTTCAATGGCCCGTGTTTGTCTGCGGAGGTGCACGATCTCTTCGACAGGACCGGGAGCCAGGTTGTCTTGCTCCTGAGGGTCGCGGACATCGTCGTACAGCTTCTCGGTGCCAGAGGCCCAATGGAGAAAAGCGTAGCGTCCCTCACGGACAGACACCACCAGCTCCTTGCCGCCAACGAGGATTTCCGAGATCGCTCTTCGGTGCCTGCTCGCGCCAGTGCCTCCGGAGCTGTTGTCCTGAATGACGGGGAGGAGACTGGAGCCATCGAGATCCGTTGGTTCTCGTTCGAGAGCCCCTGGACCGGTGAATTCAAGAAGGGTTGGCAGCACATCGATCAGTCTCACCTGGGTATGCACCCTCTTCCCCCTGAACGCCTGGCTCGGAAGCTTGATAATCAGGGGAACGTGTACCAACTCGATGTACGGGGGCCTTCCGTGATCGAGGAACCGGTGCTCCATGAAGCCGTCTCCATGATCGGAGGTCAGGACGATGACCGTGTCAGAAAAGATGCCCCTTTCACGGAGCGTCCGGAAGAGACGCCCCAGCTGGGTGTCGGCGGTGCGGATCGCGCCATCGTAGGCGTCCTTCAGCCCGGCCAGTTGTCCGGGGGTGATCACCCGTTGTCCACTGTTGACCTGGCGTACCCATGGGCTCCACGTCGCCCAATTCATGGCGGGCAGGCTCCTTCGTGCGCCTGGGTCGCCAAACATTGAATCGAAAGGCGGTTTCGGAGCATATGGGCCATGCACATTGAGGAGATGAAGGTACGCGAAGAACGGCGTCTTGTCCTTGCGCCTGGCATGCCAGTCGAGAAAACGGTCGACGATCCTGCCGCCGACCTCCTGCTTGTTTCCTTCGAGCTCGGTGTACCCTGCGAAACCCTGGTCAAAGCCGAGCCCCTTTCTCAGCATCTTGTTCTGGAACCACGCCATACACGTGTAACCCTGGTCGCGCAGAAGTTCGGCCAGCGTGGTGTGTTCCTGGCCGAGACGGTGTGTCCTGACGCTGCCAGCCTGGTTCCTGAGGCTACCCCAGTACATGCCATGGTGGTGAGGATTGAGGCCGGTGAAGAGGGAAGCGACGCTGCAGCTCGTGAATGTGGACTGGGAGATCGCCCTTTCGAAGAGGACGCCGTCACTGGCCAGGGTATCGATGGCGGGAGAGGTCGCCCTGGCATAGCCGTAACACCCGAGATGGTCGGCACGCAACGCGTCAATGACGATGACGACGATGTTCTTGGGGTTCGAGGACCACGGCACGGATTGCCGCGCCGTATCGCACGAAAGGAGGAGCCCCAGGAAAAACAAGGTGCTCAACAACGAGAACGCTCGTGGGGTTGTGCTTCCATCCCAGGTCACAGAGCCCTCCGATCAATCCTCAAACCCCGAGGACCGGCAACCTTCACCGCGAATCGATGTTCGCCTCGTGCTTCAAGAGATCCGTGTTATCTCTGGATCACAATACCACGAACACGAGCCCTCACGTGTCATCGGGAGCAATCTCAATACTGGCAACGGTATCGGCCCTGGGAACGCCGAAACTGCGGGAGAGCATCCATCTCATTCGGGGGCCTGCGTGTGCGCTGTTGGTCCTAGAGCCGCACCTCGCCCTCGAGGACCGTGCCGTCGGCAAGCCGAACGGGAGAGCCTCCGGCGCTCACCCGTGCTCGGCCGGTGGCGCGGATGCCCTTGCCGAAGAAGACGTTGCCCTCGACCACGAGCTCCCGGCAAGGGAGCAGGGACGGCGGACCGTGGGGGAAGCGCTCGTCGAGCTGATCGATGAGCCTGTAGAAACGCGGGTCGAGCTGGACGCACGGTGGCCGTTGGCGGCCGTGGTGCAGGACGATCCGGGCGTCATCGGTGAGCTCGTAGGCGTCGGAGCGAACGGCCAAGAGATCGCCGGTTGTCTTGACGGGGGAGAAACGGTGGCGCGGGACCCGGACCGCGGCGGCATTGGGAAAGAGGGAGATGGCGGCGCCCATGGCGGTTTCGAGCTGGACGACCGGGGGCGAGCCGGGATCCCTGGGGTCCAGCGTCTTGCGGTTGACGATCGTGGCCAGGGGAAGGAAGCCCCCGTGCCGGTCCAGCAGGTCGCGCAAGACCTCCAGGTCGATCCACAGGTTGTTGGTGTTGAAGTAACGGTGGCGCTCGATGTCCTGGAACTCCTCGAGCTCGCCGGGGGGGGCCTGGGCCGCCTCACGGAGAGCCAGCTCGCCCCCGCGGAGGCGGCAGAGGTGCCCACCTTTGCGGTCGGCCTCGGTGCGATCGGCCACCTCCATCAGGAAGGTGGCATTGTTCGCGACCATGTGGCCCAGGAGGGCAGCGTCGAGGACGGCTCCGAGGTTGTCGGCGTTGGAAACGAAGGCGTAACGGTACCCGGACTCGAGGAGCCGGTCGAGGAGCCCCGAGGTCTTGAGAGCCGTGTACAAGTCTCCGTGGCCGGGGGGGCACCACGATTCGTCCCCTGGATGGAGCTCCGGAGCCGCCCGGCCGTCTGCCGCGAGGATCTTGGGGACGCGGTGCTGCAGAAAGCTCAGGGGCAGGCCGCGGACGGCCAGGTCTGGATAGGCCTTCAGCGCTTCGAGAGAGGCTGCCTCGGTGCGGAAGGAGTTCATCAGCAGCAAGGGGACGTCGATGCCAAGGCGCGTGCGCAGGGCCAGGACCTGGCGGGCGATGAGATCGAGGAAGGTCAACCCGTCCCGGACGGGTAGCAGGGACTTGGGGCCCACGAGGCCCATGGTGGTTCCCAGGCCACCGTTGAGCTTGATGACCACGGCACGCCCGAGGGTCTCAAGGCCCAGGGCCTCCTGGCCCCCGAGGTCCTCGGCGTGCGGGAGGTCTTCGACGGGCAGGATCTCGTCCTGTGCCATGACGCCCAGCTCGCCGAGGAGGAGGCGCTGGTAGTGGTACACGAAGCAGCGCACGGCCGGTTCCGGCATGCCGGCAGCCTGGAGAACCGCCGTGACGGAGCCCAGCGCGTCTTCGGGCATGGATCCCATGGTTGACATTCCCTTTCCTCCCCTGTGGCATAATAGAGGAGTCATGGTACGTCGTGACGAGATGGTCGTGTGTCTCTTCATCGTTCTGGCACTCCTGGCGCCGGCCGCTGCCGTTGCCGTTTCGCCCTCGGAGGGTCCCGCGGCCTCCTTGGCGGCTCAGCGCTCGGATCTGAAGGATCTGGTGCACCGGATCAGCGCGGAGCAGGGCGTCGATCCACGCCTGGTGCACGCCCTGGTGACGGTGGAATCCGGGTACCAGCCGCGGGCGATCAGCCCCAAGGGCGCGCTGGGCCTGACCCAGCTGATGCCGGCGACGGCCAAACGGTTGCACGTCGCCAACCCTTTCGATCCCGAGCAGAACGTCCGGGCCGGGGTCCGCGAGCTCTCCCGCCTGATCGATCGTTACGCCGGCGACCTGCCACGGGCCCTGGCGGCCTACAACGCCGGCGAAGGAGCCGTCGACCGCTACCGGGGCGTTCCGCCCTTCCGGGAGACTCGGAGCTACGTCCAGCGGATTCTCAGCCTCTACTTCGGCCGTCCCTACCGCCTTGATGGGCGTCCGTACCGGCAGCCGGTCAAGCTGGTCCGGGATCCTCGAACGGGCTCGGTGGTCATCACCAACGGCGGCGTCTCCTCCCTGGCCCGTCCAGCCGCCATCCGTCTCTCCAGCGGAGGCGGCACCCTCGGCGGTGGCTTCGGACGCTGAGCCAACAACGCTCGGTATGGTGCCATCCAGGCCTCTTCGTCGCGGGCTGCCCGGCCCGTCATGAGGGGGAGGCAGGGTTGGGGAAATCCGTCCCGGTGTTTCGGGAGGAGCTTCCCACGGTGTTGATCGGCTCCGCTATCATCGTCCGGTCATGAGGCGTGCGCTCACCATCTTTCTCCTGATTCTTGCCACAGGGGCGCTCTCCTGCCGTGCGGGCGAGCTGTTGTGGTACGCGGAGGATGGGAACGGCGAGCCCGTGGCCACGCAGCGGGCGGACACGCCGTTCAACCCGGCCTCGGTGGTCAAGGTGGGCACGAGCTGGTTTGCGCTGGAACGGCTTGGGCCGGAGCACCGGTACCTCACACGTTTCGGCTATACGGGCTCGTGGGACCGGGAGACGGGCACGATCACGGGCGACCTGGTGGTCGGCGGCGGGGGCGATCCGGACTTCCAGCCGGAGAACGCCTTCCTGGTGGCCAGGGAGCTCAACCGCCTGGGCGTCCGGCGGGTGAGGGGGGATCTGGTCGTGGATGGTCCCTTCTGGCTGGGATGGGAGGGCGGGCCGCTCCGGCGTGCGGCCGATCCCGCCGAGCGGGCCCGGCGAGCTGGCCGGCGCCTGGTGCGGGCCCTGGAGGCGCGCCGCTGGGGGGTCGCCGGCCGGGAAGCGTGGACGCAACTGTGTGGTCGCCGGGGCTGGCCAGTGACGGAGGAACCCTCGGTCCGGGTGGATGGCGCGGTGCGGGTGGAAACGGCCACGGAGGTCCATCCCCTGGTGGAGCACCGTTCCAACCCGCTGGCCGTGATTCTCAAGCGCTTCAACGTGTTTTCCAACAACGACATCGAACGAATCGCCGACGATCTGGGCGGGGTGACCGCCCTGGAGGCGTTCCTCCGGACGAAGCTGGGTGACGCCTCCCGCGGTCTTCGCCTGGAGACGGCCTGCGGGTTGGGTACGAACCGGATGACCGCTGTCCAGGTGGTGGACATCATCAGAGGCCTGGGAGCGTGGCTCACCGCCCACGGGCTTGGTCTCCGCGATGTTCTTCCGGTTCCGGGGTGCGACCCGGGGCCGATCCCCAGGATGTTCCCTGCCCTGAGAGAGGGAGAGCTGGCCCGGGCGGTCGTCGTGAAGTCGGGAACGCTCGCGGACACCGATGGCGGCGTCGCGGTCCTGGCGGGGAGCTTTCGAACGTCCGGAGGCGGCGAGGTCGTGTTCTGCATCGCGGCGCCCCGGGCCGGAGGCGAGCTGCACCGGCAGCGGCAGCGGGAAGAGGCCTGGCTGCTCGAAATGATCCGCGGACGCGGCGGGGCGCGCAGGGTGCCCTGTGGGGCGCCGTTGCGCTTTTCCGATGCCCAGGCCGTGGTGGCGACGAGCGCGGAAGGGGGGAAACCATGACGTTGCGGGACGAGGTCGAACGGATCTGGCCGGAGCTCGAGTGGATCGAAAACGATGGGCTCCGGGAGAAGGTGACAGCGTGCTGGGTCCGGGCGTTCGAACGCTCGCCCCTGGAGCCCGAGGACCTCTCGCGGATCCCGTTCACGCTCAAGGTGCCGGATTGTCCTGTGAGCTTCCTGGCCCACAAGCGCCTCGTGGTCCACGTGGCCCGCCAGTCCGGGCTGTCCATCCGGGAGCTCTTCGGGGAGGCGCTCCCGGTGGACATGGACACGCTGATCGCAGGGGCGATCCTCGCGGACGTGGGGAAGCTCCTGGAGTACGAGGGGGACGGCACCGGGGGCACCCGGCAAAGCATGCGGGGCAGGTACCTCAGGCATCCGTTCACCGGCGTAGCCCTGGCCATGGAGGCCGGCCTGCCCGATGCGGTCTGTCACATCGTCGCCACCCACGCCGGAGAGGGGAACATGGTGGCCAGGACGACCGAGGCGTGGATCGTCCACCACGCCGACTTCATGACCTACGAACCGTTCGTCAGCCGGCTCGATGCGAGCCATTCCTGAAATGATGCAGGAGCGCTGAGATTGGATCGTGCCCAACGCCCGGGTGATTTGACATGGGACGGGGTGTGATGGGACAATCTTCCCGCCCGCAACCGGACAGCGGCGGTGTGGCTTCATCTCTGGAGGAGGGTTCGAAGATCATGGCGCGCAGGCTCAACACGATCATCATCGTGCCCCATAGCAAGGCCAAGTTCGTCAAGTTCTCCTTCTCCACGCGAGCCGCCATCGCCGCCGTCACAGCCGTCGTTCTCGGGGTCATTCTTTCCATTGTCGCCATCGTCTACACCGGGAGCGCCGTCAGCCGGAAGGCCGAGGCCAAGCGGCTGCGAGCCGAGAACCGGGAGCTCCAGAAGGTCAACGAGGAGCTCAAGACGACGGTAACCGATATCCAAGGCCGGCTCGAGGAGTTCGAACGGCGGACCTCCAGTCTCGCGCTGGCCGCGGGAATGAGCGACGCCGGCGAGACGTTGCCAGGTGAGTCGGAGAGTGAGGCGCACACCGGCCGCGGCGGGCCGTACAAGCGGGTTCCGGAGAAGCCGGAGGAGCTGAGGTTCCAGGAACAGTGGATTGCCAAGAACCTGGATGCGGTGGAACGGCAGTTGAATGCGCGGGGAGGCCGGCTGGCGGCGACCCCGAGCATCGCGCCGGTGATCGGTGTGTTGACGGACGGCTTCGGCCGGCGCCGGGATCCTTTCACCGGCCGGCCGGCCTACCACCGGGGCATCGATATCTCGGCGCGCCGCGGGACGCCGGTCATGGCCCCGGCGGACGGCGTGGTGACCTTCACGGGCCGCCAGCGGGGCTTCGGGCGGGAGATTCGAATTTCCCATGGTTTTGGTGTCGTGACGGTGTACGGCCATCTCAGCTCCATCGGTGTGGCGCCGGGGGACCGGGTGCACCGGGGGGACGTCATCGGGAGGGTCGGCAGCACGGGCCGCTCCACAGGGCCCCACTTGCACTACGAGGTCCACGTGGACGGAGCGGCGGTCAACCCCCTGTACTACATACTCAACGCCTACTGAGGGCAGATCCACATGGCGTGATCCAAGGAGCCGGGGCCTGCCCCGGCCTTTCGCCATAGGACCATCGAGGTCGGGATGAACGTAATCGAGAAAGCATTCGACAAGGTCTTCGGGACCAAGCATGAACGGGACATCAAGAAGTTGCGGCCCCTGGTGGCCGCGATCAACGATCTCGAGCCGGAGATGGAGGCCCTCCCCGACGAGGAGATCAGGGAACGGTTCGCCAGGATCCGTCAACGTGTGGCGGAACAGATGCAGGATCTCCCCGAGGACGGCCGGCGCCGCTGGACCTTCACCCAGGAGGTGCTGGACCGCGAGCTTGTCGAGGTCTTCGCCATGGTGCGCGAGGCTTCCAAGCGAACCCTGGGAATGCGCCACTTCGATGTGCAGCTGGTGGGCGGGATCGTGCTCCACCAGGCGAAGATCGCGGAGATGAAGACCGGTGAAGGCAAGACCCTGGTGGCGACCCTCCCGGTGACGCTCAACGCCATGACGGGACGGGGCGTCCACGTGGTGACCGTCAACGACTACCTGGCACGCCGTGACGCCGACTGGATGGGCAAGATCTACCGTTTTCTGGGTCTCAGCGTCGGTTGCATCCAGAACACCATGGACGATCTGGAGCGCAAGGAGGCCTACGCCGCCGACATCACCTACGGTACCAACAACGAGTTCGGGTTCGACTACCTCCGCGACAACATGAAGTTCGACCTGGGCCGGATGGTGCAGCGCGGCCATTTCTACGCCATCGTCGACGAGGTGGACTCCATCCTGATCGACGAGGCGAGAACGCCGCTGATCATCTCCGGCCCCTCGGAGCTCTCCGTCGATCTCTACTACAAGGTGGACGCCATCATCCCCAAGCTGGTCAAGGGTGAGGAGATCGAGGACAAGCACGGCAACAAGACGACGACGGGGGATTACATCGTCGACGAGAAGGCCCAGTCCGCCTCCCTGACGGAGGAGGGCGTCGCCAAGGCCGAGAAGCTCCTCAACGTGGAAAACCTTTTCGACCCCAACAATATCGATATCCTGCACGCGGTCAACCAGGCCCTCAAGGCTCACGCCCTCTTCCAGCGGGACCACCATTACATCGTCAAGGACGGGGAGATCCTGATCGTCGACGAGTTCACGGGTCGCCTGATGCCGGGCCGGCGCTGGTCCGATGGCCTGCACCAGGCTGTCGAGGCCAAGGAGCGAGTCAAGATCCAGTCGGAGAACCAGACGCTCGCGACGATCACGCTGCAGAACTACTTCCGCATGTACGACAAGCTGGCCGGCATGACCGGTACGGCCGAGACGGAGGCCGAGGAGTTCGAGAAGATCTACAACCTTCAGGTCGTGGTCATTCCGACCAACAAACCCATGGTCCGCCTGGACCATCCGGACGTGGTGTACAAGACCGAGCGGGAGAAGTTCCAGGCGGTTGTGGACGAGATCGAGCGCGCCCACAAGATCGGGCAGCCGATGCTGGTCGGCACGGTGTCCATCGAGAAGTCCGAGAAGCTGGACAAGCTGCTCAAACGGCGCAAGATCCCTCACGTGGTGCTCAACGCCAAGTTCCACGAGAAGGAGGCCGAAATCGTCGCCCAGGCGGGGCGTCTCGGTGCCGTCACCATCGCCACCAACATGGCGGGCCGCGGCACGGACATCGTTCTCGGCGGCAACCCCGAGGGGCTGGCGCTCGCGGAGGCCAACCCGTCGGAGGATCCCCAGGCCTACGAGAAGGCCCTGGAGAAGTACCGGAAGCTCTGCGCGGAGGAGCGGGACAAGGTGCTCGAGGCGGGCGGCCTCTACATCGTGGGCACCGAACGCCACGAGTCGCGCCGTATCGACAACCAGCTGCGGGGCCGTTCGGGCCGCCAGGGCGATCCGGGCGCCACCCGGTTCTTCCTCTCCCTCGAGGACGACCTGATGCGCATCTTCGCCTCGGACTGGGTGCGCAAGATGATGGACAAGCTGGGCATGGAGGAAGGGGAGCCCATCGAGTCCAAGATGGTCAGCAAATCCATCGCGCGGGCCCAGAAGCAGGTGGAGACCCGCAACTTCGAGATGCGCAAGCACCTCCTGGAATACGACGACGTCATGAACCGGCAGCGCGAGGCCGTCTACACGCTTCGCCGCCAGATTCTCGAGGGCAAGGAGGGGCGTGACTACATCCTTCGGGTCGTCGGCGAGATCGTCGAACAGGTCGTGGAGGCGCGTTGCCCCGAGGACGCCGATCCGGCGGACTGGGATACCGGGGGAGTGGAGAAAGACTTCGCCCGCTACTTCGGCATCTCCGTCAAGGAGCAGGGGATCGACTGGGAGACCATCAACCGGGATGAGCTCCAGGAGACCCTTCTCGAGGCGGCGCGCAGCCACTACATGACGCGGGTGGAGCGCTTCGGGGACGAGGAGTTCGCCAAGCTCGAGAAGTTCATCCTTCTGGACACGCTGGACCGCCTGTGGAAGGACCACCTGCTGGCCCTGGACCATCTACGCGAGGGGATCGGCCTGCGTGCGTACGGCCAGCGCGACCCGTTGGTGGAGTACAAGCGCGAGTCGTACGTTCTTTTCGAGGAGATGTGGGAGCGCGTCGAGGACCACGTAATCGCCTTCCTGTTCCACGCCGAGCCGGTCGAGGAAATGCCGGTCAAGCGGCGGCAGCGGCAGACGACTCTCTCGCATCCCAGGGCCGCGGCCATGGAGAAGGCCCGGGCTCAACAGGAGCAGGTGGCCAACAACCCCGTGGGCCCCGTCAAGCCGACCACGGTTCGCCGGAGCCAGCCCAAGATCGGCCGGAACGATCCCTGTCCCTGCGGCTCCGGCAAGAAATACAAGAACTGCTGCGGCAGGGCCGCGCGGACCGGGAGCTGAGCCATGGACCAGGGAATCCCCACCGGCCTGACCTTCGATGACGTTCTCCTCGTGCCGTCCAGGTCGGAGGTTCATCCCAATCACGTGGACGTGCGCAGCCGGATGACCCGGACCGGCATCTCCCTCAACATCCCCATCATCTCGGCGGCCATGGACACGGTGACCGAGGCCAACATGGCCATCGCCATGGCGCAGCACGGGGGCCTCGGCGTCATTCACAAGAGCATGACCATCGAGCGGCAGGCCGAGGAGGTGGACAAGGTCAAGCGCTCCGAGTCCGGCATGATCGTCGACCCCGTGACCATCCACCCGGACCAGCTCGTTCGCGAGGCCCTCGAAGTCATGGCGCGGTACCGGATCTCCGGCCTGCCCGTGGTGGACGAGCACGGTCAGCTCAAGGGGATCCTGACCAACCGGGACCTCCGCTTCTGCTCGGAGTTTGAAAGGCCCATCACCGACTTCATGACCCGGGAGGAGCTGGTGACCGCTCCCGTTGGGACGACGCTTGAGGAGGCCAAGGCCCTCCTCCACCGGCATCGCATCGAGAAGCTCCTGGTGGTGGACGGCGAGGGAAACCTCAAGGGCCTGATCACCGTCAAGGACATCAAGAAGGCCCAGGAGTACCCGCTGGCGTGCAAGGACGAGCTCGGCAGGCTCCGGGTGGCCGCCGCGGTTGGTGTCGGCGCTGATCTGGAGGAGCGGTGTCACGCGCTGGTGGAGCGGCACGTGGACGTGCTCTGCCTGGACAGCTCCCATGCCCACTCCCGGGGCGTGCTCGAGGCGGCCGAACGCATCAAGTCGGCCTTCCCCGACGTGCCGCTGGTTGTCGGCAACGTGGCCACGGCCGAGGGAACCGCCGACCTGATCGCCGCCGGGGCCGATGCCGTCAAGGTCGGCATCGGCCCAGGATCCATCTGCACCACCCGGGTGGTCACGGGCGCCGGCATGCCCCAGGTGACCGCCATCCAGGCCTGCGCGCAGGCGGCCCGCGAGGCCGGCATCCCCGTCATCGCGGACGGTGGGATTCGATTCTCCGGCGACATCACCAAGGCCCTGGCGGCCGGTGCGGACGTGGTCATGATCGGCTCGCTTTTCGCCGGCGTCGAGGAGTCGCCCGGCGAGCAGATCCTGTACCAGGGCCGCACCTTCAAATCGTACCGCGGCATGGGGTCTCTCGGCGCCATGAAGGATTCCTACGGCAGCCGCGACCGTTACTTCCAGGAGGACGCGAACCTGGAGAAGCTCGTGCCCGAGGGGATCGAGGGCATGGTCCCCTTCAAGGGACCCCTCTCCAACCAGCTGGTGCAGCTCGTGGGCGGCCTTCGTGCCGGCATGGGCCTGGCCGGCTGCGCCTCTCTCGAGGATCTCCACACCCGGGCCCGCTTCATCAAGGTCACCGGCGCCGGCCTCCGGGAGAGCCACGCCCACGACGTGGTCATTACCAAGGAGGCCCCCAACTACCGCACCGAGCGGTAGGGGAGGTGCCAGGGGCGGGATGGTACCCTTGGTCGATGGCCGGGGACCTGATCGACGAGCTGGCGAAGGTCGTTGCCGCTCTGGAGCGCGAGAGCATCGACTATGCCCTGTGTGGCGGACTCGCCATGGCCGTGTATGGACGCGTTCGCGCCACCGTGGACATCGATCTTCTGGTGCGGCCCCGGCAAGCAGCCGAGGCGATCACCGCGCTGCATGGGCTTGGCTTCACCATCGATGCCTTGCCGATGCGCCTCGGGAACGTCGGGCTCGAGATCCGGAGGGTCTCGCGGGCGGACCCGCAGACGGGGGAGGTGCTGAGCATCGACCTCCTCGTGCCGTCGTCCCCGGCTCTGGATGCCCTGTTCGAGGATCGTCGGCGCCTGGCGTGGCAGGGAGGCACCTTGTGGGTCGTTTCCAGGAAGGCGCTGAGGCAGCTCAAGCTGCTTCGTGGAAGTGGAGTGGACAACGATGACATCTCCTGGCTCGAAGACCACGAGGACGAGGATTGACCTCTCGCCGGAGGCCGTTACCCGGCGGCTCCGCCGCGTGGAGGAGCTTCGCCGCCTGTGCCTCGCCCTGGCCCGCGCGAGGCCGGCGCAGGAGGGCACCGAGCCGCAGGGCTCCGGCGAGAAACCCCGGCGCTGATGCCGCAGGCCCGCCAGGCGACTCTCCGTGCGAAGCGGCGCGCGGGGTAATTGCAGCGCCGGGTCTCCGTGGCGCCGCACAACCTGCCCGAATGCACCCCCGCGGGAAGCTCCGCCCTTTCCGGGTGGCGGGATGGCCGCCCGTTCGGGTCTCACCGTCCGCGCCGCACGACTCCGGATTTCCGGATGAGAACGGGCTACAATGACGCCATGAAGCGGGCACTGATCACCGGCGTGACGGGCCAGGACGGGTCGTACCTGGCCGAGCTGCTGCTCGGGAAGGGCTACGAGGTGCACGGGCTGGTGCGGCGGGCCTCGACCTTCAACCGGGGGCGGATCGACCATCTGCGGGCGGATCCGAAGCTGCGGCGGCGTTTCCACCTCCACTACGGCGACCTGGGCGATACGGAATCCCTGGCCGGCGTGCTGCGGGAGACTCGGCCCGACGAGGTCTACAACCTGGCGGCCCAGTCTCACGTGGGGATCTCCTTCCGGATGCCCACCTACACCGGCGACGTGACGGGGCTCGGGGTCGTGCGCCTGCTGGAGGCCGTGCGGGCCGTGACGCCCGGGGCGCGCTTCTACCAGGCCTCCTCGTCGGAGCTCTTCGGCAAGGCCGAGGAGGTTCCCCAGTCGGAAACGACCCCGTTCCACCCACGATCCCCCTACGCCGTCGCCAAGATGTATGCCTTTTGGGCCACCGTCAACTACCGGGAAGCCTACGGCCTCTTCGCGGCCAACGGCATCCTCTTCAACCACGAATCGCCGCGCCGTGGCGAGAACTTCGTCACGCGGAAGATCACCCGCGCCGTGGCCGAGATCGCCGCGGGCCGGCGGGAATCGGTGGCGCTCGGGAACCTGGAGGCGCGGCGCGACTGGGGTTTCGCCGGCGACTACGTGGATGCCATGTGGCGGATGCTCCAGGTGGAGACGCCCCGGGACTACGTGGTCGGTACGGGGGAGGCGCATTCGGTGCGGGAGCTCGCCGAGCGTGCCTTTGCCGAGGTCGGTGTGGAGATCGCGTGGGAGGGCGGGGGCACGGACGAGATCGGCCGGGACGTGAAAAGCGGTGCGGTCCGCGTCGCCGTGGACCCCGCCTACTTCCGTCCCGCAGAGGTGGACGAGCTCCTGGCGAATCCGTCCCGCGCCCGCGAGGAGCTGGGGTGGAAGCCGAAAGTCAGCTTCGAGGAGCTCGTTCGCATGATGGTCCGTGCGGACCTCGAGGCTATCGGTGCCGGTTCGGCCTGACGGCCGGGACGCATCGAGTGCACCAGCGTCTGTGTCCCCCGGCTGTGCCGGTCTCGGCCCAGGTGGCGGCGGAGGGTACCGTGGACAGCCCGTCCGGCCCACGGTAAGATCCGGCTTCGCAAGGAGGTGACCATGCGCGTCGTCGAGTGCGTTCCCAACATCTCGGAGGGCCGGCGGCCCGAGATCTACGAGGCGGTGGCCCAGGCGGCGGCCTCGGTGCCGGGCGTACGGCTGCTCAACGTCGATCCCGGCAAGGAGACCAACCGCACGGTGATCACCTTCGTCGGGGAGCCCGAGGCTGTGGTGGAGGGAGCCTATCAGCTGATC
Organism: Acidobacteriota bacterium; assembly: GCA_013152925.1. Classification (GTDB taxonomy): domain Bacteria; phylum Acidobacteriota; class Thermoanaerobaculia; order Thermoanaerobaculales; family Sulfomarinibacteraceae; genus JAADFK01. The sequence goes on along the minus strand of JAADFK010000057.1, from coordinate 1,392 downwards.
GCCAGGGCCCACGAGCTGATCGACATGCGGGAGCACACCGGGGCCCATTCCCGGCAGGGCGCTGTGGACGTGGTGCCCTTCGTGCCGGTCTCCGGGATCACCATGGACGAGTGCGTCAAGCTGGCCCACCGGCTGGGCAAGCGGGTGGGCGAGGAGCTTGGGCTTCCCGTCTACCTCTACGAGTTTGCCGCCACGCGGCCCGAGCGGCGTTCCCTGGCGGATATCCGGGTGGGGGAGTACGAGGCGTTGCCCGAGAAGCTGGCCAAGCCCGAGTGGGCGCCCGATTACGGCCCCGCCGAGTTTGTGCCCGGCTTCGGGGCCGTGACCATCGGAGCGCGCAAGTTCCTGGTGGCCTACAACGTCAACCTCAACGTGACCGACAAGCGCTGGGCCAATCGTGTGGCCTTCGACGTCCGGGAGAAGGGGCGCATGGTGCCCGGCCCCGACGGCAAGAAGGTCCAGAAGCCGGGCCTCCTCAAGGCGGTGCGCGGCGTCGGCTGGTACATCCCCGAGTACGGTTGCGCCCAGGTCTCCATGAACCTGATCGACCTGGACGTGACGCCGGTCCACGTGGCCTTCGACGCCTGCGACGAGCGGGCCAGGGCCCGGGGGATGCGGGTGACGGGATCGGAGCTCGTGGGGCTCGTGCCCCGTCAGTCGATCCTCGACGCCGGCATCCACTACCTCGAGCGGATGGGCCGGTCTCCCGGCGTGCCCGAGAAGGACGTGGTTCACACGGCGGTGAAGAGCCTCGGGCTCGAGGAGGTCAGCGAGTTCGATCCGAAGGAACGGGTCATCGAATACATCCTGGCGCCCGAGCGGCCGCTGGCCTCCATGTCGCTCCAGGAGTTCGCCGACGAGACCTCGCGGGACTCGGCGGCGCCGGGCGGAGGTTCGGTGGCCGCCCTGGCCGGAGCGCTGGGCGCGGCCCTGGCGGCCATGGTGGCCAACCTGGCCCACCCCAAGGGCGCCTTTGCCGCCGTACGTGAGGAGCTCGAAAAGGTGGCCGTGGAAGGACAACGGCTCAAGCAGCAGCTGCTCGACGCCATCGACGAGGACACCTGGTCGTTCCAGCGGCTGATGGCGGCCAACAAGCTCAGCGGTCCAGGCAAGGACGAGGCGATCCGGGATGCGACCCTGGGCGCCGCCAGGGTGCCTCTATCCGTGGCCGAGGCCTGCCCACGCATTGCGGAGCTCTGCGGCCGGGTGGCGGAGATCGCGATGAAGGCCTCGCTCTCGGACGCCGCGGTGGGTGCGGCCATGGCGCGGGCCTCGGCCCTGGGAGCGGCCATGAACGTCCGGATCAACCTCCAGGACATGGGTAAGGACGCGGAGGCCGGCGAGTTGCTGGCGAGGGCGGACCGCGCGGTGCGCGACACCGAGGACGTGGCC
>JAADFK010000056.1 GCA_013152925.1 Acidobacteriota bacterium | reverse complement strand
GTGGCCGTGGGCGCCAGCGGGAGCTGGAAGAGCGCCGACGGTGTGCACTGGGCGCCGCTGACGGACGAGCATCGTGTCTGCATGGATCTCGGCGCGCTGGCGAAGATCACGGACGGAGGGCTCTTCGGCTTCGGCGAACAGGACACGGTGGTCCGGTTGGACGGGTCGAGCTGGAATGTGGTCCACACGGCCGGGGAGCCGGACCTGGTCAGGGTTGCCTCTTCGGGGAGCCGCTGGGTGGCGGTGGGATCGGCCTGGCTTCCCGGGATGGCGCCCGTGCTGGTGAGCGAGGACGGACAGGCCTGGCGACAGGTTCCCGTGCCGGGCGGCGTGTGCGAGATCACCGACGTCGTGTGGACCGGCGAGCGCTTCCTGGCCGCAGCGGGTACCGTCCTGTTGAGCAGCTCCGACGGGCTCCTCTGGCGCTCCGTGCCGGCCCCGGGAGGTGCGACCATCACCGCGCTGGCGATGAACGGAGGGGGGATCATGGCCACCGGTGGAGCGCCCGGAGGGCCCGGGGGCGCCGTGTGGTGGAGCGAGGACGGGGAATCCTGGAGTCGGGTGGCCACCGTCGGCGCCGGGCTCCGCCGCATTGCGTGCAACGCGGACGGCCTCTGCGTCGCCGGGGGCTGGCACGGATTGGTCGCAAGCGGACGCCGGAGCGGCGCCTGGCATGAGTCGTACCTCGCGGCGGAGCACCCGGGCAGGAGCTTCTCCGGCGTCGCCTGGAACGGACGGCGATGGGTGGTGGCGGGCTCGCCCGGGGTCTACTCGAGCACCGACGGGACGACATGGACCCGGCAAGGCTCCCGCAGGGTAGCGGTAGATGCCGCGTGGTCCGGCGATGCGTTCCTGGCCCTCCCGGAGACGGGCTGGCGCTCCTCGTTGTTCCAGCCCTGGCACGGAAGCTGGACGTGCACGCTCGAGGTCAGCCCGGACGGCCTGGCGTGGGGCGATCGAATGCTCACGAATCTCCGCGCCGATCACGTGACGACGGTGAGCCGCGTCCCATGGTTGCTGGGCAGGCGGGGGCTGCTGGCGGCCCGGCAGGGTCCGCCGCCGGGTCTTGGCGAGCCGATCGCGCATACCTACCTGGTCCCTGCCGCGGCCCACCTCGACGGCCTCAACGGGACCCGCTGGCGGAGCGATCTGACGGTGGCCCTCGATGTGTGGGGGGCTTCCGGCGCCGATCTCTTCCTGCTCCGCTCCGGCAAAGCGGCCGCCGAGGCCAGCCGGCGTCGCGTCATGCTCGACGAGACCGGCGTGCTGCACCTTGGCGACGTGGTCCGGGAGACGTTCCTGGTGACCGGGGAGGCAGGCGCGGTGCTGATCCGTTCCAGCAAGCCGCTGGCGGGATGGTCGCGCACCTTCACGGCGGCGGCCGACGGGCGGGGAAGCTACGGCCAGCTCGTTCCCGTGGTCGACACGGACGCGTTGCGGCCGGTGCAGGATCTGCTCGGCCTGCGCGAGGGACCGGGGTTCAGGACCGACCTGGGGCTGGTCAACGCCGAGGCAACGGACCTGACCGCCCGGGTGGAGGTGCGGGACACGCTCGGCCGCCTCCTCGCCTCGCGGGAAATCGGCCTGGCGCCGTACAGCTACACCATGCTGACCCGCTTCCTTTCCCTGGTTGCCCAGGGGCCGGTGGAGAACGCCTGGGTGCGGGTGATCTTTCCGGCCACCACAGAGAGGCCGAACCCGCGCTGCCTTGCCTTCGCCTCGGTGATCGACAACACCAGCGGCGACCCCATGACGGTGCTTGCCGCTCGTGCCAGCGAGAGACCGCTGGTGGTGCCGGTGGCCGTGCACCTCCCGGGCTACAACCAGACCCTGTGGCGAACCGACCTCGAGGTCGTCAACACCGGTGAGCAGGAGGCCCGTTTCCGTGTGGAGTACCGGCCGGCCGATGGAGCCGCGCCGGTTGTCACCTCGCCGGAGCTGGAGCTGGCGCCCGGCGCCGCGGCACGGTACCCGGACGTTGTGGCGAGCCTCCTGGGAACGGGTGACAAGGGGACGCTCCTCGTGGCGCCGTCGCAGGGGGCCGTGGCGGTGATGAGCCGCACCTACACGACCTCCGGTCATGGGAGCTACGGCCAGGTCGTGGCTGCCGTTCCCCTGACCGGCGTCGCGTCCGGGGAGGGCAGGTGGATCGGCTTGCCCGTGGAGGATGACCCGGCGTCCGGCTTCCGTACCAGCGTCGGGATCGTCAACCTCTCGAACGCTCCTGCGCACCTGAGCTGGTCTGGGAGCGGGAACCCCGCTCTCTCGGAGTGGACCGTGCCGGCCCGTTCCCTTCGCCAGCTCGACCACGCCCTGGCCCGGGAGCTCTGGGCGCCGCGGGAGCTGTCGCTCTCGTTTGTTGCACTGGATTCTCCGGTTCCGCCGTTGCTGGCGTACGTCTCGATCGTGGACAACGTCACCGGGGATCCGCTCTTCTACCCATCCTATCCGGCACTCTGGTAGCGACGGTCCCTGGAGGGTGGCGTGCGCCGCACCCGCCTGGCCTCAGGCGGCGAGGTGGAAGCCATGAAGCCATCACGATCCTCCGGCGGAAGCACCGGCTCGGATGATGGACGAGCCTTCTGCTGCACGGCAGCGGACACCTGGCGGCGCGTTCCCGGTTCCCTCGCTTCCAGGAACGCAAACGGAAACGTGCCGGTCATGTAGCTGCGGCGTTATGGCACTGAAGGAGTTGAAGGTGGCGGAATGGTTCGATTGCCGCGGGTTCATTTCGAGGGTGCGGTGTTTCACGCGTACAACGGCTTGCACGAGGGGAGCGCGTGTTCGAGGAGGAGAGCGGGGCGGCCGGGTTCCGGCACCTTCTTGCGGACGTGGTTGAGCGGGACGGCCTGACAGTGTTCGCCTGGTGCCTGATGGGGAGCCACTGCCACCTGGCGGCACGGGTGGGCCGGGTACCCCTGGACCGGCCGATGCGGAGCCTCCAGCGGCGGGCGGCCCGTGGTGTGAACCGGCGGCGGGGAGCGTACGGGCGTTGGGGCAGGGGCGTTACCGGGCAAGGCTGGTGAGCGATGCGAGGTGCTTTCAACAGTTGCTGGCCCTTAGGTGACGAGCTTTCCTGCCCAACCGATCACCTCGTCGAGGACACCGAGCACCTTGACGACCCGCGTTGTTACGGCGACGCCGTTCTTGATCTGTCTGATCGCCCTCTGGAGATCGTGGTTGGCCTTTCTTAGCGAAGCGATCCCCTCCTCGGCCGACGCGCACCAGTCAGTCATGAGACGTGACAACAACCGGTCGATCTTCTTCGCGAGCTGGTCTGCCCTGTCCTTGACCCTTGCTGCGTCTTCCTCACGTCCTTGAAAACGCAAGACAATGTACGCCTTGTGAGCCTTGCGCTTGGTCACGAAGAGCTCGTCGATGAGCGCCTCTTTCTGCTCGGATGAAACTGACATGATCATCTCCCCTCGAACGACAGCAGGTTTCCCTATTGCTTGTCACCGTCCGCCTTCAGCTTCTCGTAGAGTTGAGACAGCCGCTTGCCGTTCTCCAGGATTCCCTCGATAGAGGCCAGGCTTGCGCCGGGCTCGACGATGGCCCGCCGCAGCTCGCGGTGAGCTGCCGGGAGCGCCCCATACGACGCATTCAGTGCCTCAAGGATGGCCAGATCCCGGATATAGGTCTCGTCGAGATCGACCAAGCGCCTCACGGCTTTCGTGCGGTCGCTCAACGCAGTTGAGGAGCCGGGCAAGAGGTCCTCAGCAAGCCTCTGGCTTCGCTCCTCATAGTCCTGCCGCAAGCTCCGGGCCGCAATCCCCATGGCATTCTGGAGTCTGCCGGCCAGCTGGTCAATCAGCGGTTGGTTCTCGTCGAGCACTTTCCGCAGCTGGCTCCGGCGCCGCCGCTCAAGATAGGCGCGTGCCATTTCGATGGCGGTTGTTGAGAATAGTGCCAGCTTCTCGTTACTGCTGTTCACCCCGAGCATGTCCACGGCAGCCCGGAGCTTGGCGTTGAGGTCCTGTGCCTCCGCCTCGAGCTCCGCAGTGGATATGAGCTCCGGGCTTGCCAGGCTGCTCAGCAGCTCTGAGTAGGCGATGAGAGCCGAGTTCAGCGCGTAGACTCCGGCCCGGAACCGCCGTGACGCCATGAACAGTGGAAGCTCATCCATCTTCCAGGAGAACGGTTCCCCCGGCTTGCTCCCGATGAGCAGGTTGGTGACCGCGTTCGCTCCGTTGTCGCGCAGGCTGGCTTCCGCAACTTCGAGAATGAAGCGCTCACGGCTGATCTCTTCGTTGTGTTTGATCGCTCGATCCGTCCCCTCCCGAAGCTCCTGCATCGCGCTGGTGAGCTGGGAGAAGCCGCTGTGCTGAACCGTCGTCGAGCACCCACCCGCCAAGACCGCAGCCAGGAGTAGCGCTGCGACTCTGAACAGCGTGAGCCTTCTGTTCGCACTCTTCATAACCGGCCTCCGGTACGGTCGCTGAACCCACTGAATTGTGTCGAATCAACGGCAACATTATTGGTGTTTCGGGAGGCCATGTCAAGATCCTGCCGTGAGCAGGTTGTCGTGTTGTACCCGATTTGGAGCACGGGCGAACATGTCAGGTCCGATGATCGGCACCGGGGCGTGCCTACGGCACCCGACGGTGGGGGATCTTGGAGCGAGCACCGGACATGACGTTCCATGAAGGATCCAGAGACCACGTCCTGGAGTTTCTGCAGGCGCCGAAGAGCAGAGATCACCAGCTTCTTCAGGTGGTCCGGACCGGCGACGAGCTTCTTGCCAATCTGATGCCGCTTCACGTGATTCCAAACACGCTCGTCGGGTTCGAGATCGGGGGAGCACGAAGGAAGGAAGAACAACCGCAACCGGCCTTCTCGGCTTTGGACGAACCTCCTGACCTTCGCCGGGCGATGAACCGGGTGACGATCGACGACCATCGAAGCTCTTCATCAATCCATCCTGCCAACGCCGGGTGCATTCTGCACGCCTTTGTACCTTCCCCCGCGCCGGGAGACGGCCCACGAGACCGTGCCGGCCACGGAGCCTCCCCACGACGCCTGGAGCCTCCCGGCGGATCCGTGGGTCCTGGAGACCCCCCGTGCGCCGCCCGGCTCACCGAAGGTGCTCGGCCGCCCGGCGAGTCACCTCGGAAGGAAAGCCCGCCAGCTCGAGCAACGCCAGGGCGTTGCTCCGGGTCGACGGTCCCGGGCGGATGGTGTAGTCGAAGCAAAGCCCGTCCTCCCCCACCGTCTCCGAGAAGTGACAGGCGTCGTACCGTTCCTCGAGGAGCTCCACGAGCTCGCCGTCGTGGGTGGCCACGAACACCAGGTGCCGCCCCCGGGCCAGGTACGAGAGGACTCCGAAGCCCGCTGCGATCCGCTCCACGGTGTTGGTGCCGCGGAAGATCTCGTCCAGGAGCATGAGGTGGGGCTCCGATTGGTCCGCGGCACGGACGATCCGCTCCACGGACTCCACCTCCGCCATGTAGTAGCTCTTCCCCTCGACCAGGTTGTCCGCGCGTCCGATGGAGGTGACCGCCCGGAGCAGCGGCAACGCATAGGACGCCGCCAGCGCCCGGTGGCACACCTGGGCCAGCACGGCGTTGACACCCAGCGCCTTGAGGAAGGTGGTCTTGCCGGACATGTTGGAGCCCGTCACCAGGACCTTGCCCCGGCCCATGGCGAAATCGTAGGGAACGGGATCCTCGAGCAGCGGGTGGACCAGGCCGCGCACCTCCCAGGCGGCCCGTGGAGCCCGGTGCTCCGGCTCGCAGTGGACGGGGCAGCCATCAAAGTACGACGCCATGGCGCGCAGGGCATCGACCTCCCCAACGGCCAGCAGGAGGCTCTGGAACCTCTGCCGGAAGCTTTCGAGCAGCCGCACCACGGCGCCGTACGCCATCACCTCCACGAGGAAGAAGATCTTGAGGTACTGCACGAGCCCCAGGCCGTCGTCCACCAGCAGCGGCCCGAGCCGCCGCTGAATCCTCCGTGCGAGAACGGCGTTCTCCTTGACGGCGAGACCGGCAGATCCCAGGCGGTCCACTTCGAGGTCGGCCAGACGCGCAATGACCCCGGCCAGCACGGCCAGCCGATCCACGGGGAGCCCCTCGGTCCGTCGCCTGTTGAGGAAGTGCAGCACCGTGTTGAGCACAAAGACTCCGAGCAGCATGACGGCGGGGAGCTGCCCCAGCACGACGCCGCCCGTCACCGCTACGGCGGCCAAGGCAAGTAACGGCGCCGCACGGCCCTCGGGGCCCCTGTCCGGCAGGGGCCGCCACAGGAGCTCCGCGAGGGCCTCGGAGCCCCCCGAACCCAGTGGCCACAACGCCAGTCCCACCTCCGTCCGGAGCCCGGCGTCGCGCCGGAGCTCGTCGATCACCGCCCATCGTTGCCGGAGCCGCTGCTCGTCCAGCAGGGGTTCGTGCAACATGACGTAGAGCACCTGGGAGCCAGGCTTCGACACACAGTGGCCCATCCTCGAAAAGACAGCGTCGAGGTCGAGATCGCTCCACGTCTGCCGGTCCAGCCGGTAGGCACCGTCGGCCGTCTCCTGCCCTCGAACCTCCATGAGGACCTTCCACCCCCCATGCCGCCGTCCAGCCGGTGGGCCCGATCCCCACACCGTGACCAGCTCCCGCGTCCGCACCGCCCGTCGCCGCCGGGCCGCGAAGGCCATGCCGAGCCCACCCACGACCACCACGACGATCCCCACCACAACACCCACCAGCCACGGCTCCATCGAGCATGCCTCCACGAAGATTCTCACACGCCCAACCCTACGGCCCCCAGGCACCACAATTCCACCGAACCACGGGAATGACGGCATTGGCAGCCGCGGGTCGTACCCCGCGACCCCACCAGCCGCCCACTGAAGAAAAGGGGACGCTGTCTTGTTCCCCCTCTCAACCCACCAATCCCGCGGCACGAGGCGCCAGGAACAGCTCCCTCGCGGCCTCCTCGAGGCCCGGCACCACGCTGCCGTCGAGGCGATGCATCAAGGACTCTTCAATCGCTGCCATCCTGCTGCCACGAGACTGCCGCACCAGAGATCGGAAGTACCGG
>JAADFK010000055.1 GCA_013152925.1 Acidobacteriota bacterium | reverse complement strand
GCGTCACCGCCTCGCCCGACCTCGTCCCACGAAAAACGCCGCCCGTTCAGGCGGCGGCTCTTTTCAAAATGGTCGGGACGCGGAGATTTGAACTCCGGACCCCCTGAACCCCATTCAGGTGCGCTACCAGGCTGCGCTACGTCCCGACCCTGATCATTCGGCTCCTTCGATCCGCGAGAGCACACCCGAGATCTCGTCCCGAACCTCCCGCAGCAGGAGCAGGAGACGTTGTACGCGTTCCCCCTCGTCCTTGTCAACCTGCCGGGCGCCCTTCGTCCGCCGGGACCTCGGCTTGCCACTCCGCCTGGCAGGCCGAACCTCTTCGGGGAGATCCTCGTTCTGTGGAATTTCCATGGACTCTGTCAACGGCGCGATCTTCTTGCGGGCACCGGCGATGGTCAACCCCTCGTCGAAGAGGAGGCGGCGCACTTCGAGGATCAACTCCACCTGGGCCCGGGAGTAGAGGCGCTGGCCGGTACCGCTCTTGCTGGCGTCCAGCTGAGGAAACTCGGTGCCCCAGTAGCGCAGCATGTAGGGCTGCACGTTGGCCAGCTTACACACCTCGTTGAGCTTGAAGAGCTCCTGATCCGCGGGGAGAACGGGGCCTTCGCTCATTGATCGTCCTCTGCCGGCACGAGGGTCAGCCGCAGCTGCAGCGTGACCCTCCGGTTCCCGATCCAGTTGCCGGGAACCGGAACCATGATGTCGAGCTCGCGAACGTCTCCAGAGCGCGCCAGCGCCCGGGTCCCTTCGATCCGGAGCTGGAGCTGGTTGGGGCCTGCACCGTCCGCGAGCGGCCCCGCCGCGGCGCTCAGCTGGTCCTCGGAGGGCACCGTGACGACGGCCGACGCCTCGGCACGGACCGGCGCCTCAGCCGCCGGCTCCGCGAAGGCGAAGGGATCCTCCGAGCCGAAGACGACCGGCTCGGGGACTGTTCGTTCCACCGGCTCGACCGGGGCGGCCCCTTCTTCTCCGAGCCCCTGTTCTGCTCCCGGGACCGCCGGCTCCGATACCGGCACCTCTTCCCCGGGAGCGCCCGGAGGCGGTACCGCCGCCTCGCCGGCGGGCGCCGCCGGTGCGTCCAGGGCCTGCCGCAGGAGCTCGTCCGCCGTGGCCCCGGTGGACCTGGCGCCGCCGGATTCGTCCCCGGTGGAGGGTTCCTGCACGCCAACGGGAGGTTCGAGAGCATCCAGCCGAGCTTCTTCGGACGGTAACGGCTCCTCCTCCAGCGGCGATTCCACATCCCCCGCGGGAGCTTCGAAAGGAGGCGCTCCCTCCCCGGGCGTCGAGCTCTCCCCAACGGAGGCGCGAGACTCATCCACCGGGAAGGGGGGAAGCCCGGAACCCAAAGGCGCCTCGGGTGGTGCCACCTCCGGCTCCCCACTCTCCTCGGGAGGAGAAAAGGGCCCAGCGGTCTCCCCGGCCACCGGCACCTCGACGGGCACAGCTTCTGCGGAAGGCCGCCAGCCCTCGGTGATGGGGCCGGTCACTTCCTCGTCGCGAGGCGTGATCTCCTCGCCGGACGGGACGGCGGTTTCCTCCGTCGCCGGCTCACGATCCGCCGTGGCGGGCGGTGCGATCTCGATGGTGACCTCGCCGTTGGAAGGTGGAGCACCCTCGTCGGCGCCCCGCCAATCCGCAAGCCCCTCGGAGGCAGCCAAAGACGGGCCTGCGGTCCCGGCGGCGGTGGGCTGGGCCGGTGAATCCACCTCCGGCGGCGCCGTATCCTGGTCCTCGACCGCTGCTGCCACCGGCGGCTCGGGGGCCTTTGCCTCCCCAGGCTCGGTCCAACCCGGACCACCACCCACAGGGCCTCCAGGCGTCCAGAGGTCATCGTCCGGCGGCGGGGGAATGGACATGCTGGGATGGGTCACCGCCTCCTCGGAGACCTCGGAGGTGCTCTCGGCCTCCTCCGCCGCCTCCCCTCCGGCGGGTGGGGCCAGCGAGGCGTCGGGCACCGGCGGCTTGAAGGCCGCCACCGGAGGGGGCGGCGCACCGGCGGCTCGCAAGCCGGCCCCCGGTTGGGGAGCCCGCAACGACGAGCCGTCCTGGCTCCGGCCAACGGGCTCGTAGCGATCCCGCAGGCTGCGCATGACCAGCTTGACGATGCCCTCCAAGGTCTCCTGGACACCGATGCCGTCGGTGGCGACAGACTCGAAGAAGGGCCCGTCGTACTCGTTGAGAACCTCGTCCATCTCCTCCAGCGACATGATGTCCCGGAGGTCCCGCTTGTTGAACTGGAGGACGTGCGGGAAAGTGCTCAGCTCGATTCCTTGGAGGAGCAGGTTCTCCTTCAAGTTGTTCCACGAGTCGGTGTTGGAAGCCCGCATGGCCCGTTGCGAGTCAGCGACGAACACGACACCGTCGGCACCCTTGAGCACCAGCTGTCTCGTGGAGTTGTAGTGGACCTGGCCCGGCACCGTGTACAGTTGCAGCGTGACATCCAGGCCACGGATCTTCCCGATTTCCAGTGGGAGAAGATCGAAGAAGATGGTCCGGTCACCTTCCGTGGCCAGGGAGATCATCTCGCCACGGTGCCCTCCCTCGAAGTGATCATGAATCCACTGGAGGTTGGTGGTCTTTCCACACAATCCAGGACCGTAGTACACGATCTTGGCATTGAGCTTCCGCAGTGCGTAATTGAAAAATACCATCTATTTCCCTCGACGCTTCCGCCCCCTGATCATAACCTTGATCGGCACGCCTGCCAACTGGAAATATTCGCGAAGCACGTTCTCCAGGTGACGTTGGTACGAGAAATGGACCTCGCCCGAGAGGTTCGTGAAGAGTGCGAACGCCGGCGGCCGCCGGCCGACCTGGGTGGCGTAGTACAGCTTGGCCTCCCGCCCGCCCCCGGCGGAAGGTGGTGACTCGCTCCAGGCCCGCCGGAGCAGCACGTTGAGCTCGCTGGTGTTGACATCGAGGTCGAAGGCCTCGCCCATGGCCACCAGGGTGGGCAGGATCTTGGAAACGCCCTGCCCCGTCTCCGCGGAAAGGTAGAGGACCGGGGCATGGCGCATGAATTTCAGGTGGCGCGCCGCCTCGTCCTCCAGGCGCTCCCTCCACCGCGCACGGTCCTGTGCGAGGTCCCACTTGTTGACCACCAGGGCGACGCCGCGGTGGGCCTCCCAGGCGTAGCCCGCCACGTGGGCGTCACGGCGGGTGATTCCCCGTTCGGCATCCACGACCACCAGGCACAGGTGGGCTCTCTCGATGGCTCGCCTGGCCATGACCACGGAGAGCACCTCGGGGCCGCGATCCGTCTTGCCCTTGCGGCGGATCCCTGCCGTGTCGACGAAGCGAAACCGCCGGCCTTCCCACTCCACCACTTCATCGATGGCATCCCGGGTCGTGCCCGGCACCTCGCTGACCAGGACCCGCTCCGAACCCAGAAGCCGGTTGAGGATCGAGGACTTGCCAACGTTGGGCCGCCCGATGATCGCGATGCGGAGCTCCCGCTCCTCCTCGCCTTCCACCTCGGCCTCCGCGGCCTCATCCTCGGAAACCTCGATCCAGGGCTCCAGCGCCTCCCAGAGCTCGGAAAGCCCGGTCCCGTGCTCGGCCGAGATGCTGATCGGCTCGCCGAGGCCGAGGGAGAAGAACTCGCCGGCGCCGAGATCGACGCCCAGCCGATCGGCCTTGTTGACCACCGGCACCACGGGCACACCCCGCAGACGCAGCATCCCGGCCAGGTCGTGGTCCTCCGGCAGGGGCCCGCTGGCACCGTCCAGGAGGAAGATGACCGCGTCCGCCCCCGACATGGCGGCCTCGGCCTGCTCCCGGATCAAGGGGATGAAATGGTCCTCGTCCTCCATCAGGAGCCCCCCCGTGTCGACGACCATCACGCGCCTCCCCCCCGGCACCCTGGCCTCACCGACGATCCGGTCCCGGGTGACGCCGGGCAGATCGTGGACCAGGGCCTTGCGGGAGGCCGTCAGCCGGTTGAAGAGCGTCGACTTTCCAACGTTGGGCCGTCCGACGATGACAACGATCGGGATTCTCGCCATGAAAGACCTTACTCCTGCCGGCCCGGAGTGCCCGGGTCACCGGAGCCAGCTTTGCCCGCTCCGGCCGCCGTGTCCGCACCTTTCGGGGACGACCCCACCGGCGTCGGCATCTTCCACCGGCTGCCACCCTCGGTCTCCAGGACGCGCCGGAATGTCACGAGCCATTTCCCGTCGATCTTGCGAAGCTGAATGACGGAGTGCTGGATCGTATTGGGGTTGTGGCCCTTTTCCTTTCCGTTGTAGGCGTCCAGACGGCGGACGTCCCACACTTCCAGGAGCTTGACCGTGGCGTTGACCACGCGAAAGACCTGCACATCCTCCACATCGGCCCGCAGGAGGGTCGTCTCGAGCCGGTCGCCCGACATGGCCAGCTTGTGAAGAACCTTGGCGACGGCAGCCATCTCGCCCGTGCTGGCCACACCCTTGAGCCGTCTGGCATCCATGTTGGTGTAGGCGTCGGAAAGTTGGTGCAGGTACTGAAGGACCGTCTTGGTGATCTCCTGGCGTTCCTCTGGGGTGGGTGTCGTGTTCTCACACCCCGTCAGCAGGAGACCCGCGACGGCCACCATGCAGACCAGCACCAGGGACGCTGCGGTCCGACCTCGTCCGCTCATGGTGTCCTCCCCGCCGGATTCCCTTTTCGAGCCGATCCGGCCGAACGAGCATAACACCGAGACGGGCAGGAGCACCGGGTGGGCGTCACACGCTTGTCCCCCGTCCGTTCAGGGTTTACCTTGTCCTTGGGGGATATGCCGTGGAGCCGTTGGATAACGCCGAAGTCTACGAGGTGGTATTGATCCGTGAGGGAGAGGAGACGCTCGTGTGCTCGGGCACCCTCGAGGACTGCGAAGACTGGCTGGCGCTCAACGGCGACGCCTGGGATGAGGGGCACTTTGAGATCCGGCCGGCCCTCGAGCCAAGCCGGGGTTAACCCCAGCTATTCATCGGCCTTCCCTCCGGCGCGCGATGCACCGCGCCCGGCGCCGTTTTCTCGAGCCGGTCACTCGAGGTGCCCGAAGCACGCCTCCGCCCCCTCATCTTGCGGAAACGCCACCAGGCACGGCACCTCGCACCTCGTCGCGAGCCCTCATGGAGAATCCGGCTCAGTGGGCCCTGAGCAGAACCACCGTGATGTTGTCGTTGCCACCGGCACGGTTGGCCGCGACGATCAGCTCCCTGCCGATCTCCTCCAGGCTCGCAGCTCTTCCGAGGATCGCGGCGATGGCCTCGTCCGAGAGCATCGTGTTGAGGCCGTCGGAGCACAGCAGATAGAGATCGCCGGGCTCCATTGCCGCCTCCGAGATGTCGACGCGCGGTGTCGAGCTGCCGCCCAGCGCCTGGGTCACCACGTTCTTGAGGGGGTGGAAGCGCGCCGCCTCCTGGGTCAGAAAACCGGCGGCCACCTGTTCGGAAACCCACGAGTGGTCGGTCGTCAGCAAGAGCAGCCGGCCCTGTCGAAAGACGTAGGCGCGGCTGTCTCCAACGTGCGCGATGATCAGCCGGTCCGATCCAGGCGGATGAACGGCAACGACCACCGTCGTACCCATGCCCTTGAGGGATGTATCCGAATCCACGGCGTGGGTCACGCGCTCGTGGCCCGCCTCGATGGCCTCGACGAGGCGGTTGGCCGTGCTGCTTCGCGTGGCATCCCACGATTGCGGCCACGTGCCATCCTCCTGGGGAAGCGACTGGCGGAAACGACTTTGGATCTCCCGCGCCGCCAGCCGAGAGGCCACATCACCCGCCGCGTGTCCACCCATGCCGTCGGCCACCAGGTAGAGGCCGGCGTCCTCGTCGACCAGGTAGACATCCTCGTTCATGCGGCGCTTCATGCCCACATCGGTACCGCCCCAGACCTCGAGCTCCAGTGTCCCCCGCTCCGTCATGAGGTCACGTTCTCCGTTTCAGGCGGCCGAGAAGGCCGTCAGACGCCCCCTTGGTGGTGTCATCACTTTCGAGACGGCTGATGATTGCCAGCGCCCTGGCGTTGGTCGGATCCACCAGAAGCACCTCGTTGGCCAGGCGGCTCGCCCGGAGGCTCATGCCCGCCTTGAAAAACGCCCTGGCGGCTTCGACTTTCATGGCCAGGTTGTCGCTCTCCAGCTGGATCGCGCGCTCCAGGTGGCGCAGCGCGGACTTCTCGCGCCCCTTCATCTGGAGCAGCGTCATGCCCAGGAAGTACTGGGCCCGGGCATTGTCGCCATCGTGGTTGATGGCCAGCTCGAGGAGCTCCTTCGCCTCCAACAGGCTGCCGTCCTTGAAGGCCTGAGCGCCCTTGACCGACAGCCGCCGGGCGATCTCCCTGGGATCGTGCTTGACCTCCCGCTTCGTCCCCAGGGAAAGCTCGCGATCGTAGGCCTCGCGGCTGGCCGGCCGGCTGAGAACGTTGAACGCCTCGGTGATCGACTGGAAGCGTTCCTCGGCCTTGGCCCGTTTGTCCGGCGGGAACCGGTCGGGGTGGTACTTGTAGATCAGCTTGCGGAACGCCGAGCGGATCTCATCATCCGACGCATCCCTCTCGACGCCCAAAACCTCATAGTAGTTAATCATGTTGGCCACGTTTCCATCACACCGTCCCGGCGACCGTGTTTCATTCTAGTCCCAATGTCTATCATAGCGGCACAGCGGCTGCAACATCATGCGGACGAATCCTTGCTCCAGGAGGAGCCCGTGGTCTCGTAGCGGTGAAGCCAGCCCTTGACCCGTCCCGTCAGCAGGAGGATCGACAGCAGGTTGGGAATCGTCATCAGTCCCAGGGCCACGTCTCCGAAGCTCCACACCAGCTCGAGGGAGTAGATGGCGCCGAGAAAGTGCATGAAACAGAAGAGAATCCGGTATGGCACGACCCAGCGGGGGCCAAACAGATAGAGGACGGAGCGATCGCCGTAGTACGACCAGCTGATGGCCGTCGAGAGCCCGAAGAGGAAGACGGCCAGGGTCACCAGGAGGTAGCCGTACCGGCCCGCCACCGGTGCGAGGCCACGCTTGAACGCCCAGGAGGTCAGAGGAGAGCCGTTCTGCATGGCCATGCCCTGAAGGACAAGGCCGCCCCTCACCGGCCCTCCGGCCAGGGTGCTGAGGCGCACCTCTCCCATCCCACCGGGTTCCGACTCCGGGATCTCGATCCAGCCGGAGAAGGGCGCCTCGGCACGGTGCAGAACGGGATCGGCCGCCGTGAGGAGCCGGGCATCCCCGACGATCGAGTGGTTCCGGATGAAGCTCAGGCCCTGCGCCCTTCCCTCGATCACCCGGAAACGCCCGGTCGCCAGCTCCTCCGGGTCGATCCGGCCGCCGGCCTGGACCTCTGTTCCGCTCCGCACGGCGGTGATCGCCGCCTGCCGGTTGACGGCGACGCTTTGCTCCTGCTTGTCGTGCCACACGCCCGTGGTCAGGATGACGACGGCCGTCATCGTGCAGATCAGCAGGGTGTCGATGAAGGGGCCCAGCATGGCGACGACACCCTCCCGCACGGGCTCGTCGGTCTTGGCGGCGGCGTGGGCGATGGGCGCCGAGCCCTGGCCGGATTCGTTGGAGAACAGCCCGCGCTTGACACCCCAGGTCATCATGAAGATGAACCCCGCCCCGGCAAACCCGCCGATCCCGGCCGCCGGACGGAAGGCCGAGGCAACGATTTCCATCAGCGTCCCCGGCACCTTGGCGGCGTTGAGCACCAGCACCACCAGGCCGGCCCCAACGTACAGGGCCGCCATGAAGGGTACAAGCTTGGAGGTCACCCGGCCGATCCTCCGGATACCGCCCAGGATGACCATGGCCACCAGGGAGGCCATCACCAACCCGGTGATCCAGGTCGGGATCCCGAGATCCTGCCGGAACTGGTCGGCGACCGTGAACGACTGCACCGCGTTCCCAGAGCCAAAGGACGAGATCACGGCAAAGCCGGCGAAGGCCACGGCCAGGGGCTTGAAGCTCTTGCCCAGGCCCCGCTCGATGGAGTACATGGGGCCGCCTGCCGCCGAACCGCCGGGGAGGATGATCCGATACCGGATGCCGAGCGTGCACTCTGTGAACTTGAGGGCCATGCCGAAGACCGCCGTCACCCACATCCAGAAAACCGCCCCGGGCCCTCCGTAGTGGATGGCCGTCGCCACTCCCGCGATGTTGCCGATACCGACCGTCGCCGAAAGCGCCGTGGAGAGGGCCTGGAAGTGGGAGAGGTCGCCCTCGTGCTCCGGCTCGTCGTAATCGCCCCGGACCACCTTGAGACCGTGGCTGAAGAGGCGAACCTGCACCCAACCCAACCGGAAGGTCGTGATGATGCCGGTGCCGACCAAAAGGACGACGATCAAGGGAAGCTGCTCCGGCCAACCCCAGACAATGCCGTTGAGGTGGAAGATCACGCTGCGGATCAGCTCGTACAACCAGCCCATCAGTCCTCCAGGAGGGATTCCACGATCGTCGTGTCGCCGGCCGCCATCCTACATGACCCCGGCCTCCACCCCTCACGGTGTCCGCGCAGCCCGGGACCTGCCGGCGGTCCCCGTTCCACAGGTCCCGGCCCAGGCGGCAACGGCCCGGCCGCCACCGGTTCACGCATCAATAAGGCACAGCGCAGCACCCCCCAACAGGGGCGATGTTGCGGGATGGCCCAAGGTGAGCCACAATAGGCGCATCACGCTGGCCGACCAGGTGTGGCTGGCTGCAGGAAGGCACGCCCTTGCACCCGTTGGACCCAACCTTCGCAGGCCCCAGAACGCGGGATCACCAGACTCCCGGTCCACCACGAGCCCAGGAGCACCGCCCATGGGTCTGACCGGAAACCTCAAGACCATGTCCATCGCGGACGTCCTCGAGTGGCTCTCCATGAGCCGCAAGACCGGCACCCTGGTGGTCAATGGCCATCGCTTCAGCAAGCGGCTCAACCTGATCAACGGCGAGCTGGTCTCCATATCCTCCGACAACCCCAGGGAGATGATCGGCCGGTACCTGGTCGGGGCCGGCTATCTCGGCCGCGAGGAGCTCGAATACCTCGTGGAGATGCAGCAGCACTTCCACCTGGCCATGGGTGAGCTGGCCGTCAAGCTGGGCCAGATCACCCGGGACGACATGGACCGGCTTCTGAGGATCAAGACAGAGGAGAGCCTCCGGGACCTCCTGACCTGGGAGGAGGGCGACTTCCGTTTCGTCGAGGGGGAGCTGCCGAGCCGGGACCTCCTCAAGGTCCACCTCCAGGTTCGTGGGTTTCTCCTGGAGGGAATGCGGCAGAACGACGAGCTGGCCCGCATGGGCGACGCCGTGCCGGATGTGCACCACGTGCCCCGGCTGGTCCGCTTCCCCGAGGGAAAGACCCTCGATCCCGAGGAGCAGGAGTTGCTGCGTTACATGGACGGAGCCCACACCATCGAGTCACTGGCCATGAGAGCGCAGGTCACCGAGTTCAAGGCCATGGCGACGGTCTTCCGGGGCGTTCGCGAGGGGTGGATCGAGCTCGGTCCTCCTCCTCCGAAAGTGGAGCACGAGACGCCGTACGCCCGGCTTGCCTGGCAAGAAATGGCGGACAAGATCGAGGAGGATCTCAACCGGGGGCGGCTGCTGGACGCCCTCCTCGGGCTCCTGAGCCTCCGCGAAAAATACGGCGATGACCCCGTCGCCGTGGACTTTGGCTTCGACATCGAGGGCCGGCTCGAGGAGGCCATCAAGGACAGCGAGCTGGATGAATTCGCCGTTCTGGAGCCCACCATCACGCCGCAGGAGCTGATGAAGCTCGACATCGATCCCGGAGAGGGGTTCGTGCTCTCCCGCCTCGACGGGCGGTACAGCATCGGCGAGATCCTGGCCCAGCTGCCGGGCAACGAGCTGCACAACATGGTCCGGATCCACGAGCTTCACCGGCGTGGCCTCGTCAAGGTCTCCAAGGTTCACGCCGTCCGGAGGTACCAGGAACCTGGCGCGGAGCCGCCCCGGGGAGGGCACCCCGCACAGAGCTGAGCGCCGCCGCGAGCAACGGGTCTTGTATAATCCGCCCCCGGAGGGAACTGAAAATGCGTACCATGTCTGCGATCACCGCCGTCCTGCTCACCCTGTCCCTGGCCGCCTGTGGCGCCCAGAAGACTGCGCCACCCGCCAAGGAAACGGCCGCCGAGCCGGCCAAGGAGGCCCCGGCGACCATCCCCGGGCACGATCTCCAGGAGGCCATCAAGAACATGCCCAACGATGAGGCCCACAAGGGCCTGGCCACCTCGCCGCACGAGGGCGGTATGGGCGGTATGGGCATGGGCGCCGCCCTGAATACCGAGGTCCATCTGGACGACGCCGTCCGCGCCGCCTGGGCCGGGGTGGTCATCAAGGTGACCGACCGGAAGACCGGCGCCGCATCCACCTACGACATACCCTTCGGCAAGCCCACTCCCCTGGGAAAGACCGGCCTGACGCTGACCGCCGATGTCTTCGTTCCCGACTTCGTCATGGGAACCGACGGCATCGGGACCCGGTCGCCCAAGCCGAAGAACACGGCGGTCCACGTGACCATCGCCGAGAAGGGCAAGCCGGACTACAAGGGCTGGCTGTTCGGGTCCATGCCCGACATTCACCCCTTCCCTCACGATATCTACAGCGTGACGCTGGAGGCCGGCATTCCCGCCAAGTAACAGGGCGGCCGGTATCCGCCACACCCGGCGGCGGCGCACCGGGGTGCGCCGCCGCGTCGTGAGCTCTTCAGCCGTACCCTACCGTCCCGAGCGATCCGGGTAGGCCGGTGGTTTGGGCCGGCGGGGCGGGTTCTTCTCGATCTCTTCCAGAACGACCTGGACCGCCCTGTCCAGCTGGGGATCGCCACCATCTACCATCTTGGACGGATCGTCCACCACCTCGATGTCGGGGTCGATCCCGTGGCCCTCGACGATCCACGAGCCGCTGGTGCTGTAGATGCCGAAGGTCGGCACCGTCACCATGCCGCCATCGATCAGCCGGGGCACGCCGGAAATCCCGATCAGGCCGCCCCAGGTACGGGTGCCGATCAGCTTGCCCAGGTGGCGCTCCCGGAAGAACAGGGGGAAGGCGTCGCCGCCCGAGCCGGACCAGCCGTTGATCAGCATGGCCATGCGGCCCGTTGCCGCCACCGGCGGCCACTGCCAGTCCCGCCCGTTCCGGACGCGCCAGTAGCAGTAGAGCGGCCGGTCGAGCAGCTCCACGAAGCGGTCCGGAATCTGCCCGCCCGAGTTGAAGCGCTCGTCGATGATCAGGCCCGCCCTGTCGTACTGTGCCCGGAACTGGCGCACCAGCTCGTTCTGCCCGTTCCGGCCCGTATCGGGCACGTAGATGTAGCCAATCCGGCCGCCGCTCTTCCGGTCCACGCGCTCCCGTTTGGTCTCGATCCACTCGAGGTTGCGAAGCCGGTACTCGCTCTTGAGCGTCCTGACCAGCACATCGCGAGCGCCCTCCATGGTGGGCTTGCCGTTGACGGTCAGCACGACGGTCTTGCCGGCCAGGCCCTGGAAGGCCGCCCAGGGGTCCACCGAGGTATCCAGCGGAACGTGGTTGACGGCGAGCAGCCAGTCGCCCTCCTCGACCGTGACGCCGGGCGCCGCCAGCGGCGAGCGCACACTGACGTCCCATGGCGCACCCCGCACGATATGGGTGATCCGGTAGGCGCCCTGCTCGAGGGCGAAATCCGCCCCGAGGAGCCCCACACCCTCTTTCTTCCCATGCTGCACGTCGCCACCGCCGCGGTAGGTGTGGGAGGAGTTGAGCTCACCGATCAGCTCGCCGATGACGAAGTTGAGGTCCGATCGCGTGACCACGTTGTCCAGGAGCCTGCCGTAGCGGCGGCGCATGGCCTCCCAGTCCACGCCGTGCATGCCGGGATCGTAGAAGTAGTCCCGCTCCAGCCGCCAGGCGTCGGTAAAGATCTGCCGCCACTCGGCCCTGGGATCGACCGTCATCTGAAGCCCCGCCAGGGAGACGGTGTCCTTGAGCTTCTGGTTCGGGGCGACGTCGATCAGCGCCAGGGTCTCGTCCTTCACGACCAGGATCTTCTTGCCCCCGGCGGCCACCACGAAGCCGTCGATGCCGTCGATGATGGTCTTCTCCTCGCGCTTTCCGAGATCCCAGTACCTCAGGGACGCGCCCTCCTCGTCGTCACACCCCGTATTGGGAACCCGGAGGTAGAGGAGCTTGCCCTTGACGGCGGCCAGGCCGCCGAAGCTCCCGGGATCCACCGGCAGCACCACCATGCGGGACGCCATGCCATCCAGGTCGATCTTCACGGGCTCGACCTTCTTCTCCTTCTTTGCGCCTTTCGGCTGTTCCTTCCCGGCCGGCTTCACAGCCTCACCCCCGGCGTTTTCCCGGCCCTGCGCGGACCCTGCCTTCGTCGTTTTCTCCCCCGGTTCCTTCTTCGCCTCGTCGCCGACCCCCTCCTCGTCGTCGCGGGGCTTGAGCGGCGAGGCCACTTCCTTCCGCAGGGGGATGGCCGCCAGCTCCGTGGAGTTGGCGTAGATCCAGGTGTTCTCCTGGTCCGAGTAGTACGGCTTGAAACGCCGGTCCGTCATCACCCAGAGGTACTTGCCTTCGGGGCCGAAGGCCGGGTCACTGACGTCGTAGAACCCCGAGGTCACCTGATGGCGGGTGCCCGTCGTGGTGTCAAAGAGGAAGATCGCGTTGTGCCGGTTGTCCAGGCCCCTGGCATAGGCCAGCCAACGGGAATCCGGAGACCAGCTGAAGGTGAAGCTCTCCAGACCCCCGCCGCCGAGCCAGAGGCCATGGTCGATGGTCTTCACCTTGCCGGTGGCCAGGTCGCAGAGGTCGATCCCCATGGAGCTGTCAACGAAGGCCAGCTTCTTGGAATCCGGGGACCAGACGGGCGTGTAGCGGTAGCCCGGACCCAGCGTCGTCACGCGGCGCTCCTTTCCCCTGCCATCGGCGGGACGCACCGTCAGGTTGTACTCGCCGCTGCGATCGGAGAAGTAGGCGATCAGCTTGCCGTCGGGCGACCACGCCGGGTTGCGCTCGGCCACCCCCGAGCTGCGGGTGAGGTCGAGGACGGGCCCATGCTTGGCGGGCACGCTGAACAGATCGCCGCGGGCCTCGACCACCAACCGCTTGGCCGACGGGGAAACATCAGCGTTGGCCAGATAATCCGCCACCTTGACCCGCCGCGGCTTGAGGGTCGCCAGGTCCGTGACGACCTTGACCGGCACCTTCACGAGCTTCTCCGCAGGCAACTCGAGCCGGTAGAGGATCCCGGCCGCCTCGAAGACGATGTCCGAGGGTCCGATGGCGGGGAAGTGCACGTCGTACTCGGTGAAATGCGTCACCTGGCGCATGGCGCCCGTGGAGGTGTCGAGGGCCCAGATGTTGGCCCGCAGGTCGGGGCCCCGGTCCGAGAGGAAGTAGAGCATCTTCTCGCCGTACCACATGGGCTGCGAGTCGTTGGCATCACTGCGGGTCAGGTTCCTCGCGGCATGGCTGTCGAGATCGAAGAGCCAGATGTCCGGCGCCATGCCGCCCCGGTACCGCTTCCAGGTCCGAAAGTCACGGCTGATGGGGATGTAGGCCAGCCGGCGCCCGTCGGGGGCCACCATGCCGAACTCACCGTAGGGCAGGGGCAACCGTTCGGGCAATCCCCCGGTGGCCGGCACGCGAAAGAGCTGGTTGAATCGCGTGCGGCCGCTCTGCATCTTCGACGCGAAGAGGATCGATCTCCCGTCGGGGAACCAGTCCAGCATGCGGTCGGGCGCCGGATGGTGCGTCAGGCGCTCGGGCACGCCGCCTTCCGCCGGGAGCACGTAGATGTCCCTGTTGCCGTCGTAGTCGGCGCTGAAGGCGATCCTGGTCCCGTCGGGAGAGAACCTCGGAAAGGTCTCCTCTCCCTTGGGCGTGCTCAGCCGGTGGGCCGTCCCGCCATCCTTGGGGACCACCCACACGTCCCCGGCGTAGACGAAGGCGATCTGCGTGGCCGAGACGTCGGGGTAGCGCAGCATCCGCGCGTCGATCTGGGCCACGGCCGGCAGGGCGGCCAGGACGAGCAGCAGGGCGAGCAGCAGGGCGAAGGATTTCGGTTTCATGGGATTCTCCTCTCGGCAAACGTCATGCCCGGAGTATACGGCGGCCGGATGACGGGGTTCTCGCCCGGCGGGTTGGTCCCTGATACCATCCCCCCATGGACGAGGGCCGGATTCTCATCGTGGACGACGAACCGGGCGTCCGCAAGGTGCTCAACCGGATCCTGAGCGGTGCCGGGTACACCGTGGAGGAGGCCGAGGACGCCTTCCATGCCCTGGACAGGCTGGATGTCTCGCCCCCCGACGCCGTGCTCCTCGACCTCAAGATGCCCGGCATGGACGGCCTGGGGTTGCTCGACAACCTGCGCCAGCGTGGGATCACCGTCCCGGTGGTGGTGCTGACCGGCCACGGAGACGAGCTGACCGCCAGGGAGTGTCTCGAGGCCGGGGTCGCCTCGTTCCTGACCAAGCCTC
The DNA here is from genome assembly GCA_013152925.1 of Acidobacteriota bacterium. Taxonomy (GTDB): domain Bacteria; phylum Acidobacteriota; class Thermoanaerobaculia; order Thermoanaerobaculales; family Sulfomarinibacteraceae; genus JAADFK01. The sequence goes on along the minus strand of JAADFK010000055.1, from coordinate 14,798 downwards.
CCGACCGCTCGGAGCTGCTCCTCGCCATGCGCGGCGCGGTGGCCCAGGGCAAGCTGGCCCGCGAGGGGCGCCCCGAGGTGGAGGAACCACCACCCATCCTGGGGGACAGCCTGCCCATGCGGCGGCTCCGGGAGGAGATCGCCCGAGTGGCAACCTCCACGGCCACCGTGCTGGTTCAGGGCGAGTCGGGCACGGGCAAGGAGCTGGTGGCGCGCCGGCTGCACCACCTCTCCGAGCGGGCCCGCGCCCCCTTCGTCCGGGTCAACTGCGCAGCCATCCCCGAAGAGCTGATCGAGTCCGAGCTCTTCGGCCACGAGAAGGGGTCGTTCACCGGCGCGCACCGGCGGCAGGTGGGCAAGTTCGTCCAGGCCGACGGCGGCACGATCTTCCTGGACGAGGTGGGCGACATGTCGCTGAAGACCCAGGCCAAGGTGCTGCGCGTTCTCCAGGACGGCGAGGTGGAGCCCGTGGGCGCCGGCAAGCCCTTCCGCGTGGATGTACGCGTTATCGCCGCCACCAACAAGGACCTGACAGCCGAGGTCCAGGAGGGGCGGTTCCGGGAAGATCTGTACTACAGGCTCGCGGTAGTCCTCCTGCACACGCCGCCGCTCCGTGAGCACGCCGAGGACATCCCTCTCCTCGTGGAGCATTTCACCGAAGAGTTTTGCGAGGAGTACAACCGCCGGCCCAAGAGGTGGTCTGGCGAGGCCATGAACGGGCTGGGCCTCTACTCCTGGCCCGGCAACGTCCGGGAGCTCCGAAACGTGGTGGAGCGGGCCGTGATCATGGAGCTGGACGACACCATCCGGAACGTGGACCTCATTCCCTCGCCGGGGGCCACCGCCACCGACCGTCTCCTGGAGATTCCCAACCTGGCCGAGTTCCAGAGGGAATCCGAACGCGTCTTCATCCTCCATCACCTGGAGCGGAACGGCTGGAACGTCGCCGCCACGGCCCGGGCCATCGGCACACCGCGTTCCAACCTCTACAAGAAGATGCAGGCCTACGGTATCGAAAGGAAGAGCTGAATGGACCTCTCCCCCCTGACACTCGACGAGTTGACCGCCACCGGGGCCCACCGGAAAGGGCACTTCCGGCTCTCCTCCGGCCTCCACTCCGGCGACTACCTTCAGTGCGCCCTCTATCTGGCCGAGCCCGTCCGGGCGGCCCGCGCCGGCAGGCTGATCGCCGGAGGCCTCGAGGACCTCGGCGTGGCGCCCGAGCTGGTGGTGTCGCCGGCCCTCGGCGGTGTCATCATAGGCCACGAGGTGGCCAGGGCCCTGGGCCTCCCCTTTCTCTTCACCGAACGCCAGGAGGGCGTCATGACCCTGCGCCGCGGCTTCGCCATCGCCCCGGGCCAGCGGGTCGTCATCGTCGAGGACGTGGTGACCACGGGAAAGTCCACCCGGGAGGTGATCCAGGTGCTCGAAGAGGCCGGCGCCCGCGTGCTCGCCATGGCCTCCATGGTCAACCGCTCGGGCACTGCCAACCCCTTCGAGCCCCTCCCCTACCACGCCCTCCTGACCGTGGGCTTCCCAGTCTGGGAGCCTGAGAGCTGCCCCCTGTGTCAGCGCGGCGTCCCCATCGAAAAACCCGGATCACGCCCGCTGGCATGAGACCGCTCCCACGCGGCAGGACCACGGACGCCGCCGCGGACGTCTCCGCGAACCGTAACCTTGAGCCGTCGCCATGACCGTGATCGCAACCGGTTTCGGTGAGCGTGAACCGTGACGCTGCCGCTGCCTGCTGCCCACGGCGCCTAGCGCAGCACGCTGCCCGTGCCGCGGCCGGCGGGGCGAGCCGGGGAGCGGTTCCAGGAGACGATGGAAGGCCTTCCCCGCCGATCAATCCGGACGGTGGCGTCCAGGGTCATGGTCCATCCGCCGCGAGAGGCCGTGGCCACCACGCGGAGCGTGCCATCGGGCCGGCGCGTGATGCCGCTGGAGAGGGTGGCCCCGCCAAAAGCCCGCCCGGAAAGACCGGGAAATCCGATGTTCTCGTCGAGGGACGCCATGGTCTCGGCGAATGCCGCGTCGGAGGCGGCGCGCAGCTCGATCAGCCGGCGCTCGCGCTGCAGGGCGTTCTTCCCGGACAGCGCCGTCCGGAAGGCCAGGAGCACGGCGGCCCCCACCAGGAGCAGCACGGCCAGGGCCAGCAGGAGGGCGAAGCCCCTCTCCGGCGAACGCCTCACCACCGCCGCTCCCACCCGGCGCCCCGCGGTGCCGTACGCAACCACCAGACACTGTCGCGCGCGCGAATCCGCGACGCATCACCCAGCACCGGCTCGGCGAAGCCCACCTTGACCTCCACGGCCCGGCCGGCGACCGGCCTCCACCGGAAGCTCCTCAGCCCGCGAACGACGACGCGCCGCCTGGAGAGACCGCCGGGTTGCACCACGCTCCGGGAGAGCTCCCGTCCGTCGAAGTCGTAGCGTACGGTCGTGCCATCCTTCAGGGCGAGCGGCAGCGGCAGGGAGGACCAGGCACCCCCGCCTCCAGGAACCGCAACCGCCGACTCCACATCCCGGCGCAGCTGCACGCCGAGGGTGCCGAGACGCGGGCCCGCCGACACCCGCGCCGCGGAGGCCTCCATCCGCCGTGAGGCCACCAGAAGCTGCCCGGCAATGATGAAGAGCATGCTCAGCAGGGCGAGGGCCACCAGGACCTCCAGGAGCGAGTATCCCCTCTCCCGCAGACGGCTCATGGCCGCCACACCATGGTGTCGAGCCGCTGGCTGAGCCGGCGCCCGGCCTCCCGCCAGTGGGCCACGGCGGCCAGCTCGTAGAGGCCTGGCCGCGATCCGGTACGTACTTCGATGCGGACCGACAATCCATCGAGACCCAGGGGAACGGGAGGTGCGAAGCCGCCGTCCTCGAGGGGCAGCACGCCGCTCCGAACACTCTCGACGGCCGCCTCCAGGGTCCTGGCCACGGCGTTCCGGTGCTCCGCCAGGCGCAGGAGCCGCGACTCCGAACGGAGCCCGCCGGCTGCGACGAGCACCGCCGCCCCGACGAGCGCCAGGGCCAGCACCACCTCGACCAGGCTGGTACCGCGGACCGCCGACCGGTGGAGCTCTCCGTGGGTTCCCATGGAATCATCGTACCCCACCGGCCCCAGGGCTGCGGGTCAGCTCTTCGAGACGGCCTCTCTCCTGGTCTTCGGCCTCTGGTTGGCCGCCAGGATCTTCTTGCGCAGGCGGATCACGGAAGGGGTGACCTCGACCAGCTCGTCGGAGTCAATCCACTCCAGGGCGCGGTCCAGGGTCATGCGGTGGGGTGGCGCCAGTCGCAATGCTTCGTCGGAGCCGGCCGCACGCATGTTGGTCAGCTTCTTCTCCCGGGTGATGTTGACATCGAGATCGTTCTCCCGGTTGTACTGGCCCACGATCATCCCCTCGTACACCTCGGTGCCCGGACGGATGAACAGGGTTCCGCGGGGCTGGAGGTGGAAGAGGGAGTAGGCCGTGGCCTTGCCGGGCCGGTCGGCGACCATGGCCCCCGTGGTCCGGCCGGGAATGTCGCCCTGCCAGGGCTCGTAGCCGTCGAAGATCGTGTTGAGCATCCCGGTGCCCCGGGTGTCGGTCAGGAACTCCGAACGGAAGCCGATCAACCCCCGGGAGGGAATGCGGAACTCCAGCCGGACCCGGCCGTGCCCGTGATTGGTCATCCGGACCATGCGGCCCCGGCGCCCGCCAAGCTTCTGGGTGACGACGCCGGTGAACTCCTCGGGGCAGTCCACGACCACGAGCTCCATGGGCTCTTCAAGGCGTCCATCGACCTCACGGGTCAAGACGCGGGGCTGGCCGACACTGAGCTCGTAGCCCTCCCGCCGCATGGTCTCCACGAGGATGGCCAGCTGAAGCTCGCCGCGCCCCATGACGGTGAATGCATCGTTGTCGAGCTTCTCCAGGCGAAGACTGACATTGTGGAGGAGCTCCTTCTCCAGGCGGGCCAGGATCTGGCGGGCCGTGACGTACCGGCCGTCGCGCCCGCCGAGGGGCGAGGTGTTGGGGCCGAAAACCATGGAGAGGGTCGGTTCCTCCACGGCGATCCGCCGGAGGGGCCGGGGCCGTTCCAGATCCACCAGGGAATCCCCGATCGTGACCTCGCCCAGGCCGGCCACGGCGACGATGTCGCCGGCGATGACCTCTTCCACCTGGATCCGCTCCAGCCCTTCGTGGGTATACACCACCGATGGTTTGACCGGCACAATGCCGTCCTCCCGCGCGAGACCGATCTCGGTATTGGCCCTGAGACGGCCGTTGACCACCCGGCCGATGGCCAGACGGCCGACGAAGTCATCCGGCGCCAGGTTGGTCACCAGGATCTGGAGGTCCGCATCCGGATCGCCCGCCGGCGGCGGCACCGTCTCGAGGATGGCATCCATGAGGGGCCTGAGGTCGGTGCTGCCATCGGCGAGCTCACGGTGGGCGGTGCCCGCCCGGGCGTTGGTGTAGAACACCGGGAACTCCAGCTGTTCCTCCGAGGCCCCGAGGTCTATGAACAGGTCGTAGACCTCGTTCAACACCTCGCCGGGCCGGGCGTCGTCCCGGTCGATCTTGTTGATGGCCAGAACCACGGGGAGCTTGAGGGCCAAGGCCTTCTCCAGCACGAAACGAGTCTGGGGGAGCGGCCCCTCGGCCGCATCCACCAGCAGGAGCACGCCGTCCACCATCTGGAGGGTGCGCTCCACCTCGCCGCCGAAGTCGGCATGGCCCGGCGTGTCGACGATGTTGATCTTGACCTTGCCGTATCGCACCGCCGTGTTCTTGGCGAGAATGGTGATCCCGCGCTCGCGCTCGAGGTCGTTGGAATCCATCACGCGCTCGGCAACGCGCTGGTTCTCACGAAAGATCCCGCTCTGCCAGAGCATGGCGTCGACGATGGTGGTCTTGCCGTGGTCCACATGGGCGATGATGGCGATGTTGCGGAATGGAAGGTCGAACATCAAAACTCCTTCAGGGGGTGGAGGTTATACCACGGCCACGCCCCGGCGTCAAAGTGGACACGACTCCCAGAATCCACCGCCAAGGGCCAAGAATGTGCAGCCCGATGGCCGGGCCGTGAATGCCGTCGCTGCCCCGCCGCTGATCCCGCCTCCACCCCGGACGATGCCGCGGATGCCGCCGCCGCAGCTGTCCCTGGCCAGGTTGCGGCCGCTTGCCACCGCCGCGCGCCGCTCCGCATGGAGGCTGCACCGGAGGACGCCCGGTGAGAGCACCTGTTCGCCTCGTTGGTGCTGGAGCCGTCTCGGCGAGCTCGGCCGGATGATGCCAACCCGCTGAGGCAGCACGGGGAACGAGGATTCTCCGCACAGGAATCGGAGAATCGGGGCCCCCTCCAAAGCTGGCGCCTGCCGTGGTACAACAAACCCATGAAGCCGACGACTCCGACCCACCGTTTCCTCGCCGTTCTCCTGACCCTGGCCATGTTGCCGGCCCTGGCCGCCTGCCGGCGGAACAGCAGGCCGGCGGTGGATCCGGCCTTCGCTGCTTCCGAGGCGGCGTGGCGCTCCAAGCGGCTGGCACGCCTGACGCGGCCGGACGGCTGGCTGACCCTGGTCGGGCTGTACTGGCTCAAGCCGGGCGACAACCCCTTCGGATCGGACCCCGCCAACCCCGTGGTTCTCCCGGCAGCGCCCGGCGTGCCGCCGAGGGCCGGCGTCTTCGTTCTCGGCAACGACGGGGTCGTTTCCGTTCGCTGTGAGGCCGGCGCGGGTGTCACTCTCAACGATCAACCAGTCACCCGGACGATCCTCAGGACCGATGCCGACCAGAACGGCCCGGACATCCTGCACGCGGGGCGGATCATGTTCTACGTCATCCGGCGGGCCGACCGGACAGGAATCCGGGTCAAGGACCCCGAGAGCCCGACCCGCACGGGCTTCAAGGGGCTCAACTGGTATCCGCCCGATCCCAAGTGGGTCGTCACCGGCCACCTGGAGCGTTTCGCAGAGCCCCGGAAGGTCGAGATCAGCACCGTCATCGGCACCACCGAGGAGATGCTGGCCCCAGGGATCATCCGTTTCACTGTGGACGGGGCCGACCTCAGCCTGACGCCACTGGTCTCCTCACCCGACGACACCGCGCTGTTCATCATCTTCGCCGACGCCACCTCGGGACCGGAAACTTACGGCGCCGGACGTTTTCTGAACGCCAGGGTCTCCCGCGACGGTACCGTGGTGCTGGACTTCAACCGTGCCTACAATCCGCCCTGCGCCTTCACGCCGCACGCCACCTGCCCGCTGCCGCCGCCAGAGAACGTGCTTCCCATCGCCATCCGTGCGGGAGAGAAGATCTCGGGTTCGCACCACTGACCTGGGCGTTTTCCGGAGCCGCGTTGTTGGGATTCGCTCTGAAACGCTGTACGATGGACAGGTTCGATTCCCGGCAGTGCACGAAAGGAGCCCGCCATGAGCATCGTCAAAGTGATCGAGGTCATCGCCACGTCCAAGAAGGGATGGGACGAGGCCGCGCAGAAAGCGGTCAAGGACGCCTCCAAGTCCGTCAAGAACATCAAGCACCTCTACGTCGAGAGCATGACCGCCGTCGTCGATGGGGATGAGATCAAGGAGTACCGCCTCAACGCCAAGATCTCCTTCGTGGTCAAGTAGCCCGTTCCCGGCTGTCGACCCAACAGGGCTCCCGGTCTCCGATCGCGCCGGGGCGGGGTGCGGGCCGCACCTCTCCGGGCGGAGAGGTGGTGTGGCTACGCCCTGCGGGGAGAGCGGGACGTCTTCTTTCCCCGGCCGCCCCCCGGGGCCCGGATCGCCCGGCGCAGGGCCTTGAGCTCCTCGGGCAGGAGGTCGCGGAGGTCCCCCGGGCCCATGTCCGGGTCCCGGACGGGGCCGATGGCCGTCCTCTTGAGGCGTTGCACCGGGTGGCCGACCCTGAAAAAGAGCTCCCGCACCTCGTGGGTCCTGCCCTCCGTCACCTCGATACGCCACCAGGTGTTGCCCGCCTTCTTGGTACGCCCCTCCCGGCGAACCGAGCGCGGACGGATCAGGTGGCCCTCGATACGGGCGCCGGCCCTGAGCCGGGCGAGCTCACCATCACTGAGATCGCCCTTGACCTTGACCAGGTACTCCCGCACCACGCCGTGCCGGGGATGGCTGACCAGGGCGGCCAGCTCACCATCGTTGGTCAGCAAGAGCAGGCCCTCGGAGTGGTAGTCCAGACGGCCGACCGGGAAGATCCGTTCCCTGACGTGGCTGCGAACCAGGTCGATGACAGTGGTGCGCTCCTCGGGATCCTCGCAGGTCGTCATCACGCCGCGGGGCTTGTAAAACAGGAGATAGCGCAGGGTCTCGGAGGCCGGCAGCCGCCTGCCGTCCACCTTGATGTGGTCCGTGGCGGGGTCGGCGCTTTGACCGAGGGTCGCCCGCTGACCGTTGACCGTCACACGGCCCTCACGGATCAGCTCTTCCGCAGCACGGCGGGAACACATCCCACTGCGTGCAATGATTTTCTGGAGACGTTCGGCCGGCATCATTCCCTCCTCGGGGCGCCCTGACGGCGCCGGGACGTTCCACCTCTCGGCGGGATTGGACAGTGTAGCAGCTTCCCCCGCCCCACGCAGCCTCAACCGGTGACCGAGCCAGGACCCGTTGAGACATTTTTTGCCCTGTGCTAGTGTGCGACCGGCGCCTCCGCGCCGGAGGCGCCGGAACGTCGAACGGCGCAATGGCCGCTTCGGAACCCGCGTCACCAACATGGTGCTGGGGGCCGTTGGGTTTCGGAGCCCGTTGCAGAGCAGAGGAGAGAGTCAGTGGAGAAGAAGTTGTTTGTTGGGAACCTGCCGTACAGCATGACCGACGAGGACCTGGAGCACACCTTCGCCGAGTATGGCTCGGTGGAGAGCGCCGTGGTCATCCGCGACCGTGAGACCGGCCGGTCTCGCGGCTTCGGTTTCGTCGAGATGGCCTCCAGCGAGGAGGCCGAGGCCGCCCAGAAGGCGCTTGACGGCAGCGATGTGGACGGCCGGCCGCTCAGGGTCAACGAGGCCCATCCCAGGGAGGCACGCCCCCGGAGGGACGACCGCTGGTGAGACCCCGGAAACGACGGTAACGAAAGACCCCGCAGAGGCGGGGTCTTTGTTGTACCGCAGGAGAGACAGCTTACTTGGTTGCAGGAGCGTTCTTCGCGGGGGCGCCGGCGGCCGGCCTTTCTCCCATGGACTTGATCTTGGCGTCTTTTTGGAGTTGGGAGAGGATCGCACGCATGGCCTCTCCGACCTTCTGCTTCTGGAGCGAGTCGCGGATCTTCTCCTTGACCTCGCTCAGTGAAACCTTGCCCGCCGCTTTCCGGTCCTCCACCTTGATGACGTGGTACCCGAACCGGGTCTCCACCACATCCGAGATCTGTCCCGGCTTGAGGGCGAAGGCCGCATCGGCGAAGGGCTTGACCATCTGCTTCCGGCTGAAGTAGCCCAGCTCGCCGCCGTTCTTGGCGCTGGGGCCCTCGGAGCTTTCCTTGGCCAGGGTGGCGAAGTCCTCGCCCTTGGCGGCCCGCTTCTGGAGGGCCTCGGCCTTTTTCCTGGCGGCAGCCTTCTGCTCGGGCGTGGCATCCTGAGGCACCTTGATGAGGATGTGGCTGGCCTTGACCTCCTCCGGCTTCTCGAAGTAGGAGGGATTGTCGTCGTAGAACTTCTGGATCTCCTCGTCCGTCACCGTAATCTTCGGCTCGATATCCTTCTTGATCATGCCGTTGATCAGGTCCATCTCGATCATGGAGCTCCGGTAGATGTCCGAGGTCGTACCGCTCTGGGCCAGCATGCCCTCGAACCTGTCTTTGCCTCCGACCTTTTTCTCCAGGTCCTGGATCTCCTTGTTCACCCTGGCCATGTCCGGCTTGACGCCCCGACGCCGCGCCTCCTGGGCCAGCAACATGGAATCGACGGCACGTTCCATGGCCTGTTTCGCCAGCTCCTGGGGGGGCGCCTTGGCCATGCCGCGAACGTTGTCAGCCCGCAAGCTGGCCATGACCAGGTTGACGGTTCCAGCGTAGATGGGCTCGCCGTTGACGTTGAGCAGGACCTTCTTGGGATCGGTGTTGGGAACCTGACCGGGCGCGTTGCCGGGAGCCTGTGCCCATGCCCCCACGGTCATCGCAGCCACGAGCGCGGCCGCGGTCCATACATACTTCACGTTCATTCTCGACCTCCATGGTTGGTTTCCGGGAAGAACCGTCCGGACCGCTGGGTGGGACAACACAGGGGCTGGCCGCGACTTCCGCGGGGAAAGCATAGCACGTCCGGATCGAAGGTCGCTGCTCCCGGGACGGCACGGCCAAACCGGACCCGGCGCCCGACACCCCAGCCGCCGCCCCGTCGACAGCGAGCGTCCCGCGTCCACCCGCCCTCACCTCTCTTCCCCTCACCCCTCGCTCCCCACCGCTCCCGCCTTCAAGCGTGTTCCAGGGCCGGCGGCTATAATGCCTTCATGATGGCGCACCTGACCTCGGTCCGTGATTTCATCTGGGGCGTCCCACTGCTCGTTCTGCTGGTTGGAACGGGCGTTTACCTGACCCTCATCCTCCGCGGGCTCCAGGTCAAGGGTCTCCTGCACGCCCTCTGGCTGGCCTTCGTCAAGAGGAAGGAGAGTGGCGCCGATGGGGACATCTCCCACTTCCAGGCGCTGATGACGGCGCTGGCCGCCACCGTCGGCACCGGCAACATCGCCGGCGTCGCCACCGCCATCGCGGCGGGCGGGCCCGGAGCGCTTTTCTGGATGTGGATCACCGGGCTCTTCGGCATGGCCACCAAGTACACGGAGGCCTTCGTCTCGGTCAAGTACCGCGTGGAGGACGAGCTCGGCACCAAGTCCGGCGGCCCCATGTACGCCCTGGCCCGCGGGGTCGGCGGCCCGGTCGGCAGGACCCTGGGATGGCTCTTCGCGCTCTTCGCCGCCGTGGCCGCGTTCGGCATCGGCAACATGGTCCAGTCCAACTCCGTCGCCGACGTGCTGCGCTCCTCGGCCGGCATCGACACCCGCATCACCGGCGCCGTCCTGGCCGTCGCCACGGCGGCGGTGATACTCGGCGGCATCAAGTCCATCGGCCGGGTGACCGAGATCCTGGTGCCCGGGATGATCGTCTTCTACATGGCCGCCGCCATCGCCGTGCTGATCATCGAGTGGCAGCGCATCCCCGAGGTCCTCGGGATGGTCCTGGGATCGGCCTTCACCGGGCATGCGGCCCTCGGAGGCTTCCTCGGGGCGACCATCAAGGAGTCCATCCGCATGGGCGTGGCCCGGGGCGTCTTCTCCAACGAGTCCGGCCTGGGCTCGGCCGGCATCGCGGCGGCGGCGGCGCAAACCACGCTACCCGCGACGCAGGCCCTGGTGTCCATGACCCAGACCTTCATCGACACCATCATCGTCTGCTCGCTGACCGGTTTCGTCATCCTGACATCCGGCGTCTGGACGGTAAGCGGGCCCGCAGGACACGCCCTGACCGGGGCGCCGCTGACGGCGGCCGGCTTCGACGCCGCCCTGCCGGGCGGGCTGGGACGGGCCGTGGTCTCCATCGGGTTGATCCTCTTCGCCTACTCGACGATCCTCGGCTGGAGCTACTACGGGGAGAAATCCCTGGAGTTCCTGCTGGGCGAGCGCTCGGTGCTCCCCTACCGGATCCTGTTCTGCCTCGTGGTCTTCCTCGGCGCCATCCAACCCCTGGCACTGGTCTGGACCGTGGCCGACATCTTCAACGGCCTGATGGCCGTGCCCAACCTGATCGGATTGCTGATGCTCTCGGGCATCGTGGCCCGCGAGACGCGCCAGTACTTCGCCAACCTCTACGACCCCTCGTGAAACAGGAACCCTGACACGCCGTAGATCCACAGAGCCCCTCCCGGGGCCCGGAGGTCACCGATGCGCCGTACCGTCTTCAATCTTCTCCTCATCCTCGCCGCCACCGTCCTGGCCCTGCCGGCCAGCGCCATCGAGGCTCACTTCGCCCGCCAGCCCGCGCCGTCCCCCGACGGCTCGGTGATCGCCTTCTCGTGGCAAGGCGACATCTGGCTGGTGCCGTCCTCCGGCGGTGAAGCGCGCCGCCTGACCGCCAACCCGGCGGCGGACCGCCATCCCGTCTTCTCCCGCGACGGCCGCTGGATCGCCTTCGCCTCCAGCCGCTACGGCTCCTACGACGTCTTCGTCGTCCCCGTGGATGGTGGCGCGCCACCGTTGCGGCTGACCTTCGCCTCCGTGGACGACATCCCCGTGGACTTCACGCCCGACGGCCGCTCCGTGCTCTTCGTCTCGCGGCGGGCCGAGTCCATCCGCTGGATGCCCGCCCTGTACACCGTTCCCATCGGCGGCGGCACACCGGCGCTCGCCCAGCCGGCCCTGGGGCAAACGGCCGCCTACTCGCCAGACGGCCGCTCGCTGGTCTTCGTCCGCGGCGCCACCAAGTGGACCCGGCGGGGCTACCGCGGCGCCGCCAACCGCGATCTCTGGCTCCGCACACCTGCGGGCAGCTACCGTCAGCTGACCACCTTCGACGGCGACGACGACGATCCCAGCTGGGTCATTGGCGGCGGCATCGCCTTCCTCTCGGCCCGGAGCGGCCGGAAGAACGTGTTCGTACTCGACCCGGACTCCGGCAAGATCACGCAGCTGACACACCACCGGGGATCGGACGTGCGCGCCCCTCGCGCCGCGGCGGACGGCTCGCTGATCGCCTACGAGCTCGAGGACGGGCTGTGGACCGTCACGCCCGGCGGCGGCAAGCCCACCCGGCTGAGCATCACGGCGCCCGCCGACGCCATCGTTCCACGGATCGAGCGGCATGTCGACGGCAAGGGCGCCGACGAGCTCGCCGTCAGCCCCGACGGCAAACTGGCGGCCTTCGTGGTCCACGGCGAGGTTTTCGTCACGGCGGCCCGTTCCAAGGACGAGCAGGCCATCGCCCCATCCCCCACCGTGCGGATCACCCGCACCGCCGCCCGCGAGAAGGACGTCCGCTGGTCCCCCGACGGCGCCTCGCTTCTCTTCACCTCGGACCGCGCCGGCAACGACGACCTCTACCTGGCGAAGCCCGCCGACCCGAAGGCCGGCTGGCTGGAATCCTTCGAGCTCTCCGTCACCCGCCTGACCTCCAGCCCCGCCGAGGAGTACGGGGGCCGCTTCTCGCCCGACGGCACCCACATCGCCTTCGTCCGCGGCCGCGGCGATCTCGTGGTCATGGCCGCCGACGGATCCGGCGAGAAGACCATCCTCGAGCACTGGCAGACGCCGGAGTTCGACTGGTCACCCGACGGCCGCTGGATCGCCTATTCCATCCCCGACATGGAGTACAACACCGAGATCTGGCTGGTACCCGCGAGCGGCGGCACGCCCTACAACGTCAGCCGCCACCCCGACGACGACGTGTCCCCGCGCTTCTCGCCAGACGGACGGCGGCTGGTCTGGCTCTCCCACCGCCACGCCGACACCTTCGACGTCTGGGGCGTGTGGCTGACCCGGGCCGACGACGAGCGCACCCCCGAGGGCTGGCTCCGGGTGTTCTCGGCCAAGGACAAGCCGAAGAAGCAGGAACATGCCGGCGAGGAGAAAGAAGCCTCCGCCGACACGAAGGCCGCGCCCAAGAAGGAGCTCCCAAAAGTCCACATCGACTTCAAGAACCTGTGGCGGCGGGTCGAAGGCATCACGCGGCTCGAGGGCGACGAGGAGGAGCCGCTGGTCAGCGCCGACGGCAAGCGGATCCTCTTCACCGCGGCCATCGACGGCAAGCGGGACCTCTACTCCGTCCGCTTCGACGGCAAGGACCTCAAGCGCCTGACCACGGGGGGCACGAAGCCCACCCACATCCAGCTCGCCGGCAAGGGGGACACGACGGCGTTCTTCCTCGACGGCTCCGGGAAGATCGGCAGGGTCTCCCTGGACGGCAAGGCCGGGGATCCCGTCCCCTTCACCGCCCGCTACGAGGTGGACCGCGCCGCCCAGCAACGCCAGGTCTTCGACGAGGCCTGGCGGGCCCTCGACATGTGGTTCTACGATCCCCATTTCCACGGGGTGGACTGGCCCGCCCAGCGCACCAAGTACGGGGCCTGGCTCCAGGGCGGCATGGATCCCGCCGACTTCGCCGACCTGGTCAACCTGATGCTGGGCGAGCTGAACTCCTCGCACATGGGCTACTACCCGAGCCGCGGCCCCGCCGCGAAAACGAAGAAGCGGGAGCGCACCGGCTACATCGGCGCCCTCTTCGATCCCACAGCCGGCGGACCGGGTATCCGCGTCCGTGAGGTCCTGCCGGAGTCCCCGGCCGCGGGGGTGGCCGTCCACCTGGCGGCCGGCGAGCGCCTCCTGTCCGTCAACGGCCGCGCCGTCACGCCCTCGACCAACGTCTACGCCCTTTTCACCGACACCGTGGGCCAGCGGATCCCCATCCGCATCCGGGACGCCGCCGGCAAGGAACGCACCGCCGCGGTGGTGCCGGTGGGCTTCCGGCGCCAGCGGCAGCTCCGCTACGAGACCTGGGTCCGCCAGCGGCGCGCCCTGGTGGAGGAGCTCTCCGGCGGCACCCTGGGCTACGTGCACATCCAGGGAATGGACATCCCCTCCTTCGAGGTGTTCGAGCGCAACCTCTACGCCGCCGGCCACGGCAAGCAGGGGTTGATCATCGACGTCCGCTCCAACGGGGGCGGGTGGACCACCGACTACCTGATGGCCGTGCTCGACGTCCGCCGCCACGCCTACACCCTCCCCAGGGGCGGCAACCCCAGGATCAAGGCCTACCCCCAGGGACGGCTGCCGCTGGCCGCCTGGACACGCCCCGCCGCGGCGCTTTGCAACGAGGACTCCTACTCCAACGCCGAGATCTTCTCCCATGCCTTCAAGACCCTCGATCGCGGCCCGCTGGTGGGCAGCCCCACCTTCGGCGCGGTGATCTCCACCGGCGGCATGTACACCCTGAACGGCGCCCTCGTGCGCCTACCGAGCCGCGGGTGGTACGTGGCGGGCAGCGGCATCAACATGGAGCACCACGGCGCGGTGCCCGACGTGATCGTCTGGCAGCCGCCGGCCGAGGACACCTCGGCGGACACCGACACCCAGCTGGCGAAGGCCGTCCAGGTGCTGCTCAAGGATATCCCCAACGACCCCCGCCGGGGCATGTGGTAGGGGCGGCGTGGGGCCGCGGCCGGAGTATCCTGAAGTATGGACGGCGCACAACCGGTGCATGGGCCACGCTGGAGAGCCCTGACTCTCCGCTGGGCCGGACGGGCCGCCGCCGGCGGGGTTGTGGCCCTGGTGGCGTTCCTTCTGGGCGTCGGTCTTGTCACACGAAGCTTCCCCGACCTCGGCCCTCCCCAGAGGATCCTGCTTCGAGTTTCGGGCCGGCCGATTGGACGCCCCGAAAAACCTCGACGAGTACATGGCGCTGGAGGACCGGCTCTTCGCCGAGCTCCACCAGAAGGTGTACCGGAAGCTCCCCGATCCGTCGAAGGTCTTCGACCGCTTCGTGACCAAAAGCCCGAGCGATCCCGATCGCCGGGCGATTACCTGGAACCGAACCCGGTTCACCGTACCCATCCACCATGACGGCGCCGTGCTCCTTCTCCACGGCCTCAGCGATTCCCCCTACAGCCTCCGGAGCGTCGGGGAGGTGTATCTGCGGCACGGCTTCGCCGCCGTCTGGCTCCGTCTGCCGGGCCACGGAACGGTTCCCTCGGCCTTGACCCGCATTACGTGGAAGGACTGGGCCGCCGCGACACAGCTGGGGCTGGCCAAGGCGGCAGAGCTTGCGGGAGACGGCCCACTCCACGTGGCCGGCTACTCCAACGGCGGTCTCCTGGCCCTGGACGC
>JAADFK010000054.1 GCA_013152925.1 Acidobacteriota bacterium | reverse complement strand
TTCGGTTATGCGCCCGTCAACGAGGAGGGTGGCGAGGCCGTCATGGAAGGGCTCCCCAACGACCCGCGGTACACCTTCGGTGGGAACGATCCCCACGACAGCTCCGGCCGCCTGAGCTTTGTCCGGCTGGAGTTCGGCGGCTTCGAGATCGCCGTGGACCAGGAGATCAACGCCTTCACGCCCGGCGGCGTCGGTGACGGGACCCAAGTGGACCATCTCGAAGTGCTCTTCAACAAGGACGACGCCGTGGAGCCTTTCGGAGGCACCCTCAACATGAAGTACCTGCTTTTCATGGGTTATGCCGACGACGGCCTCGATGGCGACCTGGGATGGCGGGGCAAGGCCCAGTTCGTCGTCAACATCAAGAGCGATCTCAACGACGAGAATGACGGTAACGTCGCCTTCGAGTGGGACAACCACCCTCAGAACTACGACTTCGAACCGCGGACCCGTCCCACGGTCTTCAACCTGACGGCCGTCGGCACGGGCGACACGGCGGTCGGTGCCTACGGCGGCGTACTGCGGCGGGGCGCCAGCTGCGACCTCCACAACTGGATCGTCATGGGGAGCCGCAAAGCCCCCATCACCATCCGTGACGACTCCACGTTCACACAGGTTGACAACGGTATGACGATCATCGACGACAGCATCCTCTTCGGGGACTTCTCGGACGCCGCCTTTGGCGCAAAGGACAGCCCGGAGCGCACGCGGACCTTCCTCTTCACAACGATGAAGCACAACCGGAACGTGGATCCCAAGCTCGCTTTCGGCTCCTGGAGCCCCGAGTTCTTCATGATGCCCAACGTACAGCCTCTCCCGGGCTCCCCGGCCCTGGACGTCAACTACGCGGCAACGCCTCCGGACGATGGGTTCTTTGACACCAGCGTTAACTTCGCCGGCGGCGTCGGCCCGGACCACAACTGGGTCCTCGACGATTGGACCAACTTCTCGGACAACTGATCCCGGCCCACGAAAGGAGCATCAGAGCAATGCGCAAACGTTCCATTCTTGCAATGATCCTTGTCTTCGCAGCGGTTTCCCCGGCCCTCGTGTCGGCGCAGAGTCTCAGTGCCCAGATGACGGGCTTCTCCGGCGGTGCCGCCGACGGTAGCGGACTGGCGGTCCTGTCGATCTCGGGGACGACCATCTCCACCACCATCCTGACCAACGGCCTCAGCGGGCCCGCGGGCGCCCACATCCACAAGGTCTCAGATGGCTCGGTGTTCATCGACCTCGGTGTGAGTTTCACCGGTGGCTCCGGCAGCGGCTCGGTGACCGCCGATGCCGCGAAGGTCGCCGCCGTCGTGGCCTCGCCCTCAGCCTACTGGGTCATGGTCCACAGCTCGGACTTTCCGAACGGCGCCATCAAGGGTGTCATCGGCTCCGCCACGGGTTCCGGTGGCTCCACCGAGCTCTATTTCCCCGTGGAGGCGGCCATCGCCGGCCAGGGCGGCACCCAGTGGAAATCGGACATCCGTCTCGTCAACCGCTCGGGGAGCACCGCCACGGTTCGCCTCGAGTACTACGCCGAGGGCGGCGCCGGCAACGCGGGGCCCACGGCGGTAGCCGGGCCCTTCCCCGTCAACGCCGGTTCCGTCCTAGTTCTCGATGACGCCGTCAACAGCGAGCTCGGCATCAGCAACGGCAAGGGCGGTCTCGGGGTCGTGTCCGACCAGCCGATCGACGGAACGTCCAGGGTCTACAACGACCGGCGTTCCGATGGCGCCGGTACGCTGGGCCAGCAGGTGCCGGCCATGGAGATCGACGAAGCGCTGAGCTCGGGCATGGTCCCCATGCTGAGCAATGTGCCCAAGGGCAGCGGCCGGGGCTTCCGCGGTGCGCTGGGCTGGTTCAACCCGGGTGATGCCCCGGTGGATCTCGAGATCTCGTTCTTCGCCGCCGACGGCGCCTTCCTCGGCTCGGCCTCGGCCACCATCGGCGGCCACGGCCTCGTTCAGAAACGGGCGGACCAGTTGCTGGCGGCGCTGGCCGATGTTCCGGAGTTCTACGCGACCTTCACCGCCGCCGCTCCGCTCTTCGTCTACGGGACCGTGGTGGACAACGTCAGCGGCGACTCGATCTACATTCCGGCCGTCAAGTGACGCGTTCCTGGAAGGTCATCCTCGGGACCGGCCTTCTTTTCCCAAGGGGTCCCGGCATCGTGCCGGGGCCCATTCGTGTCCGGCTTCCGTGCACGGGCGCCCCGGATGGAGGAGGCGCCCGGGGTGTTCCGTGGAAGGACCGGGCTGCCACGCATCCCAATCCACGGGAGGCCGATGCCGGGGGATTCCGGTGCCGGGGCGAGGCCGGCGCGGGGTAGAGCGCTCCCGTGCAGATCCCCAACAGCTTCCGTACCGCGGCGGCGGTGTCCGTGGCGGTCATCGCCCTTGCGCCCGCCGGGTGGGGAGTGGGGCCATCCCTGGAGGAACGCCTGCGCGAACACGTGCAATACCTGGGTTCGGATACCCAGGAGGGCCGTTTCCCGGGGACGCCCGGCGGGGAGCGAACGGTTGCCTACCTGGCGGCCAGATTGAAGGAGGCGGGCGTGCGGCCCCTGGGCGGGGGGGGCAGCTACTTCCAGTGGGTACCGCTTGTCGAGGTCAAGCCGGAAGGCGGGAGCCGGCTTGTGCTGAGGGGACCGGAGGAGGAGATGGTGCTCTCTCCGGGTGAGGACTACCTGCTCACGGCGGGTGGACCGGAAACCTGGGTGGCGGCGCCGACCCCCCTGATCTTCGTGGGCTACGGGATCATCGCGCCGGAGTACGACTACAACGACTACCAGGGCCTGGACGTGCGCGGCAAGATCGCCGTGGTCCTGGAGGGCGAACCCGTCTCCGCGGACAGGGGCTTCTTCGCCGGCGATGAGCCGACCGTGTATTCGGCCTTCGAAACCAAACGGCGCACGGCGCTCAGCCGCGGTGCGGCCGGCATCATGGTCCTCACGGGCATCCCCGGCGGCGGCGAGCTCCGCTGGAAAGGGTTGCGCCGGGAGTATGCCTGGCCGGGCATCACACTGGCTTACGGCGTGCCCGAGGACCTGGCCATCTACCTTTCCCCGGCCATGAGCCGTGTGCTGCTCCGCGCGGGGTCCCACACGCCGGAAAGGGTGGCATCCATGGCCCGGAGGGGCACGCTGCACGCCTTTCCCATGGGGGTTACCCTGGAATTCCACGGGCGGTTCCGTCTCCGGCATTTCCGGGCTGCCAACGTGGTGGGCAGCATCCCGGGAACCGATCCCCGTCTGGGCTCGGAAAACGTGGTGGTCTCGGCTCACTGGGACCATCTGGGCCGAGGGCCGGCCATGGGCGGTGACGCCATCTATAACGGGGTCGTGGACAACGCCATCGGTACCGCCGGGGTTTTGGAGATCGCCAGGTCGCTGGCGGCTGCGCCGGCCCGGCGGCCGGTCATCGTGCTGCTGAGCACCGGTGAGGAGGAAGGCCTCCTGGGATCGGGCTTCTTCCTGTACCATTCTCCCGTACCGCTGAGCTCCCTCGTTGCGAATGTCAACGTGGACGGACTGGCCTTCATGGACACCTTCCGCGATGTCATCGC
Organism: Acidobacteriota bacterium; assembly: GCA_013152925.1. Classification (GTDB taxonomy): domain Bacteria; phylum Acidobacteriota; class Thermoanaerobaculia; order Thermoanaerobaculales; family Sulfomarinibacteraceae; genus JAADFK01. The sequence continues at coordinate 3,475 of JAADFK010000054.1, read as the reverse complement.
CGTCGGAGGGGAGCGCTCCAGCCTGGGCGCCACGCTCCAGCTGGTGGCGAGTCGGAGAGGCCTTCGCGTTGCGCCAGCTCCACCTGGAATGGCCACCGCCGAATCCTTCGCCCGCTCCGATCAAGAGGTGTTCGCTCAGCAGGGCGTTCCCTCGATCCTGATCAACGAGGGTTTGCGGTGGGATCATGCGTCACCCGAGGCCGCGCTCCGGCGTGAGCTGGTCTGGCTTGCCACCGTGTACCACACGCCAAAGGACGATCTCGAACAACCATTGGACTTCAAGGCCGCGGCCGAGCACTGCCGGCTCATCGAGGCGCTGGTACGGGAGATCGCCGACGCCGGGGACGCACCGCACTGGCGTTCCGGCAGCCGCTGGGAGTACCGCCAGCTGGTGAACCGGGCCAGGGGGCGCTGAGGTGGCGACCACGGTGGCCGGAGGCACCGCGGTGTGGGTGGGTCGAGGCCGGCCGGGTTTTCGGGCGAGATGGCTTGCGGTAGGCCTTCCGGCCGTGCTGGCACTGCTCTTCACGGGGTGTGCCGGCCTTCGGGGAGAGTCCAACACCGAGGTCCGCGTCAAGGGTTCCGACACCATGGTATTGCTCAATCGCAGGCTGGCGGCCGCCTTCATGACGGGACATCCGGGGACCGCCGTCGTGGTGGAGGGTGGGGGTAGCGCCACCGGCGTCCAGGCGCTCCTCGAGGGCTCGGCGGATATTGCGGCGGCCTCCCGGCCCGTGGAGGGCCCGGAGGTCGCCGCCGTCTTCCGGCGCTACGGCACCCTGGGAGTCCGGTTCCTGGTCGCCCAGGATCCACTCTCCGTCTACCTCAATTCCTCGAACCCGGTGCGGGATCTGAGCGTGGAGCAGCTGCGAGCCGTTTTCGCAGGGAAGGTCACGAGCTGGCGGGACCTCGGCGGCGGGGATCTGGAGATCCACGTCATCACGCGGCCGCCCACCTCGGGTTCTCACCGCTTCTTCCAGCTTCACGTCCTGTTGGGCGGACCGTACACGGCCCGGGCGGCCACGCTCGCTCGAACCCGCGATATCGTCGGGGTGGTTCGGAAGGACCCGGCGGCCATCGGATACGGAGGGAGGGGGTGGGCCAGGGGTGTCCGCTGCGCCCGGGTCGATGGTGTGGCTCCCACGCCCGGGGCCGTCCGGGAGGGCCGTTATCCCCTGACCCGCTATCTGACCTTCTACACGGCGAGGCCCCCGGCGGGAGCCGTGCGCCGCTTCATCGACTGGTGTTTGGGCCCGGAAGGCCAGGCGGTGGTCCGCCAGGTGGGCTACGTCCCCCTCTGGCTGCCCGGCGGTGCGGCGGGAGTGGGCGGCTGCGAGGTGCCGCCAGCTGGCACGAACAACCCGGACAGGGAGAGCGTGGGAGGCCAGGCCAAGGACGATGGCCAACACCATGACCTTCGTGGCCCGATGGTCGTCCAGGGGTTCGATTGACGGTGGAGACGATGCAAGGACCCGATGAAGGCCCAAGGGAAGGTGCTGGGTTGCCTCGGCCGCCACAAGCTGGACCGGTTTCCACCGCCTCACCGATCTCGTGGCCGTCCGGCCGGACCCGGCTCGGGCGGTGGCTCCGTTCGGCGTGGGGCATCATCGGCCAAGTCCAAGGCGCACGGCCGCACGCTTCACACGGGTTTGACAGCATCGTGATAGCTTGGTTCGCGGAGGTGCATGATGAACGAGAGGCTCTCGAACGAAGCGGGCGACCAGGTACTGGAGATGCCGGCAAGGAAACGGATCATGCTCATCGCACACGACGGGCGCAAGGCGGATCTGCTGGAGTGGGCGCGGTTCAACGTTGAGACTCTGGCCCGGCACCGGTTATTCGCAACCGGGAGCACCGGTGCGCTTCTGAGGCGGCACCTCGGCCTTGAGGTGGAGGCCCTCTTCTCCGGTCCCCTCGGGGGCGATCAGCAGGCTGGCGCCCGGATCGCGCAGGGGGACGTCGACGTCCTGGTCTTTTTCTGGGATCCGCTGGAGCCCCAGCCCCACGACGTGGACGTGAAAGCCCTGCTGCGGATCTCTGTGGTCTACAACATTCCAACTGCCTGCAACCGTGCCACGGCGGATTTCCTGATCTCCTCGAAGCTCTTCCAGGAGGAGTACCCCCGGACCGTGATCGACTACAGCCGCCGTATGGCCCGGCCGAGGTGGATCGAGGAGGGGATCGCGGCGGAGGGGGACCAAGAAACAGAACCCTGATCCCTCCACCTCCTGGGCGGGAAACAGCGGCACCGCGCGGCGAGCCCCGGAGCTTCCCTGAACGCCGGTCCGGTCCGGAGGGCCGGCTCGCCGCGAACGCCTGCTTTTCAGGGTGATCGAGATCCGGTCGCCTCCCCGGCGATGACTTCGGGACGAGGCCCGGTCCTGGCTCGGGATCTGCCGGTTCTTTACCTTAACGTCAACTTCACACGGAGCTGGGAAGGTGCTCCAGGAAACGGTTTCAGCCGTTTCCTTGGAAAGGAGGATCGTCCCATGCGCGGAAAGAGGTGGCGTGTGCCGGGGTTGCTCCTGGCGGTTGTGTTTGTCCTCGCCTCGAACCTGCCGGCCCAGGAAGGGCCGGCGATGGACCCCCTGCTTCGCTTGCTGGTGAAGAAGGGCGTGGTGACCGAGGAGGAGGCGGTGGAGCTCCAGAGGGAGTACGAGACCATGAAGAAGCCCGGGCCCCCCCTGGCGGCACAGGTGGGCAAGCCGGCGCCGGTGTCCGGCGCCCAGACCCTTGAGGCCAAGGCTTCCCCGGAGGCCGCACCGCTTCCGAACAAGCTCGATGGGTTGCACATCGGGACGCTGATCTACGCCTCCTACCAGGACGGCCGGGCCTACGAGGGCGTTCCCGGCAAGACGAGCCGGGAGAACCGCTTCGTCATCAAGCGCGCCTATCTCAACATCAAGATGGACATTGCGCCCAACCTGCAAGCGCGGGTGACGCCGGACATCCACCAGGACAGCACCGGGGACTGGAAGACACGCTTCAAGTACGTCTACGGGAAGTTCCACTGGCAGCGGCTGGGCTTCGTCGGCAAGCCCTCCGTGGAGGTCGGGCTGGCTCACATGCCGTGGTTGGACTGGGAAGAGGCCATCAACGGCTTCCGGATGCAGGACACCATGTTCCTGGAGAGAAACCACATCTTCAACTCGGCCGATCTGGGCGTCCTCTTCGGCGGCAACTTCGGTGGCGAGCTCTCCGAGGAGTACCGCCACGAGGTCAACCACCACTATGCCGGCCGCTGGGGCTCCTTCCAGGTGGGGATCTACAACGGTGGCGGGTACCACGCGGTGGAGCAGACCAGCAACAAGGCCATCGAGGGCCGGATCTCCATTCGCCCGGTGCCGGACAGCCTCCCGGGCTTCCAGGCGACGGCCTTCGGTCTGACCGGCAAGGGCAACGCCCTCTCCGAGCCCGACTGGAGCCTTGCCGCCCTGATGCTCAGCTACGAGAGCTCCCGCTTCGTCGTCACGGG
>JAADFK010000053.1 GCA_013152925.1 Acidobacteriota bacterium | reverse complement strand
TCACGGATCCTCGACCGGCTCGACGCCGGGACCCGCAAGGGCCTGATCCTCCGGGCGGCCATCGAGTCGAACACCGGCGCCATCATGGCCTACGCCACGGTGGTCAACAACACGACCAACGATTCCTCCTGCCAGGAGGTCTTCAGGTTTAGTCATTGAGCGGGGTGAGTCAGGAATGGATTGGATTGGGGACACAGATGCTACGGGCGGTCCGATCCCGCCCGCCGCGTTCCGCCCCGCCCTGCGAGCCACGCGCCAGAATGAAACGAATGAAACAAAGGAGATGCATCATGGACAGTCCCTACGCCATCGTTCGGGAGCTTCCCGGGCTCGACTACGACCGTGCCGTCAAGGCCATCATCCCCCTTCTCAAGGAGGAGGGTTTCGGCGTGCTGACCGAGATCGATGTCAAGGCCACGCTCAAGGCCAAGCTCGGCATCGATTTCAAGCGCTACCTGATCCTCGGCGCCTGCAACCCCAAGCTGGCTCACAAGGCCCTGTCGGGCGAGCCACTTCTGGGCGTTCTGCTGCCCTGCAACGTCATTCTCTCGGAGCGCGACGACGGCGGCGTGACCGTGGCCGCCTTCAAGGCCACCGCCGGCTTCTCCCTGGTGGACAACCCCGAGGTCGCGCCCATCGCCGAGGAGGTGGAGGGCCGCCTGCGGAAGGTGCTGGAAGGGCTGCCGGCCAGCTAGTTTCCGTCCGGAAACGGCACTTTTCTTGCAATCTTGGCGACAGCCTGCGGATTCCATCGTGCAGCGTGCCCGAGCACGCCTCCGCGGGAATCCTTGCCTTGCTGGCTTAGCAAAAAGCTGCCCGTTTCCGCATCGGGAGCCGCCCGCTCCCATCCAGCTTCCCGGGTGGGAGCGGGCTGATCAGCGGCAGGGCGTTCCCGGGTTGCCGGGCGCCTTCAGGGGAGCAGTGCTGGCGATTTCCGGGACCGGTCTTCAGAGGCCGTGACGGCGAGCGGACCCCGTGTCCGACGCGGGAATCGGATTGGACTTGCAATTGGCGAGAAAGGATGTACATTTTTTCACAAGGGGCGTCGCCCTTGAGAGGAGAGCCGGGATGAGCTTCCAGAATCCACCGAAAGCCCGTGGGAAGCCGCCCCGTCTTCCCGATCTGAGAGTCTGGCATCCGAAGCAGCCCTGCCGGTACCACGGTCTCCTGGAACGGGAGCTCCAGGCCCTGCGCGATCTCCTGGAGGTGGCGCACAACACGGTCGTCTCCCAGAACATCGAGGAGGTGTTGCCGGTCATCCTGCGGGACGCCATGCGCCTGTTGCGGACGCCCGCCGGGAGCATCGCGCTCTACAACTCCTGTGATCAGAAGATGGAGCTCGAGGTGCACGCGGGCCTGAGCGACGCGTTCGTCGCGAAGAAGCGGTGGAAGGTGAAACCGGGCGGGCTGACCCACCGGATCCTCGTGGAGAACGAGATCCTCGTCATCGAGGATACGGCGCAGGCGGTGTTCTTCACGAACCCCCTGGCCCACGCCGAAGGGATCCGTTCCCTCATCGCCGTACCGCTCCGCTCACAACGCCGGCTCGTCGGCATTCTCTACCTGGACGACTTCGTGCCGCGGACCTTCTCCGAGGAGCTGGTGCGGCTTCTGCCCATCTATGCGAGCCTCGCGGCCATGTGCATCGACAACGCCCGGCTGTTCGCCGACGCCCAGCGCCTCGCCTGTCGCGACGGGCTGACCGAGCTCTACAACCGGCGCCAGCTGGAGACGGCCCTCGTCCGGGAGGTGGACCGCGCCAAGCGCCATGGCAACCACTTCACCATCGTGATGCTCGACCTGGACGACTTCAAGCGGATCAACGACCGCTACGGCCACTGCACCGGTGACCAGGTGCTCCGGGAGGTCGCCCAGGCCTTCCGGCAGGCGACCCGTGACTCCGACATTCCTTGCCGTTACGGCGGGGACGAGTTCGTCGCCATCCTTCCGGGCGTCCGGCCGGCCGAAGGCAGTGAGCTGGCCTCCCGCCTCTGCCGGCAGATTGGCGACCATCTGACGGAGGTGCTCCGAAAGGACGGTATCGAGCCGCCCACCTTGAGCGCGGGCATCGTCTCCTTCCCCGAGCATGGCCGCGACGCCGGAGAGCTTCTCGAGCGGGTGGACACCCTCCTTTTCGAGGCCAAGAGATCGGGCAAGAACAGGATCGTCGCGCAGAAGGTGTGATCCCCGGGGAAGGGGAGCCTCGTCTCCCGGTGATCCGAACCCCAAGTGGCCGGGATTCATCCAGCCGTCACGCTGCCTGGAGCATTTCGGCCAGCAGCTCGCGGCTCCCCGCAGCCGGGTTGACAGGGAGCCGTCCGGGGATCATATTATGGGTGACTGGTCACCCATATAGGATGTCCGGCCACAGGAAAGGCTCCACATGCCACGGCTGACCGCCAACGCCAGGTCCGAAGTTCGCGAACGCCTGCTCAGGGCCGCCGCCACGCGCTTTGCCGCGGACGGCTTCGAGGGCGCCAACATCAACACGATCTCGCTTCAGGCCGGCCTCGCCAAGGGCACGGTCTACAACTACTTCTCCAGCAAGGAGGAGCTCTTTGGCGAGGTCATTCGTTCGGCTTCCCGGCGGGCCGTCGAGCTGTGGTCCCGCGCGCCCGCTGGAGGGTCCCTGGAGGAATGCCTCCGTGCCCTGGCGGCGGCCGACGTCCGGGTGCTCCGCGAGCAGGAGCCGTTCATGAAGGTCCTCGTCCGGGAGGCCATGAGCTTCAGGCCCGAGACCTACCCCATGATCCTCGAACACCTGGCGCCCTTCCTGGAGGCGGTTGGCGGCTGCCTCGGAAGGGCTGTCGGCGGCGGCCGGCTTCGTGACGACCTGCCGCCCGAGGAGCTGGCCCTGGTCTTCGTCGGCATGCTGGCTCTATTTTACATCCAGCACTGGGGCAGCGATGGAGCGTGGCCCGTCCTGGACGATGTTCCGGAGCTGGTGGTGACGCTCTTTCTGGACGGCGCCCGGGGGCCTGCCGCGAGAGCTTCGGGCAACGTCCAATGAGCAGCTTCGTCTTCATGAAGGTCCTGGAGTCGGCGCCGCGGCGGTACGACCGGGGCATGAATCTCCTCTTCCTCGGCAGGATGGAGCAGCTCCACGAGGCCATTGCCGCGGAAGTGGCGGCTCCGGGCCGGCGGATCCTCGATCTCGGGTGCGGCACCGGGGGCGTCGCCCTGGCCTCGGCCCGCCGGGGCGCCACGGTCACCGGCATCGATACCAACCCCCAGATGCTGGAGATCGCACGTGCGAAGCCGCTCCCGCCCGGAGCCCCTCCCGTGGAGTGGCTCGAGCTCGGAGCGACCGAGATCGAGGATGCCTTCCCTCCGGAGAGCTTCCACGCGGTGACGGCCAGCCTGGTGTTGAGCGAGCTTGGCCCCCTGGAGCAAGCCTACGCCCTCCGGACGGCCCGCTCCCGGCTCAGGCCCGGCGGTGTTCTCGTCATCGCCGACGAGATCGTGCCGGCGGCAAGCCTCCGCCGCCTGGCCTGGTGGGCCGGACGCCTTCCCCTGGTCTGCCTGACTTACCTGCTGACCCAGACGACCACACGAGCCCTGGAGGATCCCGGGGGCCTCGTCCGCGCCGCCGGCTTCGCCGAGATCCACGAGCGCCGGTTCGGCCGGGGCACGGTGGTCCTCCTGACGGCACGGCGCGGGGAGGCGGGCCCGTGAGCCTCCCGGCCACCGTTTCGGCGCTCCGCGACACGGTGCTGCGCATGTTTCCCCACCGGGCCGTGCCCGGCCTGATCCCGGTGGGCACCCCCGGCCCGGACTCGCCCGTGCTCCTGACATGCAGCTTCACCCTGACGCTGCGCCGGCTCCAACGGGTCCTGGCCGGGCGGAACGTCTGGCTCCTGGCCGCCGACACCCATGGCATCAACGTCTGGTGCGCGGCGGGAGGCGGTTACCTGACGCACCACGAGGTGATTGCGGCCATCCGGTCGACGGGTATCGAGGAGCTCGTGGATCACCGGGAGCTGATCCTCCCACAGCTGGCCGCCACCGGCGTGGAGCCGCGCCGCGTCCGTCAGGCCACGGGATGGGAATCCCGCTGGGGACCGGCGCGCCTCGAGGACCTCCCGGCCTACCTCGACCGCGGCCGCCGGACGACCCGGCGGGACCGGCGCATGCGCTTTCCCCTGTGGGAACGGCTGGAGATGGCCAGCATGTGGGCCGTGTGGACGGCGCTCGGCGGCGGAGCGCTCTTCGCGCTTCTCGGAGGATGGCGGACGGGCGTGGGCGTCGTCATCTCGGTTCTCCTGACGGTGGGTGCCGTCTTTGCCGCATTGCCCCGGCTCGTGGTCACCGGACACCGGCGGTGGCTGACCTACGGGGCCTTCGCCATCCTGGGCACCGGCATCGGAGCGGCCGTGATGCTGCTCCTCGGTGCGCCCACCCCCCGCAACCTCGCCCTTCAGGCCGTGGCCTCGGTCCTCGCCATGGCCGTGCTCTCCATCGACCTGGCTGGCACGACACCGTGGTACCCAAGCACCATCAACACCTTCCGCAACTTCGCCCACATCGATCTCGAACCCGAACGCTGCACCTTCGCGGGCGACTGCGTCCAGGTGTGCCCCGCGGAGGTGCTGCGCCTGGACGGGCCGACCCGGAAGGTGGTCATCGCCAGACCAGACGCCTGCCTCCAGTGCGGCGCCTGCATCGTCCAGTGCCCCAGCGACGCCCTCCGGTTCCGCTACCCCGACGGCCGGATCATCCCCCCCGCCGCCATCCGCTCCACGCGGATGAACATGCTGGGAAGGAGAACCGTCACGGTGGAAGGCCATGATCCTGCCGTCACGCCAGGATCTTCAGACACCCCGGCGTGAGCGTGCTCATCGCAGCAAAAGCCCCACACCCATTCACCGGGCTGCCGCCCCGGCCGGTCCGTATCCGGCGCGGATCACCCGGCCGTCCACGGGCTCAGTTATCATGGACAGACCATGGAGCTCGCTGAATTGCTTCAAGTTCTGGCGGCATTGGCCCGGTATGGCGTCGACTACGTGCTCGTCGGCGGCGCTGCGCTCAACATTCATGGCATTATCCGTGCCACCGAGGATGCGGATCTCTTCGTCAAGCCGGAGAGGGAGAATATCGAACGTCTCAAGAACGCGCTGAAATCCGTCTACCACGACTCCCTCATCGATGAGATTACGGCGGACGACCTCCTGGGCGAGTATCCCGCCGTGCGCTATTACCCGCCCACTGGATCCCTTTTCCTTGATGTCCTCACCCGGCTTGGAGAGGCGTTCACGTGGGAGGATCTCGAGCATGAGAAGCACGTGGTGGAGGGTGTCCCGGTCATCGTCGCGACACCGGCGACGCTCTTTCGGATGAAGCGCAACACCGTCAGACTCCAGGACAGAGCCGACGCCGAGAGGTTGCGGGAAGAGTTTGACCTCGGGGAGCAGCCTTGATGACGGTGGAACGGTATCGAAGCGTCGAGGAGATGCCGGCACCCGCCACACCACGGGGCACCAAGCTGTACCGGCGCATCGCGGAGGTATGGCACACCGCTCGGGTCCTCGCCAGGCGCCAGTACCCGCACGCGGTCCTCAAGTTTCGCAACATCGAGGAGGCGCAGGCCGCCCGGAAGCGATGGGAGCGCGAGAACCGGCCGAGCCGGAAACCCTGAACAGTCTCACGCCAGCTCCCAACCAGAACCTCGCAACGCAAGCACGAAGATGGTGAGCCACCACGGTCTCCAGGGTCAACGTCGAAGAAAGGGACAGTATTTTTTTTGACGAAACCAAGACTGGGAAGTTGGCAGCCATGACTTGTGTGTCCACCGGCTCGTTGCGAGTCACCTCCAGTGATCGCAGCCCCAAGAAACGTCAATCCCCTCATCGTAGTTGGTTGTTTCCCTCCCGCTCCTCCACCCAGGGATCTCCGCCGCACTTCGCTGATTGTTCCAAGCCGGTAACGACTCCGTTTCAAAAGACGATGGCGTGACTCCTCTGCTCCCGGAGGGAGCGATGGATGCCTCCGAGCTGGGAGATGGGGTTCTTCCTCCGCCTGAAATACTCCTCCTCCCTGAGCACCGCCAGCTGCTCGCGGATGAAACCCTCCGTGCCAACCATCAGTCCGTCCACGAAGAACGCCAACCGCTTGCGGAACGCCCCGGGTGCCTCGAACCCCCGCGCGGCCTCCTGCTCCAGCACCTCCTGCGGGATCCTCGCCTGACCCTCCTTCGTGGGCACCGCCCCCCGGTGGTACAGCAACGCCCGTAGTCGCACCACGGCCTCGTCCCGATCCTCGATCCCCAACAGATCCCCGAGGGGCAACAGCCACCCGTCATGGCCCAGCTCCCGAAGGTACACCGACGAGCCCTTCCACTCCTCCGGCCGCACCACCACCCCCGCCCGCACCGGGTTGAGCTCCACGTAGAGGACGCAATCCACAACCGCCCGCGCATCCCCGAGGATCACCGACTTGAACCGGTCCGCCCAGAACCGGCCCCGGCGGTCGTGCGCCCGGTTGTACCACCGCGCAAACGCCGCCTGCACGTTCCTCATATACTCCGACACGTCGAAAAGCCTGTGGCGGTAGTGCTCCCAGTCCTCGTCCGTCCACGCCTCAATCCGCACAAGCCCCGCCTTTCCGGGGTACATGACCTCCGCGCGGACGCGCAGCTCCTTGCGGGACACCTCGCGCTCGGCCTCGAAGCGGAGCACCAGGTGGTAGTGGTTGCCCATAACACAGAGGGCTGCCACCTGACAGAAATAGATGGAGCTGTAGTGCTCGATGATCCCGATCAGACGGCGCCGGCAGAGCTCGTCGTCCAGGACATATTCGCCACGGTGCCCGGCGATCCTGCTGTGCAGGTGGTACCAGGTGTCGTGATGGGAAAGCTTCAAGCGTGCAAGCCGTGCCATGGGGCGCCTCCTCGGGGCCATTGCTGGCCAGTCGTTGGTTGATGGAAGAAGGATAGGGGAAAGGGGCGGGGAATGCAAGAAATAAATAGTGTCCCTTTTTTCTCCCTGCGGAATCCACGATGGCCTGGAGATCGACCTCCTCCTGACCCGCGGCCAGGAGGCGATCTCCGTGGAGATCAAGAAGGCCGACCGCGTCTCCCCAGCCGACGCACGCCACCTCCGCCGCACGGAAGAGATCACCGGCCGCCGTTTCCACGTCGTTTTGGTCACCTACCGGGGACAGCGCATCCTCCCCCTCGGCGAACGCCTGTGGGCCGTCCCCGACGTCCTGCTTTTCGGGGAGCGGGCGCAGGCGGGGCTAACCT
>JAADFK010000052.1:4188-33588 GCA_013152925.1 Acidobacteriota bacterium | reverse complement strand
CCCAGGGCGGCCCGGGTTGGGTTAGAATCCTCGGGTTCGGCGCGGCACGACGGCCGGGCCGGTTCGGAACCAAGGGGGAAACATGATGCACAACGGAACGTTCGTGCTGGCACTGGTCGGCCTCATGGTCCTGGGAGCCTGCACGGCACATCAGCCGCCGGCGGCCGGAGAGAACCCGCTTTTGGCCCAGTGGGACACGCCATTCGAGGCACCGCCTTTCGACAAGATCAAGCCCGAGCACTTCGAGCCCGCCTTCGAGGCGGCCATGGCGGCCCACGACGCGGAGGTGGCGAAGATCGCCTCCAACCCCGGGCCGCCGAGCTTCGCCAACACGGTGGAGGCACTGGAGCGCAGCGGCCAGCTCCTGGACAGGGTCCGGCTGGTCTTCATCAACCTCAACGAGGCCGACTCCAGCCCGGAGCTGCAAGCGCTGGCCCGGAAGATCAATCCGCGCCTGAGCGCCCACGAGGATGGGATCCTCATGAACGCCCAGCTCTTTCAGCGGATCCAGAAGGTGTGGAACGAGCGGAGCACGCTCGGACTGACGGCGGAGCAGAAGCGGCTCCTCGAAAAGCAGCACCGGGAGTTCGTCCAGGGGGGTGCGGAGCTTGACGCGTCCTCCAAGGCCAAGCTCAAGAAGATCAACGAGGAGCTGAGCTCCCTGTCGACCCGCTTCGGCGAGAACCTCCTCAAGGAGATGAACCGGATCGCGCTTCTGATCACCGACGAGAAGGATCTCGACGGCCTGCCCCCCTCGGTTCGGGAGTCGGCGGCCGCCCTGGCGAAGGCCCAGGGCCACGAGGGGGCGTGGGCCTTCAACCTCCAGCGCACCAGCTGGACGCCCTTCCTCCAGTACTCCACGCGCCGCGATCTCCGGCAGAAGCTCTACACAGCCTACACACACCTGTGTGCCAACGGCGGAGAGACGGACAACCGGGCCGTCGCCTCCCGGATCGCCTCCCTGCGCGTGGAGAGGGCCCACCTCCTGGGCTACCCGACCCATGCGGCCTACGTCTTGGACGGCGATACCATGGCGGAAAAGCCGAAGAATGTCTTCGACCTTCTGGGAAAGGTGTGGCCGGCCTCACTGGCCAAGGCGAAGGCCGAGCGGGACGCGCTCCAGGCACTGGCGAACCGGATGGGCGACCACATCAAGCTGGCCAGCTGGGACTGGTGGTACTACGCCGAGAAGCTCCGCGCCGAGAAGTACAACTTCGACGAGAACGCCGTCAAGCCGTACCTGCAGCTGGACAGGGTCCGCCAGGCGGCCTTTGACGTGGCCAACAAGCTGTGGGGCATCACCTTCACGAAGCGGAACGACGTGCCGGTCTACGAGCCGGACGTGACAGCCTGGGAAGTCAAGGACGCCGACGGCTCCCTGCTGGGGCTTTTCTACACGGACTACTTCGCCCGCGAGAGCAAGCGGGGCGGCGCCTGGATGGACAACTACCGGCAGGAGTGGAAGGAGAACGGTCGGGAGGTCCGGCCGATCGTTGTCAACGTCTGCAACTTCGCCAGGCCGGCGCCGGGCCAGCCGGCGCTCCTGAGCCTCGACGAGGCGACGACAGTCTTCCACGAATTCGGCCATGCCCTGCAGGGCCTCCTGGCGCGAGGAACCTACGCCAGCCTCTCCGGAACCAACGTGGCCCGGGATTTCGTGGAGTTCCCCTCCCAGATGATGGAGAACTGGGCGCTGGACCCGGAGGTTCTGCCCACCTACGCCCTGAGCTACAAGACCGGGGAGCCGATCCCGGCGGCGCTGATCGCCAAGCTGCAACGGGCCAGGACCTTCAACCAGGGTTTCGCCACCACCGAGTACCTGGCGGCCTCCTACCTGGACATGGACTGGCACACCCTCAAGACGCCGGGCGAGCGCGATGCCGGTGCCTTCGAGGCCGAGGCCATGCGGCGGATCCACCTGATTCCCGAGATCGTCGAACGCTACAGAACGCCGTACTTCGGGCACATTTTCGGCGGCGGCTACTCCGCGGGTTACTACAGCTACATCTGGGCCGAGGTGCTGGTGGCCGACGGCTTCGATGCCTTCCAGAAGGCCGGCATCTTCAACAAGGAGCTTGCCGAGAAATACCGGAAGAACATCCTCGAGGCCGGTGACAGCGAGCCGCCGATGGTGCTCTACGAGCGCTTCCGCGGCGCCAAGCCCAGCATCGAGCCGCTGCTCAGGCGGAAGGGGCTGGAGTAGGCGGATCATTCGCCGCGCACCCGCTTGAGGGTTGGAGACGCCGTACCTGGAGGATCTGGAAGGGTGGGCGGCTGGCGTTGGCAGGCCGAGTGCCGTCAGCCGCCACGCCCCTGGTCCCCCTGTCACGGTATCCGGTGCATCCAGCCGGGCGGCGCTGCCATCGGAGCGGGTGCCCGCGATCGGGCCGCTCTCCCCGAGACGATCGAGCCGACCAGCTGCCCGGGTCCTCGTGATTGTGCAACTGCGAATGGATTCGCCAAGGGCGGTCGCTCACGGCGGGTCCCGTACGGTCCCCCGGACCTCCTCAGTGCTGTCCGAGGTCTTTGAGGATGGTCTCGGCGGCGCGCTCGCCGTAGAGGATGGCGTAGTTCTGGCCGCGGTCCTCGGGGTAGATCTGGGCCATGGTGCACAGGTAGAGGCCGGGGGTGGAGGCGCGCATGGGCGGGATCAGGCGGCGGTACCCCGGCAGGACGATAGGTTGGGCGTAGTCGGCGCGAAAGTGGTGGCTGGCGGTGATCCAGCCGGCGTCGAAGGCGGGGTTGATGTGCCTTAGGGCCGGAAGGTAGAGGTCGAGGACCTCGTTCTTCGGGGCGTGGAGGAGGGGGTCGTCGGGCAGGACGTAGTTGGAGATGTAGAGGATGTGGCGTCCCCCGTACCGCTCGCGGGGGATGTAGTTGGTGTGCTCGATGAGGCCGCCGAAGGGCATGTCCGGATCGGCGATGTTGAGCCAGTAATAGGGCGTCAGGGAGTGGTCCATCTCCAGGATGGTGCAGATGGCCCCGGTGGCCTTGAGCTCGCCGAGACGGGAGAGCTCGGCCGGTTCGAGGAGCGGGGCGGCGATCTCCAGGTAGTCCGGGACGGGAGCGGCCACGAGGACCAGGTCGGCGCGGTGTTCGCCGGCGCGGGTGTGGACCGTGAAACCGCCGCCGCTCCGCTCGATGCGGGTGACGGGATCGCCGGTGTGGATGACGCCGCCTTGCTCCTGGACACGGGCGGCCAGCGCGGAGGTCAGGCGGTCGAAAGAGCCCCGCATATAGCCCAGGCGCTCGCCCATGCCCGAGCGGGTTCTCGATCGTCCCCTGAGGTAGAGCTTCCGCCAGAGCCAGACCATGGCGACCTGGTCGGCATAGCGGTCGAACTTCTGGTGGAAGAGCGGCCCCCACACGTCGTCCCAGACGCGAGATCCCTGGTGCCGCCTGATCCACTCGGAAGCTGGAACATCCTCGAAGGGCGCAGGGTCCTCCGCCCGTTGGAGCAGCAGGGTGGAGACGACGAAGCGGAGCTTGTCCACGAGCCCCAGGGGCCCAAAGCGCAGAAGCGAGGCGGGCGTGCCGAAATCCCAGAGGCGCCCGCGGGTCCAGATGCCCATGCGCGAGGGGAGCCACTCGATCTCGCCGGCCAGGCCGAGCTCCCCGGCGAAACGGACGTAGTCCGTGTCGGAGGTGAAGACGTGGTGGTAGAAGACCTCGAGCGGTTCGCCGCCGATCTCGACAACCCGGGCCAACCCACCGGTGCCGGGGTAGCGCTCCTGCACCCGGACGGGATACCCTTTCCCGGTGAGGCGCAATGCCGCGGTAAGGCCGGCGAGCCCTGCGCCGACCACGGTGATCTCAACCATGAGCTCAGGCTATCCCAGCGGGGGTTTCTCGTCAAAGCACGCGGGGGCGTTTTACGCCGCCTACTTCGGCGTGCTCGGCGTGCTGCTGCCCTACCTCGGCCCCTACCTCCAGCTGCGGGGTGTGGGGGCGGTGGGCATCGGTTTGATCACGGCTGCGGTGTCGTTGGCCAAGCTGCTGTACGCGCCCCTCGTCGGCCACTGGGTCGACCGGGGCGCCTGGATGCGTGGCCTGCTGACGCTCCACGCGCTCCTGGCCGCGGTGTGTGCCGCGGCCGTCTGGTGGCTGCGCGGGACGGTGGCCCTTGGGCTGGCGTTCTTCTTCCTCGGGCTCGGCTACGCGACGGTTCTCCCCCTGGTGGAAGCGGCGATCCTGGAGCGTATTCCACCGACGCGGTACGGGAGCGTTCGGGTGTGGGGCTCAGTGGGCTTCATCGTGCTGGCAACGGCGGTGGCCCCCCTGTTGACCGGGCCGGCGCTGCTCCGCTTCCCCTTCTATCTTGCCGGAATCCTCGGCGTTCTGGTCCTGACCTGTGGGCCTTTCGAAGAAGGGGCGCGGCCGCGGCACGAGCCATCCGCCGGAGGATCGCTCCCGGTGGCGGTCTGGGCGCTCCTCGTGCTTCTGACGCTCCACCAGGTGGCCCACGGTCCCTACTACGCGTTCTTTTCCATCACCCTTGGCAAGGAGGGATACTCCAACGCCGCCATCGGCGGGTTGTGGTCGTTTGCCGTGTTGGCCGAGTCGCTGGCCTTCGCTTTCGGCGGGCGGCTGGAGGCGCGGATCGGGTTGCGGCGGCTACTCGGTATCGCCCTCGTGGCCACGCCGTTCCGCTGGCTCCTGGTCTCGTGGTCGGGCGCCCTGCCGGTGCTGGTCCTTGCCCAGGCCGCCCACGCCCTGACCTTCGCCATGGCCCACCTGGCGGGCATCCAGCTCGTGCAACGCGCCGCACCGCCCGGCGCCCGGCGGCGCGCCCAGGCCCTGTACTCCGGGCTGACCTTCGGGCTGGGGATCGTCCTGGGCTCGGCCCTGGCGGGCCCCCTTTATGCGGCGCTCGGAGGCCGGGGGACCTTCGCCGTGGCGGCGGCCTTCTCAGGCCTGCTCTTCGTGGCATGGCTGCCCCTGGCGCCCCACCTGGGCAGGTCCGGCCGTCAGCCGGAGCGGCGTGGGGCGGCCTGAGCGCTGACCCGTACCCGGAGGCTCAGAAGATCACGTGTGACACGTAGAACTGTTCCGGTGAGACCTTGCCGGAGTTGAGCTGCTCGGCGTCTTCGGGCAACAACCGGAACGTCCCGGCAGCCTTGCCCGAGGTGGTCCGCATCTCGAGCTCCACGGCCGAGGGCGCCAGCTCCGGGTGGAGCTTCCGGATCAGCGAGAAGGCCTTTGAAACGGTCACGAGGGTGTGAAAGACTTCCTTTTCCGAATCGGTGATGGCCTGGATGAAGTAGTAGTTGGGCTTGGTGCCGACGCTGGTCCGGTAGAGGTACAGGTGACTGGCATCGAAGATCTGCTTGAAGGCCTTGTCGACCCTCTCGTTGGCGTAAGGAACCGACTGGAGCTTGATGCCGGGGGTCGGTGTGGGTGTCGGCGTGGACGAGCTCCCGAGAATGGCCTTCCCGCGGGCGTTGATGGAGGCGATGGATCCCAGGGGGACGTCTGGTGTCGGAGTCGGGGCCGGCGTGCCGCTGAAATCCAGGCCCTCGATGGTCAGGGCGTTGCCGAAACCCTGCTTGTTGTACCGCTCGGTGGCGATGATGTCGACCATTTTCAGCGGGATGGCCGTCATGGTTCCCGTGGCCAGGTTGATGAACACCTGCTTCCCGACGATCTTCATCGGTTCACTGGCGCGGATCCGCTGATTGTTCTTCAGGATGACGACGTAGCCCCTGGAGTGTGCCCCGGAGACCTCCTGGGCCAGGGAGACGAGGCCGACGCCCAGTGAAATCAGCACGGCCACGACCGCCAACCAGAACCGTGTTGAACGAGAACCGCCCATGGCAACCTCCCAGCTTGAGCCTAGTATACCCGCGACGCCATTCGCGCGCCGTGCCGTATCCGGCGTCACGTTTCCGCCAGGACCCTGCGGACCGCAAGGAGGACGGCCCCGTGCAGCCGGCCATTGCTGACGACGATCCCCGTCCCGTTGGGAAGTGTGCGCCCGGAGCCGAAATCGAGCTCGCCCCCGTCCACGTGGGAAACCTTCCCTCCCGCCTCGGTGACCAGCAGCGACCCGGCGGCGTGGTCCCAGATCTTCTCGCGGTAGCCGGGTCGGGTGGGGAGCCTGAGGTAGAGCGAGGCTTCGCCCCTGGCGACGATGGCGTACTTGGTCTGGCCGTCCACGCGGTAGGGGGGCGCCGTGATCCCGAGGAAGGTGGCGACGCGGGCCGTGGCGCCGTGGGAGGAATGGGCGGATTCGACAGACTCGCAGAAGGCGCCGGCGGCCGGATCGGTGACGTCGTCCACCGAGATGGGCGCCCAGGGCCTTCCGTCGGAGGTCACCTGCTCCGCGCCTTCCCCACGGGCGGCCACGAAGATGGCGCCCCGTTCCGATCGGCTGTCGCCGGGGCGGGCGGGCAAGTTCGGGCAGCCGACGACCCCGAGCTCCACCCTCCCGTCGACGATAAGTGCCAGAGCGATGGCGAACTGGTCGCCGCGAAGGAAGCCCTTGGTACCGTCGATGGGATCGAGGACCCAGAAGGTCCCGCTGGCCCCCCCGGGATGCCCGCCGCGTCCCAGGAGCCCCTCCAGCTCCTGCGAGGTGATGCCGGGAAGACGATCCTCGACGAGCGCGAGGACCTCCTCCTGGATTTGCCTTCCACCGGGACCACCGAAGGGCCTGGCGTCTTCCTCGGCCATCAGGGGAATCGAAGGATGGTCCCGCTCGAGGCGGGCGGTGATGATCGCCTGAGCCGCCAGATCGGCCACCGTGACTGGGGAACGATCCTCCTTGAGAACCCGCTCTCCAGCGGCGGCGATGCCGCGCTGAACCGCCGTGGCGAGGTATCCCGCCTCGGCGACGGCCTCGACTGCGGAACGTAATCGTACATCCATGGGTGCCTCCGAAGCTCGGATTGTATCCCGGATTTCCTCCGGGTTCGGCCGCACGGGGGGAGACCCTGCGATCACACGATTCCCCGGGGCATTCTAAGACCATCCGCGGGTGGGGTATCCTGGGGTCTCGAATCGGCGCCGCGTCCCTGGCGCGAGGCGCGGCCGTGGGGAGGAACGATGGCTGAGCAGTCTCGAACGGCATGGGTTGTTGGCGGGATCGTTGTGGTGTTGATCGTGGTCGTGGCCGCGGTCTTGTTGATACGGGCCCGCGGCGGCGGGGAGGTGGCCGTGGCGCCGACCCCGGTGGCCGTGGCGCCGACGCCGACGCCGGGGGAGGAAGCCGGTGGTGTTACGGGTCTCCCCGAGGGGGTTTCCCTGGACGCCAGCGACGACTTCGTCCGGAGCATCGTCGCAACCGTTTCCGCCCATCCGGCGCTGGTTACGTGGGCGGCCAACAAGGATCTGGTTCGCCGCTTCGTCGCCTCCGTCAACCTGGTGGCCCACGGCAAGAGCCCGCGGAAGCTCCTCAGTTTTGCTCGACCGCGCGGCCGCTTCCAGGTCGTTCAGCGTGGCGGCAGCCTCATTGCCGATCCCCGGAGCTTCCACCGCTATGACCAGCTCGCCGATGTCATCGCTTCGTTGGACCCAGCGGGGACCGTGGAGGCCTTGCACCGGTTGAAGCCTCTGATCGACGAGGCCTACGCCGAGATCGGCAAGCCGGGAACGACCTTCGAGGAGACGCTTCGGAGGGCGATCGTCGAGCTTCTCAGGACGCCGGTGATCCCGGCCGGTGTCCCCTTGAAGGAGAAGGTCGTGACCTACGCGTACGCCGACCCGCGGCTCGAGGCGCTCAGCGATGCCCAACGCCAGCTCCTGCGGATGGGGCCGCGGAACGTCCAGAAGGTGCAACAGAAGCTTCGGGAGCTCGCCCTGGCCCTCGGCATACCCGAGGATGCCCTGCCGCAGCCCAGCACCTGGCAACCCGTCCAGAGGTGATCGTCTCCTCGTGAGTCCTGGCCGGACGGTGGCCGGGTCCGGCCGGTCTTGCGCCGCTGGCTCGGGTTAGCTGTCGCCCTCGCCGATGGCCGCCAGGGCGGTCGGGCTGAGGAAGAGGGAAGCGTCACCTGGGACCCTGGTGACCTTGACCGAGTAGACCTTGACGTGCCCCGATTCGTTGCCGTCGCGGTCGATGGCGACGGCCAGCAGCTTCGTCGGAAGGGTAACCCCGTCGACAACCGTTCGTTTCAGGATGTAGTAGCGCATCCCTTCGGCGCCCAGGCGCGCGTATTCCTCGGGGGACCTGAACTCGGCACCGAGAACCTTTTCCTTCTTCGGGTCCAGCGTCAGGATCCACTGGGTGTCCATGACGGGTGAGTAGAAGAAGTTGGAAGGGAAGCTCAGTGGGAGCTGAACCGCCGGGTTCTTTTCCCACGTGGCAGGCCTGGGCTTGCCGACCACGATCCCTGGTGTCTGGAGGGAGAAGGGCAGGAGCAGTGGAAAGAGGTAACGGTCGATGGTGCCCACCGCCTGCAGTGAGGTTTGCGGCCGGGTGTCGTTCTTGCCGTTGATCGTGGCCCAGCCAGCCTTGCCGTCGAAGCCGACGATGACCGTTGGGCTGATCTTCATTCGCCGTTGAATCCACGAGGAGGGGTTGACCCACGCCGTGTAGCCGCCCTTGTGGGACTTGCCATCCAGCGTGGTTTCCTCTGTGGTGACATCGAGCTTGAGCACACCGTCGATCGACCCGGCCCGGGCGGCGCCGGCCTTTGCCGTCAGGCGTTGGATCAGGGGATTGGTCGCCGGTCGTCGGGTGGAACCCGCCGGGGACGCGGCCGCCGCCACGGTCGCGGCGAATGTACATACGAGGAAGACGAGGGTGTTTTTCGAAGCCGTCACGAGTGCCTCCCGGGAGCCTGGATGCGGCTCCACGACGCCAGAGTGTAGCACGCGGCCGCAGTGGGGGAACGGCCTTCCCAAGATGCGGCCATCCGGGAAGGACGGTGGCGGCGGCGAGCCGCCTGCGGGCGGGGGCTATTGTATCCTGTGGGCCATGGCGGACTTGCACGTGGAGCCGGCGGTGGAAGCTCGGGATGTGACGAAGACCTACCGGATTTTCGCCACGCCCTACCAGCGCCTGCGGCGTCTGATGGGTCTGGCAGCGCGCTACGCGGAGCTGCACGCTCTGGACTCGGTGAGCCTCAGGGTTGCCGCCGGAGAAACCGTCGGGATCGTCGGCGAGAACGGGGCGGGCAAGTCGACCCTGCTCAAGATCATCTCGGGGACCACCTTCCCAACCACGGGCGAGGTGCAGGTGCGGGGAAAGGTGGCCTCGATCCTCGAGCTCGGGGCCGGGTTCCATCCCGAGTTCACCGGCCGCGACAACGCCATTCTCTACGGTGCCCTCATGGGCCTGGACCGGGGCACCATGGAATCCCGGCTCCCGGACATCCTGGCCTTCGCCGAGCTCGGGGAGATGATCGACAACCCCCTCAAGACCTACTCGACGGGCATGGCCATGCGCCTGGCCTTCGCCGTGGCCACTCACGTGGACGCCGAGGTGGTCATCATCGACGAGGCGCTGGCCGTCGGGGATGGCTACTTTCAGAAGAAATGTGTGGACAGGCTCCTGGTCCTCAAGAATGCTGGAACGACCATCCTGTTCTGCTCCCATGCCATGTACTACATCACCATGTTCTGCGACCGGGCCGTCTGGCTGGACGGCGGGTCGGTTCGCCAGGAGGGCCCGGCCAAGGAAGTGGTGGAGGCGTACGAGGCCTTCCTTCTGGAGCGGGGCAAGCGGCGCCTGGACGCCGACGGTCCCGGCGGTATTCCGGCGTCGGCGGATGGTACGCGCACCGGCCGCATCGTGTCGGCTCGCAGCCTCGGTCCGGACGGGCGGAGCCTCGACGAGGTGCGCCCGGGTCAGCCGGTGGTCGTCGAGGTCGAGCTGGCCAGCGTTCGGGTGGAGGAGCGGTACCATGTGGCCGCCGCCATTGATACGCTGGATGGCCGTTGCGTCTTCGCCGCTTCGTCCCTGTGGGACGGAGAAGCCGTGCTCGCCGGCCGTGAGCGCTACACCGTGTTGCTGGAGATCGAGGCTCTCCCATTGGCCCGCGGCGTGTTCAACCTCTCGCTCTTCCTCCTGGACGAGACCGGGCTGCACGTGCACGACCAGGTGGTTGTCCCCAGGGCCCTCCGCGTCAGCTCGGACGCCTGGACCCCATCCCTCCTCGATCTGCCGCACAGATGGACCGTCACATGAAGCTGGAAGCCACACGCGGTTCCTGGCAGGTGGTCCGGGCCACCGGATCTTCCGGCGGAGTGTAGGCCGTGCGGATCAACTACCTCCTGGAGGACACGGCGCTCTTCGGGGGCGTCAAGATCGCCATGCACCAGGCCCGGCTCCTCCGGGCCCGGGGCCACGAGGTGCGGGTGGTCAGCCCCGGAAAACAGCCTGACTGGTTCGACCTGGACGTCGAGCTCGTCCGGGTGGACGCCCTGGCGCCGGACCGGCTGCCGCCAGCGGATGTCCACGTGGCCACCTTCTGGACCACCATCGCGGTGGCGGCAGCGGCCGGCACAGGCCAGGCGATCCACTACTGCCAGGGTTTCGAGGCCAGCTACACCCACAACGTGGCCGAGCACCCGCGCATTCTCGAGGCGTACGCGACACCGATCCCGGGAATGGCCCTGGCGCCGCATCTGGCCGAGATCCTGCGCACACGCTTCGGCCGGCCGGCGCGGGTCGTTCCCCCGGCGTTGGAGACCTTCTGGCGGCCCGCCCGGAGGTTGGGACCCCACCGTGTGCCCAGGATCCTGGTGGCTCACCCCTTCGAGAACGACTGGAAGGGAGTCCCCACGGCGCTGGACGCGGTCGCCATGGTGCGGGAGTCCGGCACGGACGTCCGGCTCGTGCGGCTCTCCCAGTGGCCGCTCGGGGAGGCCGAGCGGGCGATTCTCGAGCCGGACGAGTACCACTTCCATCTGCAACCTCCGCAGGTGGCGCGGCTGGTGGCCGGCTGCGATCTCCTGCTGGCCCCCTCCTGGGAGCAGGAGGGCTTCGGGCTGCCGGTGCTCGAGGCCATGGCCTGCGGCGTCCCCGTGGTGGCCTCGGACATCTCGGCCTTCCGTGGCTATGCCGCCGGGGCCGCGCTGCTGGTCGAAGCCGACGATCCCGGCGCCTTTGCCGGGGCGGCCCGGCGGATCCTCGCCGACTGGTCGTTGTGGCGGAAGATGCGCCGGGCGGGTCTCGAGGCGGCCTCGCGGTTCACCGAGGAGGCGACGGCCGACGCCGCGGAGGAAGCCCTTCGTTGGGCGGCCTCGGGGAGCTGGAGGGAGGAGGTGTGAGGGTCAGCCTGGCCGCTGTGGCCTACCGGTCGTCACGGGTGTTGCCCGGCTGTGTCCAGAGCTTCCGTCGAGAGGCTCAGGCCGCGGGGGTCGAGTCCGAGGTGGTCATCGTCGACCACTCGGAGGACGGCGGCGAGCTCCGGGCCCTGGAAGCGCTTCCCGTGGACCGGCTGCTTCCACGGCCGAACCGCGGCTTCGCGGCGGGCGTCAACCTGGCGGTGGCCAACTCCACGGGGGAGCTCGTTCTCATCGCCAATCCCGATATCGAGCTTCTCGAGGGGAGTCTCTCCGGCCTGATCGGTGGTCTCGAGTCGGGGTACACCGTGGCCGGTCCCCAGCTGGTCTGGGATCGCGAGGGCAGGATCCACCTCCCCGTGCCCGAGGACCCGTCGCCGCGAGCCGAGCTGCGGCGGGCCACCCGGCGCAGCCGGCCGCGTGTCTGGAAACGGGACCTCGACGATTACCTGGACACAGTGTGGCGTCACTGGACCGCACGGGACCTGGTGGAGGTGCCGAGCCTTCGCGGTCCGGCGCTCCTGGTCTCCCGGCAGGGGTTTTTCGAGCTGGGACCGTGGGACGAGGGTTACTTCCTGTACTACGAGGAGACCGAGTGGCTTTACCGGGCCCGGCGGCGGGGCGCCCGGTTTGCCGTGGTGGGTGGCGCTCCAGCTCACCACGCCTGGGGTGATGCGACGCGGCATCTCGATCGGCCCGGTGAGCTGGAGGAACGCTCACGGCGGCGCTTCATCAGGCGGAACTATGCCCCCTGGTGGCGGCTGGCGATCCAGCTGGCCGAGGGGAACGATGGGGGCGCCGGGGTCCGCGGGGAGCGCGTCGAGGGTCCGGCGGCGGTGCCAGGATGCGAGGGGGAGCTCTGGCTGCTCTCGCCGTGGCCCCACCTGGCGCCGGTGGCCGGCTGGGTGGGAGGCACGCAGCCTCCCGCCACTCTGACGGAGCTGACGGCCTCGGGGCGCTGGTACCTGGCGGCGGCGCGCAGGGACCCTTCCGGCTGGCGGATCGCCGGGGCCTGGACCTGGGGGCCCGCATGAGTCCCTCCGAGGTCATCTACCGGCCGTACCAGCTCGGCGACGAGCGTGCCATCAACGACACCTTCAACCAGGTGTTCGGTACCCAACGGCCGCTGGAGGAGTGGCTCTGGAAGTTTCCCTCCCGCCCGGGCGGACGCTCGATCATGCTGGCCTTCGCCGGAGAGGAGCTCCTGACGCACTACGCGGGCTTGCCCGTGGTTTTCCAGCTGGATGGTCTGGTGTTCGAAGCCGCTCAGATCGTCGACGTGTTTTCCACCAGGGCAGCGCGCCGCCGCTTCGCCCGCAAGGGCATTTGGGTTCAGACGGCGGAACGGTTCTTTGCCCGTTTCGCCGAGAGCGGGCGGCATCCGGTGTGTTTCGGTTTTCCCGGACGGCGGGCCCTCCGGCTCGGTGTCCTGCAGCTGAGCTACGATGAGATGGAGTTTCAAAGGATCGTGCAACTCGTCAGGGAGCCCGGGGGCGGCCGAGGTCGGGGCCGTCGTCTTCCCTACCGCGCCCAGCCGGCCCGTGACTGGGAGCCGCTCTTGGATCGACTCTGGGAGCGGGTCCGTGGGGACTACCCCGTAGCTGCTGTCCGGGATGCCCGATGGGCTTTAGGGCGGCTTGCGGGTCGCCCCGGGGTCCGTTATCAGCGCTTCATGATCCTGCCCCGCTTCTCCGAGGAACCTGTGGGTTTCGTCGCCTTCCGCTGTGACGCCATGGCCTGCCGGTGGGTGGATCTCCTTTGGGATCACGACCACCCCGGTGTGGTGGAGACCGCCGCGCACCTTTCCAGGGTGCTGGCGGCAATCCATGGCGCACCCCGGGAGGAGCTGTGGCTCAACGGCGACCTGGCGGGGCAATCGGTTCTTGAACGTATCGGATTCGTCCGGGAGCCTCATCCGGACGGACTTGTGTTCGGGGGCCGATCCTTCGATCCAAAGATCGATCTCCAAGCCATGGAGGGGCGTGTCTACCTGACCATGGCCGACGCGGACCTGGTATGACGCCATGGCCGTGATCCTCTGGAGCGTCCTTCCGATCCTGATCGTTCACCTGGCGCTCCACCGGTGGATGCGGCGGGCATTGGGTTTCCAGCTGCTCCTGGACCTCGCCCTGCTCGTGCTTTTCGGGCCGATCCTGGCCCGCGGTCTCGTCCTCGATCCCGTGCGCTGCCTGGAACGCTCGCCGCCTTTCGCCGCCTGGAGGTGGGATCCCCGCACCGGGCTCCAGTCGACCCAGTCCGATCTCGTGCTCCAGCTGCACCCCTGGTGGGAGGAGGCGCGGCGGCAGATGCTCCGTGGACGTCTGCCGCTGATCGCACCCCACGTGGGCGCCGGGACGCCGTTGCTGGCCAACGGTCAGAGCGGGGTTCTCGCGCCCGTCATGGCACCCGTCTGGTTCCTGGGGCCGGAGCGGGGTACGACCGTGATGGCCGTCTGGAAGGTCGAGGCGGCGGCCCTGGGGACCTTCCTCCTGCTGGCCGCCGGCTGGAGGTTGCGGCTGGCGGCGGCGGCTCTGGGTGGTGCGGTGTGGGGTCTGGCGCCCTTCACCATGGGCTGGCTGCTCTCGCCCCTGGCGTGGTCCCTGGCGGCCATGCCGTGGATCTGGTGGATGGTGAGCTCCTCGCTGCGGCGCCGGGCCGGCCGCTGGGCTCCGATGCTTGTCGGGGGTGTGTTGGGAGCCGTCATGGGGTGGGGGATCAACCCGGAATCAGCGGCCATCGTCGTGGGTTCGGCGCTTCTGGCCGGGCTGATCCTCCGGCCCCGGCGCTGGCGCCGTCTCGTGCTGGCGGCGGCCGTGGCGGCTGGGGTGGCCGCCGTCTTGGCCCTTCCAACGCTCCGGCTGATCGGCGCCTCGTCCAAGGCGAGGGCCTACGCCGCGGCCAACCCCAACCTCGCCCCGGTTCCTCTCGCCATCCGGGCGCTTGTGGCCGGTCAGACGATCCTGCCTGCGGCCCTGGGAAACCCCGGGCGGGGGAGCTGGGCGGGACCCTACCCCTACGCCGCAGGCGCCCTGGGGGTCGGCGGCGTGGCCATGGTGCTCCTGCTGGCCGGAGGGGCCGGATGGCGCCGGAGGCGGTACCTCCTGGCCGCGCTGGCGGCCCTGGGCGTGGCGGCCGTCCTGGCCTTCCGCCTGCCGCCGCTGGACTGGATCCTCGTCCGGGTCCCTCCATTCGACCGCATGACCCTGCCCCGTTTCGGGATGCTGGTTCCGTGGTCGCTGGCCCTGATGGCGGCTCTGGCCCTGGATGGTAAACCGGCCCGGGCCTGGAGGCGCTTCGCCGGATGGGTCCTGGCCGCGATCCTGCTCGGGGCCGGCGGCTGGCTGCTGGGCCGGGGCCTCGGCGGCCTCGACGCCGTCTGCGTGCTGTCCACCGGTGTGGCGGCCTGCCTCGCCCTGCTTCTGCTGCCATCCCATCGGCACGTGCTTCCCTGGCTCGCCGCCGCCGAGCTGCTCCTGCTGGCTCAGGGCATCAACCCGGCGGCGGTACCGGCGGACACGCTGCCCGAGCCGCCGGTGCTGCGGCGGCTGGTGGAACGTGCCGCAGACCGGCCCGGCCGGATCTGTGGCCTCGGTGGGGCGCTGCCCCCCAACCTGGCGGCCCGCTACGGCCTGGCCGATCTGCGGTCCTTCGACCCGCTCCGCCCCTGGCCGCTCGCCCGGCTCCACGCCCTTCTGGGCGCCCCGGACCCGGTGCTCCCCGGCCCCCTGAGCTCGGCGCCGCCCCATCTCCTGGGTGCCTGGAGCGTCCGCTGGCTGGTGACGCCGGCGGGTACCCCTGCCCCGGGCTGGGAACCTGTGGACCGGGGTGACGGGGTGCGAGTCTGGCGCAACCAGGACTGGCTCCCGGAGATCCGGGTCGTCGGGAGAACCGTGGAGACCGGAGAGGAGGCTGGTTGGAGCCTTCTGGCCCGGGATCCGCCGTGGCTGGACGAGGCGGCCGTGGTGCCGCGGGGGCAGGGAAGCGCCTCGGCGGGTCAGGTGTCGCTCGAGGTGGAGGAGCGGAGCCCCGCGCGCATCCTCGCGAGGGTTGACTGTGACGGCCCCTGCCTCCTCGTGGCCGCGAGGGCCTGGGCGCCCGGGTGGGTGGCGAGGGTGGACGGCCGGTCTGCGTTCCTTGTCCGGGCCAACATGGCAGGTCTCGGCGTCGTGGCGCCCGCGGGCACCCACGAGATCGAGCTCCGGTACCACGCCTGGTGAGGAGGGGCGTCGCGCTCCAGCCGCTCCGGCTCGTGGCCCTTCTCCCTGAGGATGGGTCGTTCGTGAGGGTCTGTAACGAAGGGCGTGAGATGTCATGCCCGGTGGCGTTCTCGCACGATCTGTGAGCGACGGCGTGCGTGGTGCACGTCAAGCGACCGAATCGAGGACACATCGCCAGGTGCGGTGTGTCGCGCCCTGGAGCGGAACACTCGTGAACGACCGGGGCTAGACCGCTGCGCTCTCCCTGGGGCCGGGGTGGCGGTAGATCAGCCAGAGGTTGCGGCTGTAGATGAACCAGCCGGTGCTCTGGCCCAGGACGCCGACGATGTCCTTGCGCCAGAGGAAATAGACCAGCAGCATCGTGGCCCCGCCGAGGCTCATCCACCAGAAGGCCACCGGGACGACGGAGCGTTTCTTCTTCTCGCTGACCAGCCACTGGACCACCATGCGGCCGGTGAAGAGCACCTGGCCGAGAAGGCCGAGGCCGACCCAGAGGACGCCGCCCCAGGATGTGATGTTGAGGAGGGCGAAGAGAGTGTTCCGGCCCGAGTACTCCTGGTAGAGGAGATCGGCGAACTGGTCGGGCGTCAGGATCATTTCCCGGCCGTCCCGCCAGCGGACACGGTAGACGTGGCAGCCGCCGGGCGCCTTCACCAGGTCGACCGAGGCGACACCGGTGGGTTTGATCTTGAGGTGGAGGGGCCGGCCGGTCTGACGGGCCGCCTGCTGGGGAAACGCGGTGGCGCCGGCGGACACCGCGAGAAGAAACACCAGGCAGAGGGCGGTCACGAACCCGGGGAATGGACGCCCCGGGGTCCGTTTCCCGGTCACGCCATCCGTCCGGTGGCGGGAGGGTTTCAGCGGAGCCTCCAGTGGAGATGGCGGTCCTGGAGCCAGCGGACGCCGAGGGCGTCCCGGAGCCCGCGGAAGGCCCGGTCCCAGGTGCCGTACTTGCTGGTACCGGCCGCACGTGCCGTGTGGCGGACAGGAACCTGGAGGACCGAGTAGCCCTCCATCTTGAGCAGGGTCGGGATGAAACGGTGGTAGCCGTTGAAGGCGCACAGGGAGCGAATGGCGTCCCCGCGAAAGACCTTGAGGGGACAGCCGGTATCGACGATATCCTCCCGGGTCAGCCGGTTCCGCACGCCGTTGGCGAAGGCCGACGAGAGCTTCCGCCACCAGGAATCCCGGCGCTCGGCCCGGATTCCAACCACGGCGTCCACCTCCTCCCTCCGGAGAGTTTCGAGGAGCTTCGGGATGTCCTCGGGATAGGTCTGGAGATCAGCGTCCAGGAAGGCGACCCACCGCCCCCGGCTGTGCCGGAACCCGGCATCCATGGCCGCCGACTGGCCGCTGTTGGCGACGAAGTGCAGGGGCCTGAGGTTGGGATGCGCCGCGGCCAGCTCGTCGAGACGCTCACCGGAGCCGTCGGTGGAGCCGTCGTCCACGACGAGCAGCTCCCAGGGCCCGGGAAAGCCCACGGCAGCGGCCTCGACGCGCTCAACGAGGGGATCGACGTTGTCCACCTCGTTGTAGAGAGGCACGACGATGGAGAGCTCCACGGGACGATCCGTTGCCATCGGGCCAAGGGTACCACGGGAACGGGCCGAGAACGGGCCGGCCCGTCCGTCCGGGTGACGCTGGAGAGGAGAGGAAGGTACCGTGCCCGCATACATGGTCATCTTCCCTCCGTGCGGGGCTGCGAGGACGGTGGGTGGCCCCGCGAGGCGGAAGCGCTGGAGGCGCCGGCAGGCCGGCAACGCGTCGAGTACTTCATCGGGCTTCTGGGGCTTCCCGGAGAAGCTCGCCTGCTTGACGCCGGCCGCGGCGACGGGGATGCCGTGGGCTCGTTTCGGATCCACCAGATCCCCGGTGTGCTCCTGCCGGCACCCGGACAGCTCCGTTCCTGGGGACGCCGGCTGGGAAATGTTCCGCGCCGGCGCAGGGTCTCCGGCCGGCTTCGCTTCCGCCAGGTCGGACGCCACTGGTGGGGGCGAGTGTCCCGGCCGTAGATCGCGCTCGATCTCAGGATCCTGGGATCCTGGATCTCGCGACCGGCCTGCGCTCCGCCGGCTGGCCGCAGCGGGGTACCCCCACCTCGTCGTCCAGCTCGAGCGGGATCCCCTGCGTCCGGAGGCCTGATCTCCGAGGTTCGTGCGCTGTTTACAGCTTCCGTGGTTACGGGAGATACGGTAGCCTTGACCATTGCTTCATCCCAGGGTGGGGACTGCATGCACGGCGTGCCGGGGCCGTTCCGGAGCGCGGACTTCATTCCGCAGAGACCGTTATCGTTTCCATCTCCCTGGGGCTCAAGGAAATGCGGGCTCAAGCCCGCGCTCCATGGCGAAAAGAGCAAGGCAGGGCACGGCGCAACAACCTCGATCTCCTGATTCCAGCTTCGGTTTTTGAGTGGCGGTGATATGATGAACCGGGTGTGGCTTGCCGCTCACCACAAGAGCTCCCCGGAGGTGCACATGGCGTTCGATGGCTGCGAGAAGATCTGGATGAACGGCCGCCTGGTCGATTTCAAGAACGCGACGATCCACGTTCTCTCCCACGTGATCCATTACGGGAGCGGCGTCTTCGAAGGGCTGCGGGCGTACGAGAACGAGAAACTGGGACCGGTTGTGTTCCGGTTGGACGACCATGTCACGCGTCTGTTCCAGTCGGCAAAGGTGTTGCGCATGGAGATCAAGTATGGCCAGAAGGAGGTCCGGGAGGCCGTGCTCGATACGCTTCGCGCCAACGATCTCAAGAGCGCCTATATCCGTCCCCTGGTGTACCGGGGAATGGGAAGTCTCGGCGTCGATCCGACCAGCTGCCCCGTGGAGGTCATGATCGCGGCCTGGAACTGGGGCGCGTACCTGGGCAAGGAAGCGTTGATGAGCGGGGTCGACGTCCGCGTGTCGTCGTGGACTCGCATGGCCCCCAACACCTTCCCCGCCATGGTCAAGTCGACGGCCAACTACCTCAACTCACAGTTGATCCGCATGGAAGCCAACATGGACGGCTACACCGAGGGGATCGGCCTCGATACCAACGGGTATGTCTGCGAGGGCTCCGGGGAGAACGTCTTCCTCGTCTACGACGGGAAGCTGCTGACGCCGCCGCTGGGAAACTCCGTGCTCAAGGGCATCACCCGCGACTGCATCATGACCCTCGCCGGGGAGATGGGAATGGAGATCCTGGAGCGTCACGTGCCGCGAGAGATGCTGTACCAGGCCGAAGAGGTCTTCTTCACCGGCTCGGCCGCCGAGGTGACGCCGATCCGCTCCATCGACCGGATCCCGATCGGAACGGGCTCGGCGGGGCCCATCGCCAAGGAGCTGCAGCGGCGTTTCTTCGCGATCGTCTCCGGCGAGGAGGAGGACCGCTTCGGCTGGCTGACGCCCGTCAATCAGTAGAGCTCCGCACCGTACGCCGCGCCGGCCAGCGGGGCTACGCCTCCAGCCGATCGGTGGGGTCCAGGAGGACCTGGGGGTTGAGGATGCCGCGCGGGTCCATGCGCCGCGCGGCGTCCGCGATCAGTGCGCGGCCCAGGGCCCCGATCTCCGCCTCCAGCCAGGGGGCGTGCCAGGCGCCCACGCCATGATGATGGCTGATGGTGCCTCCGGCGCCGACGATCGCTTCCATGGCGCTGCGCTTGACGGCGGCCCAGCGGGCGACGTTCTCGTCGCAGTCACCGGTGGTGCGGTAGAAGAAGGTGAAGTAGAGCGATGTGCCGTCCCGGTACGGGTGGGACACGTGGCAGAGGAGCGCGGTGGCCTCCCCCCAGGGGTCCAGCGCGCCCGCGACGGCCGCCGAGACGGCGCCGCGCAGCTCCTCGACGCCCGACCACACGGCGGCCGTCTCGAAGGTGTCCGTGGCGTAGCCCTCGTCGAGGAGGCCGTCGCGCATGTAGGGATGGCGGAACCTGTCGGCCAGCCAGTGGCGCCCCGGCCCGCTGCCGACGATCACGCCGTGGTGCCGGCGGCAGACGGAACGGGCGCAGGAGAGGATGCTCCCGATCGTCTCCCGGGGACCGTCGGTCCCGTAGAGCAGGAGGCAGGCGTCGTCTCCGATCCGCCGCGCTCGAAGGTACCGCTGGACCACGGGCGACCAGCGGCTGGAGGCGAGGCCGATCGCCAGGGCGACGCGGGTCTCCGCGGGGTCGGAGAGGCGGATCATCGTCAGGGGGACACCGCTCTGAACCAGCTCGCGGACGGTTTCGAGGCCATCCTCCCAGCTTCGGACGAAGGCCGCCTGGACGACCTTCCGTTCGGGCAGCGGCCGCACTCTGAGGGTGGCCGATGTGACGACTCCCAGCCGTCCCTCGCTCCCCGTGACCATCGCCCGGAGCTCCGGTCCTGCGGCGGAGCCTGGAAGTGGCAGCAGGTCAAGCCGGCCGGCTGGCGCGACCACGCGCACTCCGGCCATCAGGTCCTCGATACGGCCGTAGCCCAGCGACTCCTGACCCGAGGAGCGGGTGACGATCCATCCGCCCACGGTGGAGAGCTCCCACGACTGCGGAAAGTGACCGAGCGTGAAGCCGTGGGGAGCGAGGGCCGCCTCGACGGCGGGGCCCATGGTCCCGGCGCCCAGGGTGGCCAGGTGCGAGCGCTCGTCGAGGCCTTCCAGGCCGCTCAGGCGTTCCAGATCCAAGCTGATGGTGGGGCCGAGGCCCGGCGGGACGTTGACGCCCCCCGTCACCGAGGTGCCACCACCCCAGGGGATCACACGAACGCCGTGGCGGTCGCAGGCCCGGAGAACGGACTCGACCTCGGCGGCGGTTCCAGGACGGCACACGGCGTCGGGCGGGTGCACGCTGGAGCCGAATCGGAGGCGGAGAATGTCCGGGAGCCCCTGACCGCGAGAGTGTTGGAGGCGGTCCATGGCGGCCGTCGAGGTGGGCGCCGGGAGGGGCGGAAGATCGGCGGGATTGATGACGGCCATGGAACCGGGCGCCACGCGAGGGACCGGCTCGCCGGAACCGACGACCGTTCGCAGCCATTCCAGCAGCTGCGCCGACGGGCGCAGGCTCTCGTTCTCGAAGCCCCATGCGGCGAACCTGCGGACCACTGGCTTGGGAGGCACCTCCATGGGATTCAGTATAGCCGGTTTCCATCGGTCGCCCCCGAGGGGAGGGGCGGGTTGCCGGTGTGGAGCGGCGGATTCGCGTGTCCCGCTTTCCGGGCCCGGAGCTATCCGGCTGGCGCCTCTGCGCGGGGATGCGCCCCCGGCGTTCCACGTGCCGTTGCTCCATCGTGTAAGATCGGCGTCCGTCACCCGCGGGGCGGGGCGCACGGGCGCCGGCGCCAGACGCGGGGCGTCGATTGGGGAGGAAGCCATGGTTGTCGGATCCGTTTCCAGGGGATGTCAGGTGGTGGTGGTCGGCGGCGGCCCGGGTGGGTACGTGGCGGCCATCCGGCTGGCCCAGCTGGGCAAGGACGTGCTGCTGGTGGAGCGGCGGGAGCGCCTGGGCGGCGTCTGCCTCAACGAGGGGTGCATCCCCTCCAAGGCGTTGATCCACGCCGCCGAGATCAAGCACGCTGCGGAGCACGGCAAGGCCATGGGCCTCGAAACCGCAGGCGTCGCCGTGGACATGCCGAAGCTCGTGGCGTGGAAGGACGGCATCGTCCGGCGGCTGACGGGCGGCGTCGCCTTTCTCTGTGAGAAAAACGGCGCCGAGGTGCTGCACGGCGAGGTCATCTTCCTCTCCGACCGCAGCCTGGCCGTGGATACCGGCGAGGAACGTGTGGAGGTGGAGTTCGAGCAGGCCGTGATCGCCACGGGCTCGGAGCCCATGGATATTCCCGGCATGGCGCGGAACGGCGAGTCCGTCATCGGGGCCCGCGAGGCGCTGTCCCTGCACGCTGTGCCGGAGTCCCTCGTGGTCATCGGCGCCGGCTACATCGGGCTCGAGCTGGGAACGGTCTACGCCAAGCTGGGCAGCCGGGTGACGGTGGTGGAGATGTTGCCGGAGATCTTCCCGGATCTCGAGCCCGAGGCGGCCGTAGCCATGAAGCGGCGGCTCAAGCAGCTCAGGATCTCCCTCCACCTGGACCACCGGGTGACGGGGATCGCGCCCGGGGAGCCCGTCGTGGTAACGGCGGAGGGCGCGGACGGCGCGGAGCTCCGTCTCGACGCGGAGAAGGTGCTCGTCTCCATCGGCCGCGTTCCCAATACCGCCGGTTTCGGCCTGGAGAAGGTCGGCGTGCAGATCGACGGCCGCGGCTTCATCGTCACCAACGAGCGCCAGGAGACCAGCGTACCGGGAATCTACGCCATCGGTGATGTGGCTGGTGGCGCGTTGCTGGCGCACAAGGCCTTTCAGGAGGCCAAGGTGGCCGCCGAAGTCATCGCCGGCCGGCCGGCGGCCTTCGACAGCGTTGTGCCCGCCGTGGTGTACACCGATCCCGAGATCGCGTGGGCGGGACTGACCGAGGCCCAGGCGCGGGAGCAGGGGCGTGAGGTCGTGACCGGGACCTTCGCCATGCGTGCCTCGGGACGTGCCATGACCCTGGGGTCCGGAGAGGGGTTCATCAAGGTCGTCGGTGACGCCGTCGACGGAAGGCTCTTGGGCGTGACGGCCGTGGGCCCGGGAGTCGCCGAGCTGATCGGCGAGGCGACGCTGGCGCTGGAGATGGACGCCTTCGTCGAGGACCTCGCGGCAACGATCCACCCGCATCCGACCATTTCCGAGTCCCTTCAGGAGGCCGCGGAGGCGGCGCTGGGGAAGGCCATTCATACGCTCAACGGGTGAACGTCCGTCGGTCCGTCGGTTCACATGCTCAAGAGAGTGTTGGAGCTGCGCTTCGTTCGGGGTATCTTTGAACGAGGGAAAGAACCACGGCCCGGATCCACCGGTCCGGTGAACGGGAACGGAGGGCATCCGAATGGAGAGGATCGGCGGTATCGGAGATATCGGAGAGCTCGAGGAAATGTTGCTCAGCGAGGACCGTGAAAAGGTCCGCTGCGGGCTTGACACCATCAAGGAGAAGATCGGCGAGCTGGGGGCCAAGGAGGCCCGGCCCCTCTTCGGGGCGCTGACCGCCCTCTTCTACATCGACCCCCTGGACCGGCCCGATCTCAAGCCGTGCCTGGACGAGGCCATCGATCTCGTGGTCGGCTTCGGGGACTGGGTCATTCCCAGGCTGCTGGAGAGCCTGGACGACAGCGACGTCAAGGCCCAGATCGTCATCGCCAACGCCCTGGGCCGCCTTGGCGCCGACGCCATAGACCCACTCCTGGAGGCGTACGCCGCCACCGACGATTCCGACCGCCGTTCCTTTCTACTCTACGCGCTGGGACACGTGCGTTCGCCCAAGGTTCGCAAGGCGTTGCCGGTCATCCTTCAGGCCATGGCGGCGCCCAGCCGAGTCCTCCGGGACTCCGCCACGAGAACCGTGGGACGGATGATGGAGGCCATTCCGTCCGGTGATCTGACGGAGGAGGAAGTCTTCGCCATCACCGAGGCGCTGCGGCTCAACCTGGGGGACCACAACCCGGGGATCCGCTCCAAGGCCGTTCGCAGCCTCGGCAAGCTGGCCCGCTACGGTCACCTCAACCACGACCGCTGCGAGTGGGCCTACATGGTGCTCCAAAAGGTGTTGGGCAAGGATGGCAGCAACGAATGGGACCGCGCCTACATCGTCCGCCGCGAGGCCCGCGAGGCCATGAGCTACTGCCAGCGGGGGATGTGATCGGGGACTCTCGCCGGTCCGCCGGAACCGGGGAGACGACGGGGCTGCGGGAGACGTTCTTTCTTTCCGGGGAAGGGCCGGCGCGTTGCGGGCCGCGGCCCTCCGCCTCCGTCGCTCCGTGTGCTGTTTGCCGTCCGTCGATCGTCCGGATGTCTCCTGCTCCCCTCACCCTCCGCCCAGTTTCCCTCGCGGAGGTCCGTCACCGCTTCGCCGTGGGCCGCCACCGTGACGGTCTTCGAGACGCTGGCGCCGCCTGGTCCGGCGCCCTCGACGGTGTGGCTTCCGACGGGGAGCCGGAGCGGGAGCCCTCCGGCCGGAACGGGAACCCAGTCGGTGCCGCCGGGGTTGTGCCGGCGTGAGATCGGCACGGCCAGGCCGCTCGTGCGATCGACGATGCGGACACGCCACAGGGCGCCGTCCTCGCCGGGGCGTGCCTGGATCCTCAGCGTGCCAATGCTCCTGGTGGAGTCTGCTTCGCCGTTTCGGTTCGAGACAAGCTGGGGCTCGTCCCGAGTCCACCGGCGGGAGGGCAGGGCCGCGACGGGTGCCCGGGCAGCGGGCCGGATTCCGGCATGCAGCGCCGCGAATCCGGCGTCACCCGCATGGAACGAATCGGGATGCCGGGGATGTTTTCCTCCCCTCCCGGTTTTCCCCTCACGCCTCACATCTCAGCTGTCGTTCATTCTCCGAGTCGTCCAGGTGTCGCCGGCTACCCCTTGGGAGCCATGGAATCGTTGTCCATCGTGTCGCCATGGAGTGCTTCAAACCAATAGTTTCGGGCCACGGTACACCCTGAGAGGACCGGAGCCCCCGCCCTCATCTCGCGCGGCACTTGCCGTGGACCTTCGGGGTGCTCTATCATGCGCCGATGAAGAGGGTAGCGATTCTCGCCGTTGCGCTTGTCTTGGCCATTGTGACCACCGTGCCGCTCAACGCGGCGGATGCCGGTGCGGCCGTTCCGCGAGCGCCCATGTTCCCAAAGGTCAGCTTGGTGCCGCTGTCGGGCGGGGAGCCGGTGCCCATCACCAGCTATCGTGGCCACCCGGTGCTGGTCAACTTCTGGGCCACCTGGTGTCCTCCGTGCCGTGCCGAGCTGCCGGAGCTGCAGCAGCTCTACACGAAGTACGGTCCACGGGGCCTCAAGGTGGCGGCGGTCAACGTCAACCGCTCCTCCTCGGGGGTCGCCGAGTTCCTGAAACAGCACCGGCTGACCCTGCCGGTGTTCCGCATGGACGAGGCCACGCTGCGCCGTCTGGGTGTTGGCAGCATTCCCATGAGCGTCCTGATCGACGCGACGGGTCGCGTCGTCAGGGTGTACAGGGGCTACAGCCCCACCATGGTCCGTGACATCGAGGCGCGGCTTGCCGGCATGATCCCTGCGAAGGGACACGGCACGGATTCGTGACGGCCGGCGAGTGAACCGGGCGCTACGTATTGCAGGGACACGCTGGTCTGTCCTTCTGGCCCTGGCGCTGGTCCCACTGAACCTCGCCTGGAGCCCGGAGACGACGCGGGAAGTGGCGTGGCGGGCCGTGGAGTTCTTTCCGCCCGACCTGGCGCGTCAGGTCCGGAAGAACCACGAGCTGTACGACCGGGGCATTCGCGAGGGTTTGTCGGCTCCGCCGGCCTGGCGGGCGGGCCCTCCTGGCCGTCTCCAGCAGGCCCTGGCCGACCAGGCCGGGCGCTGCGCCCGCGACCTTCGCCGCCCCGTGCCGCTGGGCGAGCTGGTCCGCGAGTTGGGCGTCCTGGCAGTCCGCGTGGCCGACGCCAACGACCCCCTGGCGGTTGCCCACGCCGATGCCCGGGAGCCTGCCTACGGGGCGGCCTACGAGAGCTACGTGGACAGCATCCTGGGAAGGCTCCGCATCGTCTACTACGGCCGGGACCGGCGGCTCGGGCGGCACGAGGATCTGATGGCGTTCGCCGCGGCAACCATGAACCGGAGCCGGAGCTTCTACACCCTGGTGGGGGAGGAGTTCTACCGAACGGGGCGTCTGCGAAGCTGGAAGACCTTCGACGACCTCTCGGTCACCTTCGGGGTGGCCGGTGTCTGTCTCTCCCACGCCATGACCGACCTGGCCAACCTGGCCGACTGGATCTGGCAGCTCGGTGGCGGGATGGTGCCCACGCCCCGGCCGACGCCGGCGGGCCACGTGGGGCCCACCATCACGGTGGGGCTTGGTGGCGGCTTCCCCGAACGCCGGCGTCCGCCGAAGGGGAAACCGGCCATGCCGCGCTCCTCGATCCAGCTGCCGCCGCCGTGAGGGTGGACGCCGGCCGGCGGTCTGAGAAAAAAGGGCGCCCCGTGGGGCGCCCCGTGTCGCAACTGGAATGCGGGTGGGCTCAGGGGGCGATAACCCGGGCGTTGGCGAGGCCCGAGTTGCCGCTGGGCTTGTCGAAGAGAGCCATGGCGACGGTGTAGGAACCCTCGGGGAGGTTGAACTTCATCGTGTACGTGAAGGGGTAGTCCCCGGCCTTGGAGAGCGCCTTGGAGGGGATCTTCAAGCTCTGGTCATGACGCTTGAGGTCGAGGATGTTGCCCTTGGCGTCGTAGACGGCGAGGAAGACCGTGACCTCGCCCCGCTCCTCCTGGCCGCCGGGTATGAAGGTCAGCTGATTGAGGGGTGTGATGGCCGTGGCGGCCACCTGGAGCTGTCCCCCCTTGTGCTTCGTGTCCACCTTGACGACCAGTGGCAGGTTGCCGCCCACCTTGTCGAACTGGGCGGGCGAGGCCATCTGCTGGGCCAGAAGGACCTCTGGATCGAAGTCATAGAGACCCGGACGGTACCGCACTTTCAGCCCTTTACGCTTCACCTTGACCTTGATCTTGTGGTACTTGTTGTCGTGACTGTGCTGGGCCTGGAAGGCCAGGGAGTAGTAGGTGCGGATCTCGTGGTCCATGGCCTCGATGGCCGGTGCCACGGTATTGGTGTTCATGTAGCGGCCGCCGGTCTGCTCGGCCAGCATCCGGGGCAGGCTTTCCCAGTCGAAGTTGTTGGCGCTGGGGAGCGGCCCGCCGACGTTCCGGTTGGAGGCGTCGAGGTAATCGCTGGGCTCCTCGAGGGTCATGGCGTTGACGGCGTAGAGACGGAATCCCGCGGTGTTGGCGAAGCGGATGACGGCTTGCCAGAGCTCGTTGATGAAGGCGTTGGCCGAGGCCAGCTGGGGATCGAAGCCTCGCTGGCTGCTCGGAGGGTAGGTTTGCGGTGTCGAGTTGGCGAGGATGCTCATCCGGGGGTTCAGCGTCATGTTTCCCGTGACGAGGAGACAAGATTTCTTCCCGGGCGCATTGGTCATGTTGCGGAAGATATCCACCAGGCCGCGGGCCAGCACCATGTACACCTGGACGCTGCGGTTGGTCAGGGAACGCTCACGGTAGTGGGCAAAGGCCGCCTGCTGCTCCGCCTGGTCGGGTGACATGCGTTCCGAGAGGGAGCGGTAGACCAGGGATGTTCCCAGCGGGTCATGCAAGACGTCGACGTCAATCGCATGACTTAAGCGGTAGGTGGGGAGGCTGCGCACCGCGTTGAGGCCGTCGACGACCCGATCGAGGTCGGCGGTGAAAGGAACGACAACCACCGGCTCTGCTCCGATGGCCACCACCGACCAGTCCACATCCTTGCCGCCGTTCTCCCTGACATAGGCGATAATGGTCTTGACGGCGCGGGCCAGCCAGGGCTTTTCGATGAAGTTGAGGTCGAAGACCAGCGCCACGTGCCGGCGGAACCGGAGGTCCTTGGCGTCCTCGATGGTCTCGCCGGCCTCCGAGCCCATCCCGAAGTGGACGATGCCGTCCACGACCTTGGCGAAGTTGGTGATCTTCTGAGGTGCGCCGTCCTCGTAGATTGCGAAGTCGTCCGCCGTGAGGTTGGTGACCGGCTTACCCTTGTGCGTCACGATCACGTCGACGTTGATGGTGTTGACCTCGACGATCCCGCTGAATGAGCCTTCCTGGGCGGTGGCATTCGCCGCGCCGAGCGCCAGGACAGCCACCGCCGCCACGGCCAACGTTTGAACCACGAAACGTGGCATCGAACCCTTCATGAAACCCTCCCTGTGCGATCTCTCGCGGTGTCCCCGTGGGAGGACGCGACGACCACCCCAGTGGACGCCCCCCACTCCCGTTGCTGGTACGGGCAGCTTTTTCGGCCGCCTCGGACTAAAACAGTGCAACCTGCGTGCCAGATGGGATGAGTGGGCTGGCCTCCCTGGTTTGGGCGTGACGTCGAGCCCGGGTGGTCTGGCGGGGTCCGCAACCACGCCGTTGGATTCCCTTCATGCATGTCCTCGCCCTGCCCCGGGTTGTGCTGGGTGAGTTGGACCTGCCCCGTTTTGGTGGACACTGTGATGGTTTCATCCTCGTCGAGCCGGTGGGCTCTGTGGAAAACGGGGTAGGGGCCCCGTTTTCCACCTGCCGGCGCGAAGCAAAGGCCACAGGGGGCGGGCGGCCGGGAATCGTAATCCCACAGGCCGGCCGGGCTCAGGGGGCCCTGACGAGCCGGTGGGTATGATGGAGCCCGCCGAGGGCCGGAGCGCTCACGATCTTTGTGCCATCCGGCAATCGGTGCCGGTCGGGCTGGAGCCCGATCGGGAGGCCCTCGGCCGGGTCGGGAATGCCTGGTCCGGGGCCAGGGTGCGGGCGATGGCGGTGGCAGTAGCCGGTGTGCTCCTTTACTCCATTCGGGTACGGTTGCTGGTCGTTGTAGCCGTGATGCACGAACCCCAGCGACCGGACCATTGGCTCTCTCGAAAAGACAACAATCCGTGACGGGCAAGTATCGGTGCCCGGTGCCGTGATGCTTCCCGCTCCAGGTCATCGACGACACCGACGCCGGGGGCGACAAGACCGTCACCCTCACACTCTGGAACCCCAACGGCCTCACCCTCGGCGCCTGCAAGCTGAAACCGTTCCGGTTGCATGTACATGTAACTGGAGTCCTGATGTCCGACGCCAGGAGGGCGGGCCTTATAAAGTCGTTGCAGAGAGCAGGGCGTTCGAGTACAGCATGGAGGCCAGCTTCCGGAGAGACGCACCGTGGCGTTGGCCGGTTGGGTCATGCAGCGTGTGCCCGGGCGTGAACCGAGACGCCGGAAACGGCGGGAAGGGCAAGAAGAGTCGGATGCACCCTCTCGCGCTGCACGAAGCCGGAGGAGACAAATGCAGTGGCTGGGGATGTACTGGTTCAGCTGGAACATGACTTTGCGGGTTGGAGTATAACGCACTGGGTGATGGAGGAAGTTCCCCTTTAGGAGGGTGGAGTCTGGGCCGGGTGGCGTCAAGGCCAAGCCCTTCGGGCGCTTCGCGGCCTTGACCCCACCCGGCCCAGACTCTGGGTAGAAGAAGGGGGAACTTCTCAAAGAAAGTCTGTTGGCCGTTCTTTCTTCACTGGGGGGCTGGGGTTGGGCTGGGGAAGCTGCCGATGCGGAGGGTCCCCGTCTGGCCCTGCTCGGCGCTGGTCTGGGCTCAGGGTTCCTCATGCTGCAGCGCTCCTTTGCTCTTGTCTCCGCCGCCGGCGGGCTTCTCTGACCTGCTCCAGCCGCTCGTCGCGCTGGCGCCAGATCTCCTCTTCCCTGCCCGCAAGCTTGTCGGCGGGCGTGATGTAGCCGATCGCGCTGTGCAGCCGCACGTTGTTGTAGTGATCCACGAATTCCCCTACTGCTCGGCGAGCTTCTTCAAGCGAGGATGGAGCCTTCGGTCTGATCGTCGTGTGTTTGAGCGTCTTGTGCCACCGTTCGATCTTGCCGTTGGATTGCGGGTAGTATGGCGAGATCCGCACATGCGTCATACCCGAGATCCGAATGAATTCCCTGAAGTCCCGCGCAACGAGCTGCGGCCCGGTATCCGTTATCAGCCGTGGACAGACGCCGGGGCGCTGTTCAAGAGCCCGTTGCACGATGGTCTCCATGTCAGCTTCCCGCATGGACTCGCGGATCTCCCAGTGGATCACGCTCCTGCTGTAGCCGTCGAGGATGGACCACAGGTAGTAGAAGGTCCCCAAGATGTTCAGGTAGGCAATATCGGTGTGCCAGTGCTCGTGCGGCGCCCTGGGTTGGGAGAAACCTGTTCCCTTGCGGGACGGCTTGCCATTCCAACGCTCCAGCCTCTCCGCAGCCCGCAGGACCCTGTAGACCCTCGAAGGGCTCACGGCCACCTCCCCCGCGTCCAACATCATGAAGGCCAGCCTCCGATAACCCTCCAGAGGGTGACGATCGAAAAAGTCCACGATGGCCTGGCGCTCCCAGTCCTCCAACCAAAAGTCCCGCGGAATCTT
>JAADFK010000052.1:0-4069 GCA_013152925.1 Acidobacteriota bacterium | reverse complement strand
GAGCCACGAAATCCACGGCCTGATCTCTCGTGTCATGGGGAACCCAGCGGCCGTTCAGAGCTCCCCAAGTTCTTTTTTAGCGACACATACTCCTCGGAGATCTCCGCGATCACGCTGTTCTTCTTGGCAAGCTTCTCCCGCAGCGCCTCGTTCTCCCGCTCAAGCTTCCGTTCCCTCAACGCTTGCCGGCGGCTTCTCCTCTTGCTGTCCAGCACACTCGCCATATTCTCCAACAACTGCCGCTGCCACGTGTCGAACACCCCCGGACGAATCCCGTACTCGTCGCAAAGATCCGACACCGGCACCTTGTCCTGCAAGTGCCGCCGCAAGATCACCGCCTTCTCTTCTGCCGTAAACGTCCGCCTCGTCCTCTTGTCTGACATGCGATAGCTCCTTCCTACTCCTTGTGATCTTCTATCCCCGAGTCATGTTCCAGAAGAAGCAGTACACACAGGCCCTCGGTGTTCAGCCGGCTTCATCCCAGGAATCAGCCCGCAGGACGGCACAATTACTCAATGGCACCGCCGGCACCCTTTCAGTGACCAGAGCGTCGGCGCCGGTCGCAAACGCCGCGGAGAGGATCGCTGCGTCGCCGGCCGGCAGGCCGCGCTTCGACGCCAGGGCCACCGAGCGCGGTCCCGCGTCGGGCGCCATCTCGATTCCTGCCAGGAGCTCCGCGAACCGTACGTGCTCTCGGGCGGCGGGCCAAGGGGGCCCGGTGGAGAACGACGGCCGCTCCGGTCTTCACCCGGGGGATGGTGAAGGTCAGCCTGGCCCCGCCCACCGTCACGGGCATGGTGCCCGAACCGATGTCCGGCGTGCTCCAACGGGCCGCTCCGCACCTCATGGCAGCCGACGGCCGAACGGTGACCTTCACGTTTTCGAAATCCCGGCTGCGGTCCAGGTTGGCAAGCACGACCAGGAGGAAGGGGCCGCCGGAATCCACACCCTCGCGGGCCCGAATGAGCAGGGAGCCCCGGTCCTCGAGGGAGAGGTTGCTGCTGAGGAGGCTGCTCTCCACCGACGTCAGCGGGGCCAGGGGCAGGCCCTCCAGGGCGACGGTGGCCCGCGGCTCTCCCCAATGGTCGAGCGTTCCGACCTGGCCCGAGCCGGCCAGACGGCCGCCACCGGCCACAAAGCGGCGGATCAAGGAGACCTCGGCATTGCTCAGGCAGGCGGCGCCGGGAAGAACCAACCAGCGGAAGTGAGCCAGCATCTCGGAGGTGGAGCGCCCTGTGACGATATCGAAGGGTACCCCGGCCTCGATCAGCGTCTGGCCCGCGTGACGGTAGGTGGCCAGGTAGGTGGTGCCACCCGTGTCGAACTTGTCGCCGCCCG
This sequence comes from Acidobacteriota bacterium, assembly GCA_013152925.1. Taxonomy (GTDB): domain Bacteria; phylum Acidobacteriota; class Thermoanaerobaculia; order Thermoanaerobaculales; family Sulfomarinibacteraceae; genus JAADFK01. The sequence goes on along the minus strand of JAADFK010000052.1, from coordinate 2,731 downwards.
AGCTCTCCTGGTCCACGAAGTCCCGGGAGCGCGGGCTGTACCACAGGGCCACGTCGGCCAGCAGTGAGCTGTCCGCCGCGCGACCCATGTGTTTGGCGAGCCAGGGAAAGACCAGGGGCCGGCTTCCCGTGGTGTCGTCCAGCATCTCGGGCCCCCTGGCCTCGTAGAAACAGGCCCCCTCGGCCAAGTGGACGGCAGCCTCGCGCAGGCTGTCGTCCACGCCGCCGGCATAACTGAGGATCCAGGCCGGCCGGCCGCTATCCGAGGCCGCGGCAAAGCGCACCATGAGCGCATAGGAACGCCACTGTTCCAGAGTGGCATCCAGCATGCCGCGGTTGTCCTGATCGACCGGCTCCAGCTCGTGGGCGGTGGCGACGCCGGGATCGGCCAGAAAGTCCAGGGGATCCTGGGCGTACTGGGTGACGAAGTTGGAGTCGATCCCCCAGTTCTCGGTGAAGACCAGCAGGCCGGGCGCCACGGCATGGGCCGCTGCGGCCACGTGGCGCACGAAGCCGGCAATGGAGCGCTCCCGCCAGCGGATCCACTCCCGCCACACGGGGTCGGCCCATCGCTTGGCTGGCACGGCGGGGTGTCCGGTCTGGGTGGTGAAGGCCGAGGCCGTGGCGGAATCGGTGGAGGGCCACAGGTCCTCGAACGGTCCAAGGCCGTTGAGGTAATACGCCACATCCACCCACAGGCCGTCCATGCCCGCCCCGGCCAGCTCCCGGATCCTGTCCACGTAGAAACCGCCGTACGACGACTCCGGCGTCAGCCAGGCGTCCAGATCGTCGGGCTCCAACCAGAACACGTCCTGTACGCCGGAAAATTGTACCGGGTTGCCGAAGCGATCCACCTGGAGCCAGTCCGGATGCTCCGCCGAAGGATCAAGTCCGGTTCCGACGCAGCGGCCGCAGATCAGCTCGAGAGAGGTCAGATACCACACGACACGAAGTCCGCGAGCGTGGGCCCGGGGCACCACACGATCACGGAAAAGGGCCAGCGTCCGTTGAAACTCCTCCTCCCGGGTCCATGCGGTGTAGCTCCAGCCGGTGGGACCGTCCACCACCAGGACGCTGACCCCATCAGCCGCCGCCCGGTCGAGCTTGACGGCGATCTCCGCATCGCTCATCCCCGGCTCGAAGGCCATCCCGGCAAGGCGGGCCGTCTTCGACCATCGTGGCCAGGTGAAGCCGGTCACTGCCGGGGCTGCGATTCTCCACAGGGAGGCCGGTGTGTCTTCGTCCTGCCCGGGGTGGGATTCGAAGGCGATCCACCGGCCGTCCGGCGAGAACGACGGCGCTCCGTCCTCGTTGGCACCGGTCCGGGTGACGCGGACCGGTGTTCCCCCGGTCGCCGGAATCACGAAGATGTTGGGCGCCGGCAGGCCGCCGTAATCCGAGGAGTAGACAATCCACCGGCCGTCCGGGGAAAAGCTGGCATCGGTGTCGCTCGACGGGGTTGCCGTCGTTCGCAGGAGATCACTCCCGTCCGGACGGATCGTGAAGATGTCCCAATCCTCCTCGCCCGGCCGGTGCCGCTGAAAGAGGATCCGTTCCCCCGTGGGCGACCAGTTGGGCTGCCGGTCGTCGAAATCCTCGTCGGATGTCAGCGCCGCGAGCCCGCTGCCGTCGGCCCGCACCTTCCAGATCTCACCCCGGAAGCCGCCATCGTCCACCGGCCGGTCGGCCTCGAAGACGATCCACTTCCCGTCCGGCGACCAGGAGGGCTCGATGAAGTACGGGGCGCCGGCATGGCGTGTGAGGCGTGTCAACGCGCTACCGTCGGGCCGCACCGCCCACAGGTCGTCCGCCCCGGACCGGTCCGAGGCAAAGACGATGCTGTCCAGATCGGGATGCCAGCTCATTCCCGGCAGGTTGACGCTGTCCTGGTCCTCCAGGGGTGTCAGCCGCGTCACCGTTCCCGAGGCCAGATCGAGCATGTTGATGCTGGCGGGACCGATGTTGTAACCGTTGTCGAACCGCGTGAAGACGATCCTCGTGCCATCCGGGGAGAACGCTGGATTCTGCTCACTGGCCGGCGCCACCGGTGGTCTCAGCTGCACCGCCCCATCCGCCCGGACCGGCGGACCATCCGCCGACGCCGGTGGCAACCCGCCCATGGCAACCACGGCCAATACCGTGACCCACGCCCACCGCGGCCAATGATTCCGGATCATTGACACGATTCTACCGTCATCCAGCACCCGCCCCGCCGTGAGGACCAGACTGGGGTTGTTGCGCCGGGCGGTGGGCTGCGTGGAGCGCGGGCTCAGGCCCGTGCACTTCAGCGACAGGGAGATCGACACGAATGACGAGCTCTGCGGACTGAAGTCCGCGCTCCGGAGAACGTCCGCCACGAAAGGGTGCCAGGGGTGCCATTGAGTAATTGTGGTAGGATGGTGTTGAGGTACATGGTTGATGCCGAGGGCGCAGCGGGTGTTTTTCGAGGGTGCGGTGTATCACGTGTACAACCGTCTTGCACGGGGGGAACGTGTTTTCGGGGAGAAGTGGGAGGCCGGGGTCTTCCGCGAGCTCTTGAAGGACGTGGTGGAGCGGGACGAGCTGACGGTGTTCGCCTGGTGTTTGATGCCAAACCACTACCACGTGGCGGTGCGCGTGGGGGCTGTTCCCCTTGACCGCCCGGTGAGAAGTTTGCAGCAGCGGCTCGCACGTTTCGTCAACCGGCGCCAGGGGGTGTACGGTCCGCTGTGGCAGGGCCGGTACCGCGCGAA
>JAADFK010000051.1 GCA_013152925.1 Acidobacteriota bacterium | reverse complement strand
TGACAGGGGAAAGACGTCATCCCCACCGGGCAGGTGAAACGAGCGGGCGGAGCAGCCCCCCTCTCGTGTCATCCCGACCAGAACGGCCTCTTCTCTCATGTCATCCCGACCGGAGCGGCCTCCCCTCCCGTGTCATCCCGACCGGAACGGCCTTCCCTCCCGTGTCATCCCGACCGAAGCGGCGCGGAGCGCCCACCCCCCCTGTCATCCCGACCGGAGCGGCGCGAAGCGCCGCGGAGTGGAGGGATCTCACTGCCCATCCGTGGACCTCGGTTCTCCGGCCGCTGGCTGTCTCCGCGGAGATCCCTCCGCTCGGTCGCTGCGCTCCCTCGGTCGGGATGACAGACGGGGGGTATCCCGACCGGAGCGGCCTCCGCCGTTGTGTCATCCGCAGCGGCGCGAAGGGCCTACCCTCCCCGTCATCCCGACCGGAGCGGCCCGGAGCGCCCACCCCTCCTGTCATCCCGACCGGAGCGGCGCGGAGGGCCGCGAAGTGGAGGGATCTCCCGCCGCCAGCAAAGCCGCCACCAAGATCCGGCTTCCCCACCCCGCCGGACAGGGGCTCCGGCCCACAGAAAAAGACCGGGCCCTTACGGGCCCGGCCGGTCGTGTCACAAGACGTTGTCGTATCAGGCGAGGGCCTTGATCTTCTCCACCACCTCGGGGTTCGCCAGGGTGGTGACATCGCCCGTGTCCTTGCCCGCCGCCACGGCGGCCAGAACGCGGCGCATGATCTTGCCCGAACGGGTCTTGGGCATGTCGGGAACGATCCAGACGCGGCCCGGCTTGGCGATGGGCCCAATCTCGCGGGTCAGCATGTCCGTCACCTTCTGCTCGATCTCCTTGCTGGGCTCGAAGCCCGGCTTCAGGGAGATGAACACGTGCGGCAGGACGCCCTTGATGGGATCGGGCACCGGGACGACGGCGGCCTCGCCGACCTCCTGGACCATCAGCGACGCCGACTCCAGCTCCTTGGTGCCCAGGCGGTGACCGGCGACGTTGATGACGTCGTCGATCCGGCCCAGGATCCGGAAGTAGCCGTCCGGCGCCTCCACGGCACCGTCACCGGCGAAGTACGGCCAGTCGTGCCAGTCGGTGCTGTTCTTGTTGGCGCAGTACCGCTCGAAGTACTGCTTGACGAAGCGCTCGTCATCGCGCCAGATGGTCTGCATCAGGCCGGGCCACGGGTTCTTGATGACGATGTTGCCGGCCTTGTTGCTCCCCCGCGGCAGCGGCTCGCCGTTGTCGTCGAGGATCTCCGGATAGATGCCCGGAACACCGGGGCCCGCGCTGCCCGGTTTCATGTTGTCGATGGCCGGAACCGTCGAGCACAAGAAGCCGCCGGTCTCCGTCTGCCACCAGGTGTCGACGATGACGGCCTCTTTCTTGCCGACCTCGTTGTAGTACCAGCGCCACACCTCGGGCTCGATGGGCTCGCCCACCGTCGTCATGTGCTTGAAGTGGTACTTGTACTTGTGCGGCTCCTCGGGGCCGATCCGCCGCAGCGCCCGGATGGCCGTCGGAGAGGTGTGGAAGATGTTGACGTCCAGCTCCTCCGCCACGCGCCAGGGACGGCCCGCGTCCGGATGAGTCGGTACGCCCTCGAAGATGACCGACGAGGCCGCCAGGGCCAACGGACCGTACACGATGTAGGAGTGCCCGGTGATCCAACCGATGTCGGCCATGCACCAGTAGACGTCTTCGGGGTGGATGTCCTGGATCCACTTGGAGGTCCCCGTCACGTAGGCCATGTACCCGCCCGTGGAGTGCTGGGCGCCCTTCGGCTTGCCCGTCGTCCCCGAGGTGTACATCAGGAAGAGCACGTCCTCCGAGTTCATCTTCTCGGGCTCCACCTCCTGGTGGTAGTAGTTCTTGATGACGTCGTTGACGATGAAGTCGCGCCCCTCGACCAGCGGCGTCTGGGCCGAGTACTTGCCCGGATACCGCTGCCAGATCAGGACCTTGTCGACCTTCTGACCTTCCTTGGCGGCCTCGGCCACGGCGATGTCCGCCTTCTCCTTGTGGTCCAGCAGCTTGCCGCCCCGGTAATAGGCGTCTCCCGTGATCAGCACGCGGCTGCCCGAGTCGACGATGCGGTCCGCGGCCGCCTTGCCGGAGAAGCCGGAGAACACCTGGGAGTGGATCACGCCGATCCTGGCGCAGGCCAGCATGGTGATGGGCAGCTCGACCGTCATCGGCATGTGCAGGGTCACCCGGTCACCGCGCTTGAGACCGCAGAAGTCCTTGAGCAGCGCTGCGAACTCGTTGACCCGGACGTACAGCTCCTGGAAGGTGATGTGCTCGATCCGCTCGTTCTCGGGCTCGGGCACGAAGTGCAACGCCGTCTTGTTCTTGTACTTGGGAAGGTGACGATCGACGCAGTTGTAGCAGGCGTTGAGCTTGCCGCCGACGAACCACTTCCAGTACGGCGGATTGCTCGTGTCGAGGGTCTTGGTCCAGTACTCGTACCAGTCCAGCATGTCCGCGTATTCCTTGAAGCAGTTCGGGAAGTTCTCCTCGCCAAACTTCTCGCGGATGTGCGGATCGGTCATGTTGGCCTGGGCGATGAACTGTGGGTTGGGAGGATAGGTCTCCTCCTCCTTCCAGTGAACGGCGATCTGGGCCTCGGAAACCTCGGTTCCCGCGGTCTTGTCCTCAGCCATTTTTCGAAGCTCCTTTCCCAAAGCTCAGAATTTGTAGAGCCAGCTCAGGGCGATCTGGTTGCCCTTCACCTTGTTCTCGTCGGCGCCGACCTTGAGCTCGTCGTGCAGGTACTCGATGCTGAACCAGTACGGGCCGAAGGCGTAGCGCAGGTGCAGGTTGAACATGGTGTTCTCCATGCGGCTGCCACCCCACTCCAGCACGTCCTTGTTGTCCGGGTTCTCCATGCCGTAGAAGCCGTACAGGCTCCAGTTCTTCGTGAAGTTGTATCCGACCTGGAACCAGCCGCCCCAGGAGGAGATGTCCCCGAACTGGGTGATGGCGCCGAACTGCTGGCCCATGGCCTTGCCGGTGTAGACGTTTCCGTGGAGCAGCCAGTTACCGGGGGTGAACTTGGCACCCACCTCGAAGGCCGTCCCCGTGATGGAGTCCTTGATCGGCGGGTTGGGTACGATCTCTCCGACGCCCTTGAGGTCCTTCTTGTCGTAGTGACCGACCACGTAGACCTTCCACCCCTTGCCGACGATGTTCAGACGGGCCTCCAGCTGTGGCAAGAAGCCAACGTTTCCGGCGCTCAGCGACGCAGTGGGCGGGCCGGGGCCATTCCACGAGCCCTCGAAAATGCCGCCCTGGAACTGGAGCTTGACTGGAGCGTCCTTGTCGCTCAGTCCCTGCCAGAAGTAGACACCGGGGAAACGCCAGCCGACATACCCGGCCGAGCCGTAACCCAGGGGGAACGCGATGTGAGAGCCCGAGATGGGCCACTCACCGAAGAGCGGTGACCAATCCTGCCCGAAACGCCACTTGGTCTGACCCTTCTTGATCTCGACGTAACCGAGGCGCATGCGAAGGTGCGGCTGCTGGTGGCTGAAGGCGCCGGCGCCGTTGTAGCCGCCGAAGAAATCCATCTCCACCAACCCACCGGAGGTCCATTCGGCCAGCTTGGGACCAGTGAACCCGATGTCCAGGCGTGTGTTGCGGACATCACCACCCGTGAACCAGGCATTCTTGTCATACTCCTCCTTCGGCCACTCGGCGTTCTGGCCGTTACCGAAGGCGAAATTGGCGTCCTGGGAGAAGAAGGTCGAGCTGATGAAGCCCTTGATGTAGATCTTCTCCTTTCCCTTGGGTTTGACCGGAGCGTACTTGGCCATGTCCTCGGGAATCTTATCGAGTCTCGTAATCATGGCCGCACTCTGCTTCTGCTGCGTCTCTTTCAGCGCGCTCACCGCGCCCTGCAGTTGCTGCAGCTGCTGCTGTAGCATTTGGTTCTGTTGTTGAAGCTGTTGAATCTGCTGCTGCAGCTCCTGGGGGCTCTGCTGTGCCGTGGCCGGCATCGTTACCAGTACCAAGGCGGCCGCAACAGCCACGATCACAAGAGACTTACTCGGAATTAACTTCATTCCCCTCTCCTTTCTCCATCGAAAAAAGGCGATGGGAGGGTCGGGAAGTCACGATCTCGGCCCTCTCTCGTCACTGGGTCATCAACCGACGGGCAGGACCGTCTTGTCGAAGGTCTCGTTGAGAACCTGTGCCAGGGCCAGGTAGACCGCCGACAAACCGCAGAAGACGCCTTCCCAACCCGTGAACTTTCCGATGCTCTCGAAGCCAGCGTGTTCGAGGGCGAGCAACCAGAACAGGACGAACAGTGTGAAGAACACCACCTGAAGGGCCTTGGCGTGCTTGAAGGTGGCAATCCACATGCCGAAGGTAAAGAGTCCCCACATGAAGAGGTACCAGGCGAAGCTGGTGTTATTTTGCGGTTGGAACCAGCCCCACTTGCCCATCAAGATGAGGAACACCAGGGTTTCCCAGAACAGCCCGTACGAGAGGAAGGCGGTCAGCCCGAAGGTATTGCCCTTTTTCCACTCCATCCACCCGGCGAAGATCTGCGCCATGCCGCCGTAGAAGATGCCCATTGCGAGGACCATCGTGTCGAGCGGAAAGATCCCCGCGTTGTGCAAGTTCAGAAGGACCGTGGTCATGCCGAAGCCGAGCAGCCCGAGGGGTGCCGGATTGGCGGTGGTGTCAACGATCTGCGTACTCTCTGCCATGATCTCAACCTCCTTCAAATCAAATGGTGATCTGGGCACGAGTGCCCATGGAAAACGCCCCGTTGGGTGAAACGGGGCGTCAGGTGAATCCGTGGCTGTGGATCAGGTGCATGGTGTTCCAGCAGATGTGGCTCCGGAGGAACACCGCTGGGGGTTTTCCGTCGTTGAGCTTCATTCCAGAATCTCCGGGTCGTCCGGGCGGATTCCACGAAGCACGCGACCTTGAACCTTCACGTTGTTCCCCCTCCCCGAGCCAAATCGCTTGAAATACTTTGGGGTACTTTCCCGCCTTTGTCAAGTGGTATCCTTTGTGAAATCATGTACTTGCGACGTATTCTCGAATAATGACTGAATGAACATTCACTCATGATCATGCTTGCACAACTGTGGGTGGCTCGCGCCGTAATGGGCAGTACCTGTACACTACCGGCCCACGCCGGCCCGTACGCAAACGCCGCACCATGGCAAGCCGCGAGCCACCGGCCGCTTACCGTCGTGCCCGTGGGAGACACCGGGAGAATCCGTTACACTTCACCCATGGCACGAGACACTCCCTACCAGGAGCTACTCCGAGCCCTATCCGGGATGTTCCCCGACGCTGTCTGCGAGCTCGACTACCGGACGCCCTGGGAGCTTCTCGTCGCCACCATCCTCTCCGCCCAGTGCACCGACCAACGGGTGAATCGGGTGACACCGGAGCTGTTTGGGCGCTGGCCGGGACCGGAGGAGCTCGCCCGGGCCTCCCAGGAGGAGATCGAGGCCGTGGTCCGACCGACAGGTTTTTTCCGGAACAAGGCGCGGGCCATCCGGGAATGTGCCCTGACGCTCCTCGCCGAGCACCGGGGCGAGGTCCCCAGAGATCTCGATGCCATGGTCCGCCTTCCGGGCGTCGGGAGGAAGACCGCCAACGTGGTGCTCGGCGAGGCGTACGGAATCCCGGCAGGAATCGCCGTGGACACACACGTCAAGCGCGTCGCGCGGCGGCTGGGTCTGAGCCGGGAGACCGACCCCCTAAAGATCGAGAGGGACCTCGAAGCGCTCGTCCCCCGTGATGCGTGGACCGGGTTTTCCATGCGCATGGTGCTCCTCGGCCGGCGCATCTGTACGGCCCGGCGGCCCCGGTGCGAGGCGTGCGCCCTCGCGTCCCTTTGCCCGAGAGTCGGTCTGCCATGAGGATCGCCGTGGGCACCCTCCGCCATTCGAAGCTGGAAGCGGTCCGCGGCGCCCTGCGCCGGCTTCGCGGCCTGCCGTGGCCTCCAGGCGGCAACGTGGAGCTCCTGCCTGTTTCTGTTCCCTCGTGGGTGCCGGACATGCCCATGGCCGAGGAGGAGGGCCTGCGCGGTGCCGCCAACCGGGCCCGCGGGGCCCTGGACGCCACCGGCGCCTCGCTCGCCCTGGGCCTGGAGGGAGGTGTCATCGTCGCACGCCGGCCGGAGCCCGTCGTCATCCTGAGGAACTGGGCCGCCGCGTGGGACGGTAGCCGTCTCTGGTTCGGAAGCGGGCCCGGGATTCAACTTCCCGAGGAGCTTTCCAGCGCCGTCCTCGATGGTGAGGAGCTCGGTCTCGCCATCGACCGCTACGCCGGCGAGCACGACGTCCGGTCCGGCAGGGGCACCCTCGGCGTTCTGACGGCCGACCTCCTGGACCGCCGGCACGCCTTCGAGGACGCCGTGCTGGCCGCCCTGGCCCCCTGGTACGCCCCCGGCTGCTCCAGCCCGCTCTGAACGGCCGACGGGACAGCGGCCGTTGGGACGCCCGGGAGAGGACGGCTCGTGTTCAGCCGGGCCTCGGGCTCCCCTCCCCAGGCGGTCCGCTGGCGTACCGTTGATCGCGGCCACGGTGAAGGGCGTTGCGCCGTTTTGAACGTTCGTGATGGCGGGAGAAACGGTGACGCCGATGAACGCCTCGCCACAAGGTGCGAGTTCGATGCACGCCCTCACGGCGCCGCCCCGGAGCGCGGACTTCAGTCCGCAGAGGCCGTCAGTCGTTTTCATCTCACTGTGGCTCAACACGATGCGGGCTGAAGCCCGCGCTCCATGCTGGATACCCCCACCAGGGCATGACGCAACAACCTCCGGTGCCGCCGGCCACGGCGCATCACAACAGGATGGTGTATCATCCGTCGTTCGAGACGATGGGCATGCCGGACTGGACCCCCGACTCGTGGCGGAAACGCCCCACCCAACAGCAGCCGGTCTACCCCGACCCGGCCGCCGTGGAGGCGGCTGTGCGCGAGCTGGCGGCCCTGCCTCCGCTCGTTACCTCGTGGGAGGTCGAGAGCCTGCGGCAGCAGCTGGCCGAGGCGGCCGCCGGGCGGCGTTTCCTGCTCCAGGGCGGTGCCTGCGCCGAGAGCTTCACGGACTGCCGGGCCGATCGCCTGACCAAGAAGCTCAAGGTCCTCCTCCAGATGAGCCTGGTCCTCACCTACGGGCTCCGCCGGCGCATCATCCGGGTCGGCCGCTTCGCCGGCCAGTACGCCAAGCCCCGCTCCTCGGACACTGAAACCCGTGACGGCGTCACGCTGCCGACGTACCGCGGGGACCTGGTCAACGGTCCGGAATTCACCGCCGACCGGCGAACACCCGACCCCCAGCGCCTTCTCAGGGGCTACGAACGCGCCGCCCTGACCCTGAACTTCATCCGCTCCCTGGTGGAGGGCGGCTTCGCCGACCTCCGTCATCCGGAGTACTGGGACCTCGGCTTCGTCCGCCATTCGACGCGCGCCGCCGAGTACCAGCGCATGGTGGACTCCATTGGCGACTCGCTTCGTTTCATGGAGACCCTGGCCGGAATCACCGCCGGTGAGATCAGCCGGGTCGATTTCTTCACCAGCCACGAGGGGCTCCACCTCCTCTACGAATCCGCCCAGACCCGGCAGGTTCCCCACCGGGAAGGCTGGTACAACCTCAGCACCCACTTCCCGTGGATCGGCATGCGCACGGCCGATCCCGCCGGGGCCCACGCGGAGTACTTTCGTGGCATCGAAAACCCCGTCGGCATCAAGGTGGGTCCCGCCATGACGCCGGAGTGGTTGATCGATCTGCTCGATACTCTCGATCCGGACCGGATCCCCGGCCGGATCACACTGATCCACCGGCTGGGCCACGACCGGATCGCCGACCTGCTGCCCCCCTTGATCGAGGCCGTTCAGAGGGAGGGCCGGACGGTCCTCTGGTCGTGCGACCCCATGCACGGCAACACGGAGCGGACCTCCAACGGGTACAAGACCCGGCGCTTCGACAACATCCTCTCCGAGCTCGAGCAGGCCTTCGACATCCACCACGACATCGGTACCTACCTCGGGGGCGTGCACCTGGAGCTGACCGGTGAGAACGTCACCGAGTGCATTGGCGGCGCACGCGGCCTCGAGGAGGCAGATCTGTCGCGGGCCTACCGGTCGCAGGTGGACCCGAGGCTCAACTACGAGCAGGCTCTGGAAACCGCCATGCTGATCGCCCGCCGTATCCAGCGGATGAACGGCAGGAGCTGACACGGGCGCGTGGCGCCGCGATGCCGGCAGCGATCCAACAACGCCCCGGCTTTCTGTCCCCCCCTCCTCTCCCCTCGGGAACCTTTCGCCTTGCACCGCTCGCTCCCCTCTCCATCGAACCGGTATACTGGTTTCATGAAAGGCCGACGCCACCTCTTCAGCGTTGTGCTGGCACCCTGCATGCTGGCCGCTTCCCTGGCATCGGCCACCGGTGGCGCCAACTGTTTCACCGTGATCGTGGGACGAGAGGCCAGTGCCAGCGGCGCCGTGTTGCTGGCCCACAACGAGGACGACCGCACTCCCCAGATCGTCAACTGGCTCAAGGTGCCACACCTCCATCACGCCCCCGGCGAGGTGGTCCGTCTCAAGGAGGGCGCCACCCTCCCCCAGGTTCCCGAGACAGCCGCCTATATCTGGGCCCAGATGCCCGGGCAGGAGTTTGCCGACAGCTACATGAACGAGTACGGCGTCACCATCGTCTCGAATGCCTGCCGCTCGAAGGTTGTCGAGCCCGAGCTCAGCGAGGGTGGCATCGGCTACTGGCTCCGGCGCCTGATGGCCGAGCGGTCCCGGACCGCCCGGGAAGCCGTGGCGCTTGCCGGGAGATTGATCGAGCGCTTCGGCTATCACTCCTCGGGACGCACCTACACCATCGCCGATCCGCGGGAGGCGTGGATGCTCTCCGTGGTCCGGGGCAAGCTGTGGGTCGCCGAACGGATTCCGGACGACGGCGTGGCCGTTCTGGCCAACCACTACACCATCGACCGGATCGACCTCGAGGACACGAGGAGCTTCATGGGTTCCCCGGAGCTCGTCCCGTATGCCACACGCCACGGCTGGTACGATCCCGAGCGCGACGGGCCGTTCAGCTTCTGGAAGACGTACAGTAACCCGAGGTCCGCGTTCTCCGTGTACAACGTGGGCCGCCAGTGGCGCGGCGTCACCCGGCTTTCGGGAGAGGACTATTCGCCCGGCGAGGAGCTCCCCTTCGCCTTCGCCCCGCATCCGAAGATCCGCCTGGAGGAGCTCTTCGACCTGCTCCGGGATCACTTCGAGGGCACACAGCTCCAGTCGGCCCGCAGCTACCAGCATGGCAACCCCCACGTGGGTTACGTCAAGCGGATCTGCTCGCGCTCGACGCAGTACGGCCTCGTGGCCGAGCTGCGGAACAACCTCCCGGCCGCACTGGGCGCCGTCCTCTGGATGGCGCCGCGGAGGCCCTGCATCCAGCCCTTCGTACCCATCTACAGCGGCATCGAGGCCTTCCCGCCGGGTTTCGCCCGGACCGGCTGGCGCCAGGCTCTGGCCAACCAGTTCCGCGAGGACCCGAAACGCTACACCCCGGTCGGCACCCTGGCGTACTGGGCCTTCGCGGCCCGGGCTGCCGCCATCGACGGGGGTTACGTCCGCCTGGCACCCCATCGACGCGTCCGGGCGGCTCGCCTGGAGGGCGCCGTGCTCTACGCCCGGCAGCGTTTCGAACACCGTATCGCGGGGGAGATCCGCAGGCGTCCCACAGAGGTACCGGCGAAGCTGACGCGATTCTCCGGGGACTGGCTGATCAAGCTCTGGGATCTCAACCGCACGGAATGACGGAGACCGCTCCCCCACCGATCCGCGGTACACTTTCGCCGTGACCAGGCACGCCGCAACCTCAAGGAAACCCCGATCGCGGGCCGGGCGCACCATCGAGCCCGCTCGTCTCCGCGGGATCGTCCTCCTGCTGGCCGCCGTGGCCGGCATCGTGCTCTCCGTTCCCTCCCGGGCGGCCTATCCCCCGGCTGTCCGGGGCGTCGGCGGCGCGGTGGCCTCCGCCGCGCAGGACGCCACCACCGCCGGCATCGAGATGCTTGGCCGCGGCGGCAACGCCGTGGACGCCGCCGTGGCCACGGCCCTGGTCCTCGCCGTGGTCCACCCCGAGGCTGGCAACCTGGGCGGCGGGGGCTTCGCCGTGGTTCGCATGGACGGGCGGGTGTACACCCTCGATTTCCGGGAGACCGCTCCCGCCGCGGCCACGAGCGGCATGTTCCTCGACCGCAAGGGACGGCCCGTGGCCGAACGTTCGCTGGTCGGTCCGCTGGCGGCCGGTGTGCCCGGAAGCCCGGCGGGGCTCTGGACGCTGCACCACCGGTTCGGCAAGCTGCCATGGCCGACGGTGGTGGCGCCGGCCATGTGGCTGGCTCGCGACGGTTTCGTCGTCAGCGAACGGTTGGCCCGGGACCTCGAGGCCTCGCGGGATCTCCTGGCCCGTTTCCCGGAGACTGCGGCGGTCTGGCTCCCCGGCGGCACGCCGCCGGCTGCCGGCACACTGATCCGTCTTCCGGAGCTGGCCGCCCTGCTCGAGGCGTACTCCAAGGATGGCCCCAATGCCATCACCGGCGGACCGGCCGGCGCTGCCATCGAGCTCGCATCGCGCCGCCACGGGGGCGTTCTTCGCGCAGCCGACCTGGCGGCCTTCCGCCCCGTTTGGAGGAACCCCGTCCGGTTTGCGGCCTGGGGTTGGGAAGTCGCCTCCATGGACCTCCCCTCCTCCGGCGGCATTCTCCTCGGTGAGAGCGCCGGGATGCTCCAGCGGCTGCACTGGGAGCGCCTGCCCCGTTTCGGCGCCCGGGCCGACCACCTGTTGGTGGAGGCCTGGCGGCGCGCCTACGCCGATCGCTTCCTTCTCGGCGATCCGCTGACCTGCCCCGTCAACGCCGGGCAGCTTCTTTCGCCTGCCTGGCTGGACCGCCGGGCCCGAAGCATCGACCCGGCGCGGGCCACGCCGTCGGAGCAGGTCGGGCCCTGGCCCGGCGCCCCATCCGGCGAGAGCCGCCAGACCACCCACCTGTCCACGGCCGACGCCCAGGGCAACGTGGTCTCCCTAACCACCACGCTCAACGGTCTTTTCGGCTGCGGCCTGATGGTCCCCGGCGTGGGCATCTTCCTCAACAATGAGATGGACGACTTCGCCGCCGCACCCGGCCAGCCCAACCAGTTCGGCCTGATCCAGGGGAAGGCCAACGCGGTGGCGCCGGGCCGGAGGATGCTCTCCTCCATGAGCCCGACCGTCGCCTGGAAGAACGGCCAGGTGATCGCCCTGGGGTCCCCGGGGGGCTCTCGTATCCCCACGGCCACGCTCCAGGCGTTGCTCAACTTCATCGTGTACGACGACGGGCTCCAGGCCGCCGTGGACCGGCCGCGCCTCCACCACCAATGGCAACCGGACCGGATCGACGCCGAACCGGACGCATTGGCGCCGGAAACCGCCGACGCACTGCGCCGCATGGGTCACCGCATCCGGATCGTCCCGCGCCTGGGCCGTGTCAACGCGGTCCGCGTTCTGCCCGATTCCCGGGTCGAGGCCGCCGCCGACCCCCGCGGTCCCGGCTTCGCACGGGTCGTCGCCATTGGAAGGAGCCCACGATGAGCGAAACCATCTCCTGTCCCCTCTGTGGGGCCCGGACCCGGTGGGATTCCACGGATGAACGCTTCGAGTGCGATGGCATCGTCCAGCACTGTTTCGTCGCCGAGGGGAATGGCAGGGAAAGGGTCCTGGTTCTCGTAGCCAGCGGCTCGGGTGAGGACTGCGATCTCTTCGAGACCTTCCCGTGGCCCGGAGCTGGAGGAACACCATGAAGATACTTGAAGCATTCATGACCGAGCATGAGCTCATTGAGCGCGTGGCCGGTTCTCTGTACCGGTGGGCGGTGGAGGGCGGCGATACCGCCGACGCCTCCCGATTCGCCACCTTCTTCCGCGTCTACTCCGGCGGTTTCCACCACGGCCGCGAAGACGGAGCTCTCATTCCGGCCATGGTGGAACACCTGGAGATTCCGCCGGACAGCTCGCCGATCCGTGTCATCCAGGAGGAGCACGAGAAGCTCGCTGAGCTGACCCTTCGGCTCGGCGAGCACGCCGACCGCCAGGCGGCCACCGAGATGGCCCGTATGCTCTGGGAGCACATCGACAAGGAGAACAGCGTGCTCTTCGTCGAGGCCGAGGAGCGCCTGCCCCGTGCCGGCGTTTTCGAGCTCGACGACCGCCCCATGACGGTCGAGGAAGAGGCCGCCAGTCTCCTGGCCGAGGAGCTGATCGAGCGCTACAAGCCGCTGGAAGACCCCGAGATCATCCGCGGTGACGGCTGCATCGCCTGCTCCGCCTTCACCGTCACCTGCCGCGGCATCGAGGCCGAGTGGTGGAACCGCTGGGAGTGGGAGGAGCACCTGAGCAAGAGCCACTGACCACCTTCGAAGGGGTCGCGCGGTCCCGGGGCGCGATGGCAGCGGAGACGGCCACCTCAGGGATCGCCACGTAGCCAAGCCTTCCACGGAAACGAGCTTCAGCCTGTCTGGATACCGAGGAGCTCGTGCGGGTATTGCGCCTTGCGTTCCTGGAAGGAGAGGATTGCAGGATTCTGGATCACGCCTGCATCGATTACCACTGCGCGTCGAATCGTCTCATTCCGCTGCCAGCTGGCGCGCCCGGCCAACATGGCCGGCAAATGGACGATGAGAGCGGCTGAGATCGACCGGGACGCGCTTTCCCACAGGTAGCTGGGGGTATGATCCACGGCGTAGTAGCTCACCGTCCCGACCTTGAACATCGGTTCGTTGAACGTGGTTGGCCTGGCAAAGGGGAATCCCATTCCCTCGTCGCAGCTGACATCGATGATGAGGCAGTCCTTCTTGAAGCTTGAGATCTCGTTCCCCGTAACGAACATCAGTGGCCGGTTCGGGTCCTGGAAGATCCCGTTCACAATGATGTCTGCTTCGCCGACGAGGTCGAGAAAGGGCCGCTCGGCGCCGTCGTGCTCCACCACAACCAGGCGGTCTTCACCTTCACTGCCCTCCCGAATGCGGACATAGTGACAGTCGAGCACTTCCTCTCGCACCTGGTGGTCGGGTCGTTGAATACAGATCGTGATATCTCTGAACCCCCGTGCCTTGAGTCCGTAGATGGCTCCCCTGCTCACCGCACCAAAGCTGATGATGACGACCTTACGTTGATTGCCGTAGTGCCCGTCAATGCCTTGCAGCTGCAGAGCATGCAACACCGCGCAATAGCCAGCCAACTCGTTATTCTTGTAAAAGGTGTGCCGGCCGGCGTGTCCATCGGGGCTCCAGACGAACATCTCCTCGAATGCGATGAGAGTCTGTTTGCGATCGATCGCCACCTGGGTCAAATCCTGTTGCTGAACACAGTGAGACCAGCCCCACAGGATGCCGCCTTCCCGGAGAGTTTCGAGGTCTCCCAGCACAGGCTTGGGAAGGACGACGGCATCAGCGCCGGTCAGGAGCTCGCGACGTGTCGCCACCACGCCACCTGTCTGCGAGGCAATCTCCATGTCCGACATCCCGAATGATGCCCCGTAGCCCTGCTCGAATACCATTTGCCGCCGAAACCGTTCGGGGAGCCGCATCAGATGATCCGGGTGGATGGGCATTCGCCTCTCGTTTTCCTTCTTCGACGTTCCGATGACTCCCAGTTTCAACATAGCGCTCCCTTTCCTGCCACGACGTGCGGCGTATCCTGGCCGAAAAGAGGAAGATGTGACCTTTCTCCAGAATATGGTGAGTATATACCATCCACCATCCCCAGCGGAATCTGTGCCGCTGGCAGGGGCGCACCTCAGGAACGTTGCAGGTCATGCTGCTTGGCGTTCAGGCCCTGGGCGCGGGCCAGCTACCACAATCTCACAACGCTGGGACGTGCCCGTGGCGCACGACGGGACCGGTTCGATGGTGAGACCCTTCGCCGCGGGTGAGAGAGGCACCCTGGATCCGGTCTCCCTTTTCTTTCAGTGCGCGGAGCAAGAGGGCCCATGGATCCTCCGCCTACAGCAGCCATGCGTAGCCGATCTTGAGGAAGATGGTCCGGTCCGCGGCGAGCATGTCGATGCCGTTCCAGCCCTGGCGGCCCTCGGAGTAGCCGAGGAAGAAGACCGTCTGCGGGTTGACCTTGTAGGAGAAGAGGAGCTGAACGAAGAAGCTCCTGGAATTGGACTGGACATCCGGGTCGTCGTAGAGGCCGGAGCTCCGGTCGATGTCCTGGTACTGGAGGATGGCGCGGGCGAAGGTCCGGACCGTGAGCTGGTAGACCAGACGCAGCTCGCTGAGGCTGGCCCGGAACAGCCGCCCGCCGGAGACGTCCAGGGTCTGGTACGTGGAGGAGAGGTCGAGGTTGAGGTGCCGCCCCGGCCGCCAGACGATCCCCGGGCGGATCGTCACCTGATCTCCCGGTCTCGTGTTGACGTAGTCGATGCCGTCACCGATGGAGGCAAACAACCGGAAAGAGAACGAGCTCGCCGGACTGGTCGAGAGAAAGATCATGCCGCCGTTGGCGCTGAATCTCCGCCCGTTGTACCACTGGTCGCCGGAGCTGAGGTTGATGAAACCGTGCGTCTGGGCCCGGGCGCTGAACGAGGCCCAGAGCTCCGCTGCGCGGTAGAGGTCCGACCCCGACTGGGTTCTCATCCGGTCGTAGTTGGCGCCGAGCCGGACCCGGCTGAAGAAGGCGCCCTTTTCGCCCCACCAGGTGTGGCTGCCCCGCACCTTGCCGAAACGGTAATCACCCCGGGGCATGAAGCCGAGATCGGCCCGGAAACCGCCCGAGACGTTCCGGTAGGTGGCGTCCCAGCTCCAGCTCTTCGTGTCGTGCCCGTATTCGAGATCGAACGCTCCCCCCGTGAAGCTTCTGTCGGGCTGTCCGTAGTCCTCCGAGATTGCCCGGGGGTATCCCGTGCTGCTGCCCAGCGCCTGGAAGGTGACAGTGTCCGATTTCCCCAGGCGGAAGGTCCCATCGATCCCGGCCACGGCGTTGTGGTAGCCGTCGCCGTTCCGCCCCGTGCTCAAAAAACCCAGGGTAGACGTCGTTCCCAGGTCTCTGCGGTACCGGAAGATCCCGGAGACGTTGGACCGGCCGAGGCTGCCGCTGGAGGAGCCCTCGCTCCCGGGAAAGATCAGGTTGGTCACATCGTCCCGTGCCACCAGGGCACCAATGGTGTTCCGCCCCGCCTTGCTGGTGTACTTGAGGCCCCAGGAGGGCTTCTCTATCATCCGCGTGTAGACCACGTTCATGGGCGTGTCGAAGTAGTCCGAGCCCTCCATGAAGAAGGGCCGCTTCTCCGGGTAGAACAGGGCGAAGGTGCGGTTGATGTCCAGTTGCGCCGCATCGGCCTCCACCTGGGAGAAGTCCGGATTGATCGTGGCGGAAACGGTGGCGTTGGGCGTGACACCCCAGCGTGCGGTCAGGCCCAGCTCCGTCGTCGGGTCGTTGGTCTTCATGGAACCGTCCGGGAAGCTCTCCCGCTCGGCCGACATGCTGCTCACGAGTGTCGGGTCGAGCTCGAGCTGATGGCCCGGCTCGATGCCCTCGAGACCCTTCAACTCGGAGATCTGGCACAGCTGGCAGCTGAGGTCCCGGTCGTTGCGCTGAGACCTGAACATGTAGCGTTGGTCCCGGGGATAGACACGGAGGATGTCGATGCCCCAGGTCTGCTCCTGCTGGCCCCTGGGAAATCTCAGGGAAGAGAACGGTATGGCCATCTCGACAACATAACCGTCCTTCGTCAGGCGTCCCGCCGACCTCCAGATGGCGTCCCACGAGGCGTCCTCGCCACCGTTGACGTCGTCCAGCACGACGTCCATCTGGACGCCCATCGGATTGACGAAGAACTCGAAGGCACGCCGCTGATCGTGGAATGTGTCGAGGACGATTCCGACGAAGTCGTCATTGAATGCCCGGTCCCGGTCCGTCAAGTGGGCGCGGATCTTCGATGGATCGGGGTCGTGGGCTACGAAGGCCACGTAGAGGGCGTCACGGCTGTACGCGATCCGGCACTCGGTTTTGACGGGGGCGGGGAGGTTGTCGCCAGGGTAGGTCTCCCACGGGATTGGCACATCCTGCGCCCGGCGCCAGACGGGCTCGTCGAGCACACCGTCGATCCTGACGCTCTCCCCCGTCCGGACGGCCTCGATGACGACGCCCGTGTGCTGTGCAACCTGGGCCTTCCCCGGCGCCGCCACCGTTACCACCGGCACGGCAAGGCAGAGGAGCAGTACGGCAGTCCTCTGCCACATCGTGTGCAACTCCAAAGCCCTCACTTGTCCTCCGAAATCGTATCTCCAGCCCGTCGCCATTGCCACGGGCCCTCGTCGTCATCCGTCTATACGGACTCCGTTGCCGTTGGTTCTTGTCACGGCCGGAGCGCGGTCCCGGCGCGGCCGTCCGCACGGCCCCCGTTCCCCGCACCGATCTGCCGGTTCCAGGACTCCGCGTAGCGGCCACCGGCAGCCAGCAGCTCCTCGTGGGAGCCCCGTTCGACGATCCGCCCACCTGACATCAGGCAGATGAGGTCAGCGCGCCGTGCCGTGGTCAGCCGGTGTGTGACGATCACCGCCGTCCTGCCCTCGACCAGCCGGAAGAACCGCCCGAGCCACTCGGCCTCCGCCCAGGAATCCATGGCCGACGTCGGTTCGTCCAGGAGCACCACGGGGGCGTCACGCAGGAAGGCGCGAGCGAGGGCGATCCGCTGCCACTCTCCAACGCTGAGCTCCTCGCCACCGGCGTACCAGCGGCCCAGCAGGGTGTCCAGCCCTCCTGGCAGCCGATCGGCGAGGCCGCCGGCCCCGGCGCCGTCGAGCGCAGCCCGTACGCGACCTTCATCCTGCACCCTGAGGTCTCCAAGCTCCACGTTGAGGCGAAGGGTCTCGTTGAAATGAAGAGGTTCCTGGAACAGGGCGGTCACCCTCCGCCGAACCTCCGCCGGCACCATGGCCCGCAGGTCGACCCCCCCCATCTCGACCCGCCCCTCCTCCGGGTCGTACAGGCGGCAGAGCAGCTTGATCAACGTGCTCTTGCCGGCGCCGTTGTCGCCGATCATGGCCGTCACCCGTCCGCCCGGGATCTCGAGATCGAGCTTCTCGAAGACCGTTTCCTCCGATCCCGGATACCGAAATGTGACGCCCCGGAATGCGAGGGCAGGCGCCGGCTCCAGCGGGACGATGGTCTCCTTCGCCGCCGGGGGCATTCCCGGCTCGAGAGCCAGGAACTCCATCAGGTTGCCCAGGAAGAGGCTGTTGGAGTAAATCTGACCGACAGTTTCCAGGAGGGAGCGCATCAGCTTCTGCCCCTGGAAAAAGGCCTGGACGAACATGGCCAGGTCACCGAGGGTGACGCTTCCGGCCACCGCACGCCGGACCATCCACAGGAGCGACAACCCCAGGACCGTCATGCCGGCCAGCGACGCCGCCACCTCCCCCAGCGCCTGGCGCCTGAGAAGCTCCAGGCGCTCGCCACGCAACCGGGACTGGAGCGCCTCGAAACGCCGCCGGAAATGGGCACCCAGCTCGAAGAGGCGGAGCTCGGCCGCCGCCTCGCGGGCCGTCAGCAGCCAGTCGTAATACCAGGTCCGGCGCTCGTCCTCGGTGATGCGAACCCTGAAGCGATGGTTTGCCAGGGCATAGCGAACGACCACCGCCAGGGCCGGGGCGGTGCTGGCGAGCAACGCCAGGGGCAACCACCACCCGAAACGCAGCAGCACGGCCCCCATGGCCAGGAGGGTCAACGACGACTGGAGGAGGGCCCCGAAGTTCTCCACCAGGGCGGCGGGCCGGTGCCGGGCGTCCACGCGGGCACGATGGAGAAGATCGTAGAACTCCGGAGAATCGTAGGCGGCCAGGTCGACAGCCGAGGCGCGCTCGTGGATCAATGCCGTAATGTGGTCGCGAACGAGCTCCCCCTGCGCCGTTCGCAGCCACCGCGTGGCGGCGCGCAGGACTTCCATCGCCAGGAGCACGGTGGCCAGGGCCACCGCCAACAGCAGCGGACGGCGGATCGCACCGGGCTGACCGGACTTCATGGCGGCCACCAGGGCGTCGACGAAGAGCTTGGTCAACACGACGCTGAGGACCGGAAGAACACCCTGGACGACCAGGAGGACCAGCCAGGCCGTCGTCCGCCACCCGGCCGCACGCCGTACCAGGCCCAGGGCTGCCGGCAGGTGCCGCAGCTCCCGGAGCGTCGAGAGCAGATCGCCCGAGCGCTCCCGTTCTGCCGTCACCGGCGGGCGCCCCCGCATCGCCTGGCGTACATCCCACTACCTCCAGTGCCGCGATTGTACGGGCTTCCACGGGCTGCCGCCAGGTTGGGTCGGGTCCCGCCCCCGTCTTCCCAACCCGCCGCGCTGTTTTCCCAACCATGTGCGGGGTCCTTACGAGGCACGGCACGGCAGCCCTCGCGGTCGCCATCTGTTGGGCCGGTCCCATGGTGGCCGCAGCGGGCCAGCAGGTGCAGCAGGCCATGCGAGAGCCTGCAGGTTGAAGTCGAATCCATCCGTCTCCGCGGTTCCGATGGACCGTGAGCCTCCTCTTCCCGCCACACGACCGCCCGCCCGGGAGCGGGGCGACCCTGTCCGCGCCCGGGTATCATGCCTCCATGACGAATGACGCTCTTTCCACGAATGCCGCCCGCCTCCGGGAGGAGGCGAACGCCTACCGTCGCTCCGCCATCCTGCTGGCAGGCGTGGAGACCGGGATCTTCCAGAGCTTGCTCGCAACCGATCGGACCGCCGGGGATCTCGCCAAGGCCGTGTGCGGCGACCGGCGCGGCGTGGAGCGGCTGGCCAACGCGCTGGTGGCGCTGCAATGGCTCGAGCTCCGGCGGAACGTTTACCATCTGCCGCCCGGGCTCCGGCCCTATTTCGACGAGGAGGACAATCTGTCCATGGTGGCCATGTTGCGCCATCAGGCCCACCTGTTCCGCACGTGGGGACGCCTCGCCGAATCGGCCCTCTCGGGAAAGCCCGTACGCCCGGAGCGAACGGCGCGGGGCCACGACGACTTCCTCAAGGCCATGGACGACGTGGCGCGGCAGAGTGCGGCGCTCCTGTGGGGACGGATCGAGCCGCCCTCCGCCGGGACGCTTCTTGACGTTGGCGGAGGCGCCGGCCGCTTCGCCCTGGAGGCCGTTCGCCGGCAGCCGGAGCTCCGGGCCATCGTCGTCGACCTTCCCGAGTCCGAGGGCTCCTTCCGCAGACTGATCGCTGAACGGCCCGAGGCCGCCCGGCTCGGCTTCGTGGCGGCCGATGCCATCGAGGGGCCCCTCCCCCACGGCGATGCCGCCCTGGTCTCGAGCCTGGTTCACATCTACGGCCCGGAACGCCTCGGCAGGTTGGCGGACAACCTGGCCGCCGCGCTGCCACCCGGCGGCCGGCTGATCATCCGGGAGCTCTTCTTCGACGATGAACGTCACACGAGGCCTGCCTCCACCGCCCTCTTCGCCATCAACATGCTGGTCAATACCGAGGACGGCGGGTGCAACACGGCCCCCGAGCTCCAGGAGATCTTCGGGCCCGCCGGCTTCAGCGGCTGGCGGCTCGTGGCCCTGGATGAACGGACCAGCGCACTGATCGGAACACGAGGCGATGCGTGAGGGCAGAGTGCGGATCGCCGCCGTCGGGGACATTCCCCGTGGCGGGTTGCGGTTCATCTGCGAGGAGGGTCCCTTCGAGCAGGAGGGGATCCTGCTCCAGCTCCCGGACGGCCGCATCCGGGCGTGCACGAACGAAGAAGGCGCCCCTGATGGGGCGCCGTATCAAAGCCCGGTTGGGGACTGCTTAGTGATTGAGGTTGTCGACGATGAAGGTCCGCTGACCTACGTAGGTCTGGGAGCCCCAGGCGTCCTCGGTCCGGACCACGAGAACGTGCGGGCCGTCGGCCAGCTTGGTCGTGTCCAGCTCGTACTTGTACCCGGAGCGCCAGGTCAACGAAGCGGGAATCCAGGGGTACCTGTCGGTGACCTCGGGGCTGGGAAGGTAGAAATCGGCGTCACCGACCACCACACCGTCCACCATGATGTGGACAGCCGTCAAGATATCGTAGTCGTTGGCCCACCCGCTCACCTCGTAGGTGCCGCTGGTCCGCTCCAGGACCGTGGGCGTGTAGATGTCGCCGAATGACGGGCGGTCCGGATCATCGTCACAATCGAAGATGACGGGGATCGTCATCAGCGTGGACCAGTAACCCTCGCGGTCACCGGCGCGAACGCTCAGGTAGTGCAGGCCCTGCGGGAACTTCTTGTCAAAGAGCAATTCCTTGACGTTGAGGGCAAAGGTGAAGCCCGAGTCCTTGGAGTTTGGAACGTCCGGGAAAAGCCGGTGGATGTCGGGCCGCTCGAGCCCGTAGGCGTTGACGTCCATCTTGAAGAGCGGGAAGTACATGTAATCCTGTGGAATCTCCCTCTGGATCGTTCCATCCACGAGCAGCTGGAGGAAGGCGACACCACCGTCATCGGTACGGCTGCCCACGTCCAGCGCCCAGCCGGAGATCAGCTCCCACTCGCTGTAGTCGTTGAGGTTCGGGCCCGACCAGCCCCCAGGATTGTTGCAGCCCGTGATGTACATGTAGTGGTCGGAGATGGGCCACTCGATCCTGCCGAAGGGAGCCAGGTTCCGACCGTTGTTGAACACCTGGACGAAGCGGCGGCCGATCACGCGCGAGGCCCCCTGATCATCCCAGATCCGCACAGCCAGGGTGTGCACGCCGTTGGTCAACGTTGAGGTGTTGAACATGCGGACGAACCCGGCGTTGGCGCTGTTGGGGGCGTCCGGGTACCGGTTGTGCACGTCCGGCCGTGGCATGCCCAACTCGGCGTTGCCCGCCACCTCGCCATCGACCAGGATTTCTACAAAGGTGACCATGGTGTCGTCCAGGGCCCATCCGGTGACGGGAAAGACGCTGTCCATGGGCTGTGCCGGGCCCGGAAGCTCCAGCTCGCCGAAGGGCGGCTGGTTGATCCCCTTGTCCACGGTCACCGTTCTTTCAGCAAAATCCTGGGCGGACCCGTCCCCGAAGGTCACCCGGACGAACAGCGTGTGGCTGCCGTTGGTCAGCGCACCGGCGTCGAAGGAGGTGCTGAACCCGGGATGATCGTGATTCTCCTGGAGAATCCACGGATAGGCCTGGACGATATCGTACCGCGGAATGTTGAGGTCGGCGCTTCCGAAGAAAACACCGTCCACGTACAGGTCGATGTTACTAACCTCGCGGTTGTCCAGGACCCAGCCCGTGACCGGGACGATCCCCGAAACCACGGCGCCGTCCTGGGGTGAATCCAGCCAGAACATGGTCTGGCCCGGGATGCCGGCGGGCAGGCTGAGAACAGCCGGACCGGGGGCCTTGACGCCAACCCCGCGACCCCCCCCGGCCTGCACCAGAACCGGTGTCAGAAGAACCAATGAAATGAGCGCGATGCCGAATGCTGTTTTGCGCATTCTACGTTCCTCCCTGGAAAAAAACCAAGCTCATTGGGACCTCACATGTGCCATGGTATACCAGAGCATTCCCGGGGGTCAAACCTGAATCGTTTTTCCAGGGAAAAATCGGACCATGGGACGCCAAATCCACGGACATATCGGGGCGGAACGTGACGCGGAACACAGCTCAAGCGGGCCTGCCGGCGTTCTCGTCTCCAGGGCTTGCGGATTCCGTGCTCCTGGAGTGTTGCGCTCGGATCTTGCGCGCGACAACCCCATCCATACATCTGCGGCCCGCCGGTTTTGTTGAGATCATGTATCATGCCGCCCATGAACGCCGTGACCCACGACCCCCGGCTCAACAACTGGCGCAAGGCCTCCCATGGCCTCCGGCGGGAGCTTGCGGGCTTCATTCCGAAGAACCGGTTGCGGGAGCTTCACCTCCGCCGGCCGGCCCGTCATTTTCTCGTCGTGGCCCGGCTGGCCCTCATCTTGGCCCTGAGCTCCTGGGGGCTGTGGGTCGCCACGAATCCCGTTGCCTGGGTTCCGCTGGTCCTGATTCAGGGCCTGGTCTTTTTCGACGCGACGGTCCTGCTCCACGAGGCGTTGCACCACCTCATCTGGCAGGGACATTCCGGGCGGGAACGGAGGCTCGGCCTGGCCTACGGAGCGTTCACCGGCCTGTCGGCCACCCAGTTCAGCCGGTGGCATCTGGACCACCATGCGGCCCTGGGCGACCCGGAGAACGATCCGAAGCGACATCACCTCAGCCCGAAACGCAACTCCCGGCTCCTCAAGCTGGCGTACTTCACACCCCTCCTCCTTCCCCTCTACTTCAGGGCGGCCTCCCGGGAAACCGCCACCTATCCGCCCGAGCTCAGGCGGCGGATCCGCCGTGAGCGGGCGGCAGCCGTCTCAATCCACCTGGCTGTGGCGCTCCTGCTGTGGTGGACGGGCGGCCCTGGCGTGGCTCTCCGCGTGCAGGTTCTTCCCCTGTTCGCCGGGTTTCCCGTCTGGTTCGGCATCAACCGGGCAGGACAGCATTACTGGATCGATCCCGGCGACCCGGCCAGATGGGGAACGCTGGTCAGGGGCTCGCCTCTCTGGGACACCCTGTTCCTGTGGTCCAACTACCACCTGGAGCACCACTACTTTCCCGCCATTCCCTTTTACAACCTGCCGAAGGTCCACCGTCTTCTCCAGCCCTTCTACGAGGCCCGCGGGATGCGGGCTGTGGGCTACGGAGAGCTCCTGTGGCGCTGGCTCATCCTCAACAGTCCGCCCCACGCCAGGTGGTCCTGAGCCGCGGTTGGCGTCCGACGATCCACCATGGTCGGTTTCCGCGGCCGTGGCCGGGACGCCGCCAGCCCCGCTGTCACTGTCCTTCGCTTCGGCAGCAAGTTGCGTCGGCTCCGGCCCGCTCCGGGCGGCGCGGGGAACGAGCACATCCCATGCCGGGGGGCTTCTCCTTGGCGCCGGCGTCCCATTCCCCGCCCCAGCGGCAGGGTCAGTGTCAGTGGATGCCGGCCCCGGTGCTCGTGTGGCCGTCACCGTTCGGGATGAGATCGGGTGCCGGGGGACGACCCGGCCTCCTCGAAGCTGGGGAGGATTCCGGGAGGGATTCGGCTATACTTCGTCGCGCGATGGCGGGAATTCGGGCGTATCTCGGAGTGGCGCGGGCCTCGTTCCTCACATTGCCGGTGACCCTGGTCCTGTGTGGAGCGGGGGCGGCGGCCTACGAGGGGGAGCTGTATCTTGAGCCCACGGTGCTGGCGCTGGTCGGCCTGGTGGCCCTTCACATGGCCGTCAACATCCTCAACGAGGTCAGTGATTTCAAGACAGGCATCGACTTGGAGACGCGGAGGACCCCGTTCTCGGGCGGCAGCGGGACCCTGCCCATGGGCGCCCTGAGCCCGCGGGAGGCGACGGTCTTCGGCGTGGTTTGTGCCGGGATCGGCCTGGCCATCGGCGTCTGGTTCCTGGCGACGGTCGGGTGGGTTCTCGTGCCTCTGGTGGTGATCGGTGCCGTCTCTGTCCTTGGGTACACGAATTTCCTGGCGCGGCGGGGCGTCGGGGAGGTGGCGGCGGGGCTCGGGCTGGGGTCGCTGCCGGTGATCGGCACGGCATTGGTCCAGTCGGGTCATCTGAGCCTGACAGCGGTCGCCGCCTCCATACCGGCGTTCTTCATGACCTTCGACCTGCTGTTGCTCAACGAGTTTCCCGACGAGGAACCCGACCGGCGCGGGGGCCGGCGGAACCTCCTGCTGATCCTCGGCCGACGGCGCGCGGCCCGGCTGTACGTGGCCGCGGCCGTGGCCGTGCCCCTGGCCCTGGTTCTGGCCGTCGTCACGGGCACCCTGCCGCCGATCGCGCTGGCGGCGGCGTTGCCCTCCATCCTGCTCGTTCAGCCCCTACGCTGGGCGGTCCGGGAGCCGGAAAGCGACGTGCCGCTGCCGGCCCTTGGAACCAATGTCCTCTGGAACCTGGCAACCAACGCGGTTCTCGGGCTCGCCCTGATCATTGGCGCCGTCCTCCTCTGAGGAAGCGGCCCCCGGTGGACCTGCCGGGCGTGCCGCTGGCCTGCCGGATGCGCCGCTGGTGGACGCGAGGCTGGACGGTGCGTTCAGCCCGTGGCCTCCCCGGAGGGCCGCGTGCGCCAGCGGCGGTGCATCCAGACCCACTGGTCCGGGTGGGTCCGGATCTGATCCTCGATGGCGGCGGTTGCCGCCGCGGTCAATCGTTCGATGCGCTCCCGCAGGCTCGCGCCGGCCGGCGGATCCAGCGGCGGATGGACCGTTACGTGGTGCCCCCCGTCCGGCCGCCGGTGAACGAACGCGGGGACGACCGGTACTCCCTTGCGAATCGCCAGCATGGCGGCACCCGACGGCGTCCACGCCGGCCGGCCGAAGAAGGGAACGAAGACGCCGGGAACGTTCCGGATATCCTGGTCGATCAGGAGCCCCAGCACGCGGTTGCGGGCCAGGCCGGCGTTGAGAAGCCGGCCGGCCTCCTTGCCCCGGAACACGACCTCGGTTCCGAAACGGGCACGGAGCGCCGTTGCCAGCTGGTTGATCCTCGGGTCGTACACCTCGCGGACGGCGATGGTCATGGGAATCCCGCCGACTCCCAGCCTGGCGTTGAGCATCTCCCAGTTCCCGCAGTGGCCGGTGATCAGGACCGCGCCCCGGCCGGCGGCGAGGGCTCCCTCCAGGTGCTCGAAACCCTCGGCGCTGCAGAGCTTCTCGACCTCTGCGGGTTGCGCACGCCAGAGCCAGACGACCTCAGCCAGCATCAACCCCAGGTGACGGGCCGTTCGGCGGAGAAGCTCGTGGCGTCCCGCGTCGTCGAGCCCGGGGAAGGCAAGCGACAGGTGGTCCGCTGCCCGGCGCCGGTCCCGGACGCCCAGGGAAAGGGCGAGCCGGCCCGCAGCGGCTCCCATGGGACGGAGCACGCTCAGAGGCAACCGGCTCCCGAGGCCGAGAAAGGTCCGGAAGGGGTAGTATCCCAGGTCATGCTTGAGCCGGCGCAGCACCCGTGCCATGGCGCGAGTTTACACGGGAGCATGCCGTCCCACCCGAGAAACGCCCAGTCCGAGAGAGTTGCGTTGTATACTCATGAAGTTGGGGGAGGCGTATCGTGCCAGAAATACCGACGATCCTGGTTGCCGACAGTGTGAACGAACGACGGCGGGTGCTTGGTCTTGGGCTGTACGAGGGCGGGTACGAGGTCATCAACGCGGTCAACGGCGAGGAGGCGATCCGCTTCACCGCCGGCTTGAACCCGACCCTGGTGCTGGTCCACACCGGCCTGGAGGGCGGCGAGCCCTTGGATCTCCACCGGCGCCTGGCGGCCACGGGTCTCGACCTGCCACCCTTCCTGGTCCTTCACGATCAGGACATCGACATCACCGACGACATCCCGGAAACCGGGGTGTACTTCCTCTCCTCGGTGGACCTCTCTTCGAGCCGTCTGCTCCAACAGGTCCGGCTTCTGCTCCTGGCTCGCGAGATGGGCGGCGACCTTTCGGAGCGGATCGACGTGCTCTACAGCGACCTGACGCGGGTGTCCATCGGGGACCTGCTGTCGATTCTCCAGAAACATGTCATCACCGGCCGGGTTGAGCTGGCGGTCTCGCCCGAAGCCGGCATCTGGCTCCGGGAAGGCGCCGTCGTCGATGCGTATTGGGGGAAGGTTCGCGGCCGAAAGGCCTTCAACCGGGTGGCTTCGCTGCGTGGGGGTGCGTTCACCATCCAGTTGGAAACCCCGCCCGAGGAGCGGAGGATCGACCTGGATCTGACCTCCCTGGTGACCGACGCCGTGGAGGAGAAGTTCCAGCTGGACGAGCTGTTCCGCGATCTTCCGCCGCTCAA
Organism: Acidobacteriota bacterium; assembly: GCA_013152925.1. GTDB lineage: Bacteria > Acidobacteriota > Thermoanaerobaculia > Thermoanaerobaculales > Sulfomarinibacteraceae > JAADFK01. The sequence continues at coordinate 4,653 of JAADFK010000051.1, read as the reverse complement.
CTCGAAGGTCGAGCTGAAGATGGGGGAACGGTTCTTCTCCCTGGAGTTCACCGCCACGCAGCGTGAGATCCTGAGCCAGGTTCAAAACGCCAGGAACTTCTTCGAGCTGATCGACCTGGTGCCCGAGGTGGATCTCGATGTGGTCAAGGCCATCGTCGACCTCAGGGAACAGGGCATTCTCTCCTTGATCGAGCCCGAGCAGCACCTCCACGTGGTGACGGACTCCACGGCGGACATCCTGCCCCGCCAGGCCCGCCGGCTCGGAATCACCGTTGTACCGCTGTCGGTGCTGTTCGGCTCCCAGGTGTTCAAGGACGGTATCGACCTGCAACCGGACGAGTTCTACAAGCGCCTGGTGGCGTCCCAACGGCTCCCCACGACGAGCCCGCCGAGTATCGGGGAGTTCGTGGAGGCGTACAGCCACCTCATCGGCGACGGCGACATCGTCTCGGTCCACATTTCCACCGTGCTCTCCGATACCGCAAAACGGGCCATGGACGCCGTCAAGCAGGGAGCCGAGTCCTTCCAGAAGCTGCGCGAGGAGGCGGGGCTGTCCACCATGCCGCTCATCCGGGTCGTCGATTCGTGGCAGACCACCATCGGCCTGGGCATGATGATCCACCTCGTGGTCCGGATGGTCGAGAGGGGCCTGAGCGCCGATGAGATCGTCCGGCGCCTGGAAGATCAGCGCAAGAGGTACCACCTGATCTTCTCCGTGGACACCCTGGAGTACCTCCAAAAAGGCGGCAGAATCGGCAAGGCACAGGCCATGCTGGGCGCCCTCCTCGGCATCAAGCCGATCCTCGGCCTGAAGGAGGGCGAGGTGGTACCCATCGACAGGGTACGTGGCGGCCGGAACGTCACGCCCAAGCTCATCTCGATCCTCAAGGAGAAGGTCCGGCCCCAGCGGCCGGTCTTCGTCGGCATCGGACACGCCTCGGCGCCCCGGTGGGCCGCAAAGCTCCGGGAAGCGATCATCGAGGAGTTCCAGGTGATCGAGGTCTTCGAGAGCCAGATCGGCCCGATCGTCGGCACCCACGTGGGCCCCGGAACGGTCGGTGCGTGTTTCTTCCAGCCAAGCGAGGAGGAGTTGGAGCTGCTTCAGCCCCGCCCGTGAGGCGTGCCGGGGCCGCCGGTTTTCACTGGCAGAAGTGGACGGGAGCGTATTCAGCCTTTCCGGGGAGACTCGTGGCTGGTCAGGACCACCTCGATGCTGCCCACCCCGGTCTCCAGGCTGATCGAGCCGTCGCCTGGTCCCTTCCAGGAGAGCTCTTTGGAGATCATGCCCTCGCCGCCGAGCGTCGTCTTGTCGTGCCGCAGGGTCACCTCGCCGACGCCGGTGGAGCATTTCACGGTGGCATAGGCGGCCGCCGGGGCGCTCAGCGTGATGTCCCCGACGCCGACGTCGATCTTGAGCTCCCTGGCAGCCGTGATCAGTGTGGCATCGCCGACGCCCAGGTCGGCATCGATGTTCCCCGTCGTACCTTCGACCTTCAGGTCCCCGACGCCCATGTCCAGCTCCAGGTTCATGTCCGCCGGGAGGCTGACGGTCCACGTGGCTTCGAAGCGCGGCTCTCCCGAGATACCTTCGATCTTCAGGGAGACCTTTCGACCGGCGCGGCTGACGCCGAGACGGGCGGCCTCCACCTGGCGTTCGGCCGCCTTGCGGGAGGAGAAGAACCCGGCCTTGCGGGGCGTGAGCTTGACCAGAACGTGGATGCTGCCGTCCTTCGACGGCGCAACGGTTACGTCGCCAACGGCGGTATCGAGCGCGAGCGCGGTGGCACCGTTCCGCGCCACGGCCGTCTCCAGGGTCCTCTTCGCCACCGCGGACGCTGGGAGCAAGAGTGTGAGCACGAATACGATCGCCCAGGTTGTGTTACGTCGCATGCTGGACCTCCCGGTCTCTCGACCTCTCATCCCTGACAACGGCCGGGGGGGCGGTTGAGTTCTCGTCACGAAACGGGGGCGCTTGGTGGGGTTGGAGTGGGCGAGGCCCCCTGAGGACCGGAAACCCGGATCACGATCTCCGCCTTGGCGGTTTCGATGTCGAAGAGAGGTCCCTGGCCGGGCAGCTTCAGGACGGTGCCGTTTGCAGCCGGCGTCCCGGGAATCCGCGACCGGATCTTCCCCGTGACGGTCCGGAGCGCACCACCCGGGAGGACACCGGGGGGAAGGGTCAGGCGGACGGACCCCCTGGTGCTTCGAACAACCACCCGTTCCCCGGCACCGAGGCGGTCCCACGAGAGAGTAACAGCACCGCTCGATGTGCTGATCTGAACGGAGCCCGAGAGCTCCGCCAGAGAGATGTCTCCGGACGCGGTATCGACGCTGGCGTGCCGAGCCCCGCCGGTCAGCGTGACCTTGCCCGAGGTGGTCCGCACGATCACATCGTCGAGGGGGCGAACCACCTGGAGAATGACCTTGCCCGAGGTGGCAACGGCGGTGACGGACCTGGCCGCTCCGAGGAAGGAGATGTTCCCGGTCATCGTGGCCAGACGCAGGGGTGCGGCGCCTGGAAAGTCGCCCCTGACCTCGATCGCCCCGGAAAGGGTGGCGATATCGGGAATCGCGCTGATGGGGGCGACGATGGAGAGCCGGGCCTTGGCCGTCAGATGGCCGAGAATCCCCTTGGGCCCCCTCTTCGTTTCGATATCGAGGGATTCGGAGCTGTCGTGGAAGGTGGGTGTGTGCATGGCGATCCACTGCTCCGCCTGACGCTCGGTGACGTTGGAGATCCTGGCGTCGACCGTGACCAGGATCTCCTCCACGTCGCCGGCTCGCAGCTTGACGTCCATATCCGCGGTGTCCACGACGATCCGCTTGCCGGGCGCCGCGGGGAAACGCCATTCCTGGCTCACCGCACGCGAGGCGGGAAACCCAGGCGCAGGTACGAGGGCGAAGCCCAGGAAAAGGAAAAGGGTGGCGATGGAAGCTCTCATGATGATTCCCCACGATCCCGCCGGGGGAAGCCGACGACCCTGCCGGGCCCGGGCTCGTCCGGTCCCGGAGTCTCGTCCAGCCGGGGGTTGGACGAGCACGCGAAGGAACGGCGCACGAGACTCGGCTCCATGGAGTGCAGAAACTCGTCCAGCCGCCTGCGAACGGGCCGGACCGAGGAGGGGGCGATATGGACCGCCCTGGCGAAGGGAGCCGTCGCAGGCTCCTGCCCGTCGAGCTCGAGAACGGTCAGGATCAGAGCCAGCGCCCAGACCGCGGGATTCCGGGGGCGGACGCGTGTCGAGGCGACGTGGGCTCGAAAGAGGCGGCAGGCCGCCCGGGGAAGAAGGGGTCCGCATTCGAAGCATGCCGCCAGGCGGTGGATCTCCTCTTCCACCTCGGGTTGCGGGGAGGGGGCGGCGTCCAGCTCGCGATTCCACGACATCACCAGCCTCCGGGTGGCGGCGGACCGCCGGTGATGCCGTTTCAGGTCCTTTCGTGTTTCGCTCAGCAGCTCGGATCCTGGGTGGTGGCCCAGCGACTCGTCCAGAACGGCCATGGCCTCGTCCCAGCGCCCCATGGAAGCCAGGAGGTTGGCGTGAAGCCCGGCCTGGAACACTTCGGCCTGAGGCGGGACATCCTCCGGGGTTCTCTCCACAACCTGGAGCGCCTCCGGCATCCGCCCCTCGTCGGCCAGGAGCATGGCCAGCGCCAGCGCGAGATGGAGCGCTTCCGGAAACGAAGCGCACCCGGTCCTGAGGAGCTCCTCGGCCCTGGCACTCTCACCGAGTTGCATCAAGGCCTCGGCGGCCAGGTAACAGGCGTGTGGCGAGTCGTCCAGCTCCCAGGAACGCGAGGCGGCGGCCAGCGCGCGTTCCGCCGTGCCGGTGGCCAGCAGGGCATGGGCTTTCCAGAGCAAGAGCTGGGCCTCGAGCCCGGGTTGACCCCCAACGGAGGGCAAGACCTTCTCGATCTCCACCAGCACCTTCCGGTGACGCTCCTGGAGGGCCCAGGCGGCGCATCGTTCCAGGAGGCGTTCCACCCTGGAGGCCAGAGTGGCGGGATCATCGGATCCGGGTGATCGCTTCATGGGTTCATGCTAGCAGGTGCCCGTCCAGGAACCTTGATGGGAGCGGCGTGGCTCCCGGGAAAAACGAGCGATTGCCCCGCAAGATCAAGGAAGGCAAGGACTCAAGCGGAGGCGTGCCCTTTGCAATGAACACGGGATCCCGCAGCCTGACGCCGAGATTGCCAGCCTGGACCGATGCCGGGCGAACGCTCCGGGATCGTCATTCCAGCACAACGGTCCGCGGAAATGTACAATCCACCGGTACCCGCAGACGGCAGGACCCCTCCCCCGTCTTCGGGCTGCCCGGGAGGATCGGCGATGGCACACAGGATTCTCGCGCTCGATGTTGGAAACACGCATACGGTCGTTGGACTTTTCCAGGGCCGGGAGCTGGCGGCGCGGTGGCGCCTGTCCACGCACGGCGAGCGCACCGCGGACGAGACGGGCCTGTGGCTGCGGCAGATGATCGCGATCGAGGGGCTGGAAGCGGGCGATCTCGACGACGTGGCGGTGGCCTCGGTGGTGCCGATGCTCGACCCCCAGCTTCGCGAGGCGGTGAAGCGTTACCTCGACCTCGATCCCTTCTTCGTCGAACCGGGAATCCGAACGGGCATGCCGCTGCGGGTGGAGGCGCCCCAGGAGCT
>JAADFK010000050.1 GCA_013152925.1 Acidobacteriota bacterium | reverse complement strand
CCGGCGCGCGCCACGGCGGCCGGGTCGACGCTGGGGTCGAGCATGGCGGCATCCACCAGGAGCAGGTCGAGCTGGCGCCGGCTGGTACGGGTACCGAGCCGGCGGCAGGCCTCGGCCCAGACGCCGCGGTGGCCGCCGGCGGCCTCCAGGAGAAGCTGGAGGCGTACGGCCCGGTGGAGCTCACGTTTGAGACCGTGCTCCCGCGCCCCGGCGAGGACAGCGGGCAGGCGCCGGGCCGCCGCCTGCCGGTTCCCGAGGAAGGCCTCCGCCATGGCGCAATCCAGCTCGGCGACCACGGCGACGCCGGTATCCTCGCTCTCGTGGGCCTCCCTGAGGACCTCGTTCCACAGCTGAAATGCCATGTCCACGTGGCCGGCGGCGAACCGGGCTTCTGCCAGGTTGAGCCTGGCGTGCCGCACCAGGCCGGGAAGACCCAACTGCTCCGCCTGGCGTTCGACCTCCTGGAGCGTGGCCACACCCTCCGCGTACCGTCCTTCGAGGATGGCGACGTTGGCCAGGTTGGCCTCGGCCATCAGCCTGCGGAACGAACCGGGTGCAAGACGTCCCCGGGCACGGCGCCAGAGCTCTCGCGCGCGGCCGATATTGTCGCTGGCATCTTCGGCACAGGCGAGGTTGATCAGCGCTGCAGCCGCCCGTTCGTGGTCTCCCCGCCGCATGAACCTCGTCTGAAGCCGGCCGGCAAGGCGCCTGGCCCGGGCCAGATCCTGCCGTTCGCCGTGGAGGTCCACGAGCAGGAGACGCGCGCGGTCGGCCAGGTCGGGCCGCCCCGCCCTCTCGAGGATGGATGCGCCCTCTTCCAGAGAATCCCGGGCGGCGATGGTGTCACCGCCCAGGTAGGAGGTCACACCGGCCGCCCATCTGGCGCAGCCCTGGAGCACGGGGTCGGAAAGGGGATTGCCGATCAGACGTGTTCCCCAGCGGCGGGCGGCGCCTGGATCGGCGCGGGCCATGGCCTCGGCATGCCGCACCAGCTCGAGCCCGGCCTCGTCGGGTCGGCCCTGCTCGGCGTGACGCCGGCTGGCGGGCGGCAGGAGCTCATGCATCGGGCTCGCTCCCCTCCTCGCCGATGACAACGTCCTCCACGTCCACCTGGCCCTCGTCCAGTGTCCAGCTCATGTTGTACCTGCCGGTTGGGACACCATCGAAGTGAAACTCTCCGAAGGGATCGGGTTCCGTGATATCGCCGAAACCCTCGTCGGAGACGAGGACGACCCGGCCTCCGCCCGAAGGCCGCTCCCCCTGGGCCTGGATGGTGCCGTGGATCTCGTAGCGCCCCCTGTCGCGCGACGGGGCGACGTGGAGGATGAGCGACATCTCGCCGGCCCGGTACTCGAACAGCGAGGGCGTCAGGGTGCCACGGGTCGCCGTTGCCCGGGAGAGGGCGGGACCGGGTTGCACCAGGCGAGCGAGCCAGTGGCGGCGGGCGGGGGAGGGTCCCAGCTGCCGGAAGAGGACGCGAAGCCGGTGAGCCTCCAGGTCCGAGACTTCCTCCTGCTCCAGCTCGCGGAGCGCCCCGAGAGTCTCCTCCCAGGAGCCCAGGGCCTGGCGGCACCGCGAGCAGCGGGCCAGGTGCTCCTTCTCCTCCCTGGTGGCGGGGGCCCTCAGGAGGTCGAGGAGGCGGTCATCGTCAAGGTGATCCATGTCACGTCCATCCACGATTCAGTGTTTCGCCGCGGAGCTTTGAGACAGTGAGGTGAAGATCTTTCTGAGGCGTTCGAGGCACCGCCGGCGAATGGGTCCGATGGAGGCGGGGGAAAGTCCCTCGTCCTGGGCGACCTCCTTGTAGCTGTCCTTGGGGTCCTTGAGGTCGAGGCGGCGGATCAGCCGCCGGCAGCGGGCATCGAGCGCGAGCATGGCCTGGTGAAGAACGGTCAGTTGGTGTTTCCGGTCGAGGTCCGCGCCCGGATCGTGCTCCGTGACGGCCGACCATGGCTGAAGCTCCTCGGTCTGACGGTGCTTTCGCCGGAGCTCGAGGGCCTGAAAGCGGGCGACTCCTGCCAGCCAGGCTGGCAGCTTGGCCGGTTCGCGGAGACGCTCGAGATTCTGGAGGGCGATCAGTGCGACCCGCTGGAGAACATCCCGGCATTCTTCCTCGTCACAGCCGGCACGCCGCGCGGTGACCTTGACGAGTGGGCCGTAGGTTTTCCACAGCTCCGCCCACGCCTCCTCGTCTCCCTGGAGGCATCGTGCGACGACCTGCCGGTCCCGCTTGCGGATGGCGGTCCATCTGACCTCGCGTTCTCCCACACAGTGAGTATCGCATTGGGGGCCCCTGGCATTCCACGACATCCCGGGTGACCGCTGTCACACCTCACCGCGATCGGCCGTCGTGCCGCGTCTCGATCTGCACATTCGCGCCACTGTGCCAACAAGACCGCAGCTGCGGATCTTGGAAAAGGGGGCTGCCATGGGAGATCAGAAACGTTTCTGGATTCTCTTGTCGATCGGGGTCCTGCTGGTGTCCTGCGGGACCGCGTGGTCCGCCGGAACCGGCACAGGGTACAAGATCATGGGCTTCAACGACCTCGGCATGCACTGCATGGATGACAGCTACGAGGTGTTCTCCATCCTGCCACCGTACAACACGATCCATGCCCAGCTGGTCGATCCCTCGGGGCATCTGGTGAAGCAACCCGGCGGCATCACCATGACCTACGAGGCCGTGGCGGACCCGGCGGGCTCCATCAATACGAGCTCGGCGGGCAAGACCAACTTCTGGCAGTTCGTCACCGAGCTCTTCGGCGCCTCGCCGCCGGTGGACGAGGGCTTGACCGGATCCAAGATGCCGGGGAGTGGGAATGTCCCGCAGCCGATGCAGTGGGACGGCTCGTACCACTGGTTCACGGCCGAGGCGATTCCGCTGACGCCATACGACGACGCTGGCGCCAAGAGCTACTACCCGATGATGCGCCTGGTGGCGCGGGACTCGTCGGGCCAGGTGCTGGCGATCTCGGACATCGTGCTGCCGGTTTCCGACGAGATGGACTGCCGCACCTGTCACGCATCAGGCTCCCCGCCCGATGCCAGGCCGGCGGATGGGTGGGTGTTCGATCCGGACCCGGTGCGGGACTACCGGCTCAACGTCCTGCTGATTCACGACGACCGGCAGCTGGGGACGCCGCTCTTCCAGTCGGCTCTGGCGGACGCCGGGTACAGCTCCGCCGGTCTCTACGACACCGTGGTCAACCAGGGAACGGCGGTTCTCTGCGCGAGGTGCCACGGATCCAACGCCCTGGCGGGCACCGGGATGAGCGGGATTCCGGCGTTGACCCGGGCGATTCACTCGATGCACGCCTATGTCACCGATCCCGTGACGGGCATGGCCCTGGAGGCCAGCGCCAACCGCTCGGCCTGCTACCGCTGTCATCCCGGTTCCGAGACCCGCTGTCTGCGTGGCGCCATGGGGAGTGCAACAACCGGGGACGCCTCGCTGGCCATCCAGTGTCAGAGCTGTCACGGTTCCATGAGCATGGTGGGGGCCTCGACGCGCCAGGGATGGTTCGACGAGCCCACCTGTCAGAGCTGCCACACGGGAACGGCGGACAACAACTCGGGGCGCATCCGCTACCTCGATGCCTTCGACGCGCCCGGCCACTACCGGCAGGCGGCGAGCGCGGTCTTCGCGACGAACCACGACACACCGGCAGCGGGGTACTCCCTCTTCCGCTTCTCCACCGGGCACGGTGGGCTTCAGTGCGAGGCGTGCCACGGCTCGACCCACGCCATCTTCCCGAGCTCCCACGAGAACGATGACATTCGGAACGTGCAGCTCCAGGGGCACGGCGGCACGCTGGCCGAGTGCGCCTCCTGCCACGGGAGCCAGCCCAACACGGTCGACGGTGGTCCTCACGGGATGCACCCCGTCGGCCAGCAGTGGGTCGAGGACCACAAGCATGCGGCGGAAGGCGGAGGGGACGGCGGGGGCGGCGACGATCGCGCCCGGAGCTCGTTGAGCAGCGCCGCCCGGTGCCAGGCCTGCCACGGCACCGACTACCGCGGCACGGTCCTCTCGAGAGCCCTGGGCGACCGGAACGTCGACGCCTTCGGAACGAAGACCTTCTGGAAGGGGTACCAGATCGGTTGTTACACCTGCCACAACGGCCCCGGCGACGATGACAGGAACCCCAACCACCCGCCGCAGGTGGACGGTTCGAGCACCAGCACCGGCGCCGGCCAAGGGGTCAGCGTCATCCTTCAGGCCAGCGACGCCGACGGCGACTCGTTGACCTTGCGGGTCGTCGGCCAGGGCCGCCATGGCCGGGCCGGGATCTCCGGCAGGACCCTGACCTACGTGCCCGATCCCGGCTTCGCCGGCACCGACGCCGTGACCTTCGCGGCGTGGGACGGCATGGCCGATTCGAACCTCGGGACCCTGACGGTCTCCGTGACGGGCACCCCGTGTACGCTGAGCTGCTCCGCCGGCGTGCCGGCCAGCGCCGACCAGGGTGTGCCCATCCAGCTCACGGCCGACGCCATACCGTCGGGATGCTCCGGAACACCGGCGTACTCGTGGAGCTTCGGAGACGGTGGCACCTCCAACGCACAGAGTCCCCAGCACACCTACGCCCTGGCAGGGACCTACGCCTGGTCGGTCACGGCGAGCCTCAATGGGGCCTTCTGTACCACGTCCGGGAGCATCACCATTCTTGGTGGTGGTGGCGGCGGGTGCACCATCGAATGCACCGCCACGGCTCCCGCCGGCGCCACGGCGGGCGAGCTCGTGGCCTTCACGTCGAACGTCACGCCCTCCGGGGATTGCGGAGGTTCTCCGGCATTCTCGTGGAGCTTCGGTGACGGCGGGAGGGCTTCGGCCCAGAATCCACAGCACGCCTACACCGCGCCGGGGACCTACCGGTGGAGCGTGACGGCGGCCCAGGACGGTGCCACCTGCTCGAAGGGCGGCACGATCACGGTCTCTCCGGAAAGCGGGGACGGATTCCGTGCCATGCTGGTGGCCTCGCATGCCAGGGGAAAGCACGAGACCGGATGGAGAACCGACCTGGCGCTCTTCAATCCGGGGGCGTCGGCAGCACCGGTGCAGGTGAGCTTCAAGGCTGGGGGCCAGGTGATCCAGAGGTCGGTAACACTGGCCGCCGAGAACATCCGCGAGTGGATCGACGTGGTCAAGGGGTGGTTCGGTGTGGACGGAGATGCCAGCGGCGCGGTGACCATCGAGTCCCAGCAGCCGCTGGTGGTCAGCTCGAGAACCTACACCAGGGCGGACGACGGCGGTTTCGGTCAGTTCTTCCCTCCCGTGACCGAGTCCCAAGCGCTGGGAGCCGGCGAGCTGGGATCGATTCCCCAGATCAAGCGCAACTCCAAGTTCCGGACCAACATCGGGTTCCTCAACTTCGCGGCCGGTGATGTCCGGGTCCGCGTCCGTCTTTACGGGGCTGAGGGAGAACGGGCCGGCTCCGATATCGTCCGGACGGTGCCCGGGCGTGGCTGGCTCCAGGTGAACGACGTCTTCGGCGCTTCCGGAGCCGGCGACGTCGATCTGGGCCGGGCGTCGGTCGAGGTCCTGACTGCCGGCGGGAAGGTCTGGGCCTACGCCTCGCTGATCGACCAGAAGACGGGTGATCCCATCACCATTCCCGTGGAGCACCTCGCTCCGTGAGGGGAGATCCTCACAGTCCCTGCCGGCCCGCGCCCGAAACGGCGCGGGCATGGCGCGGGCCATTGCCTCGGCCCTGGCCGTGGTGCCGCTCGTGGAGGAGGGCGTTCGGCGCTGGCGCCCGGAGCTTGCGAAACGCTGGATCGCGCGGCACGGCCGCCTCCTGGCGTGGCGGCGGCGGCGCTGCCGGGTTCTCGCCCAGCTGGTCCGGTCACCGGGGCTCGTGGCCATGGCCGGGAGCATGCTACAGGCCATGCCCGCCATGAGCTCGGCCCTGGCGTCTTCACTGACCTCCCTCAGTCCGGCCTCGACGGCGCCGGTGGTGGCCGGCGCCGATGGCGGATCGGCGTAACGTCACGTGGCCGGAAGGCATAGGTACCTGTGAGAAAAGTGTGCCGGTCCGGACTGCCAGTACGGCGGGACCGGATCGTGAGCACGTGGAGGCGGCGTGATGGAACACAACGTTGGAACGGCTGACCGCGTCATTCGAATCCTCATGGGAATCATCCTGCTTGGGCTCATCTTCGTGCTGGATTCACCGGCCCGGTGGATCGGTTTGATCGGCATCATCCCCCTGATGACCGCCCTGATGGGCTGGTGCCCCCTCTACACATTGCTGGGAGTGCGCACCTGTTCGCTGGAGCGTGGAAAGGGCTGAGGCTCTTCCGGTGCCCGGCCGCCTCGAGACGGCCCTGGCCACGGCGTACACATCGAGTGTGGAAAGGTCGGGTGGGGGATATTGACGCCGGCTCCACGGAGTCGGCACGGAAGCTGACCTCCGTCGGCTGCTTAGAGGTGCGCCCATGCGAGGGCGCCGCCGCCAAAGACTGGACGGTGAGCGGGGCGGCAGGCACGCAGGACGCCCGGCGGCGGTGAAAGCTCGAATACCGGGGAGCTCCTCATGCCAGGTCGATGGTGAGCTCGGGAAACTCCTTCTCCAGCTCGGCCTTGAGTTGGTCGAGTATGCTGACCTCGATGGCGCCCGTGATCAGGAAACAGCAGGCCTTGGGGTTGACCGCCACGTTGACGGAGACCTTGAGCGTACCCTCCTCCGGCAGGTAGCGGAGCCGCCGCACCAAACCCGTGTCCCGGATGGGCACGCCGCCCTCCGGCTCCTTGACCCGCTCCAGGACCGCGTCGATCTTCCGGATCATGTCGGGATCCATTCTCGCCATGGGCAGCTCCCGGCTCCATGGTATCCCAGCAGCTGACCCCTGAGCACGTTTGAAAATGGCGGCTCCTCACAAGAATCTGTACGCGAGTTGAGGTTCCGGGAGGTCTCCGAGGCCCACATTTCGCACATCGCGGGTGTGATTTCTTCGAATTTATCGCCAATGGAATCAGTTAGATGGCCTCATCGTCTTCGGAGGGGTTAAGGATCCAACATAGAGCCCACCACCAGTTGTAAGTTGGACACATCCACCGGTTTGGATTGGACACTCTGGGAGGAGGTCCATGGCTGGTGGAGGGCGATGGGTATTCCCCCCCCGCCCCCGGGCCCCCGGAGGCCCCGGGGGTGGAGGGGGAGAGGGGCCGGAGGAGCGGATCAGCCGATTCATCGCAGCGGCTCTTTCGTCCTCTTTTCCCTCGTGCTGTGGATCCACGAAATGCTCGCCGGGATCTAACGCGAACCCCAGCATCTATACCTTGACGACAACGGCCTTCTCATGGAAGGTACATGGAAATGGTTCACTGGCGTTGGGCGGGGGAGTGTGCGATGCCGCGAGCAAGGGGGATGGTATCCGAAGGGAAGGCGTCGATGCGCTTCCCGTGTCATTGCCAGGCTTGGGCCGGTCCGGCCGTCCGTCAGCGAGGGGCCTCACCGGCGGGAGGAATCAGGCTGTTGACCCGCTCGGCCAGGGCCGTGATGGTCAGGGATGGGTTGACGCCGAGGTTGGCGCCGATCATGGAGCCGTCGATGACGTAGAGTCCGGGATATCCGAAGACCTCGGCGTTGGAGCCGATGACGCCATCCTCCGGGCGGCCGGCCATGGCGCAGCCGCCGAGGATGTGGGCCGTCGTCGAGGTGTCCAGCAGCACCTCGTTGAGCGTGCTCGACGGGATGCCGTCCACTTCCCGGGCCAGCTCCCGCGCCACCTGGTTGGCCAGGGGGATGTAGGAGGGGATGCCCGGTTGGCCCGGATCGGGGCGGGATGTGACGGTGCGGACGAAGGGCCAGAGCACCTGGCGCTTCTTGACCAGGCGGGTATGGCTGTCCAGGGTCTGCATCACCAGGAGGACGAAGGAGCTGGAGGCCTTGCCCCAGGGCTTGCTGACCCGCAGGAACTGGATGGGATGGCGCAGGATGTTGCCCAGCCACCGGAGCTGGCGGGGCACTCCGGGTCCGCCGTCGGTCAGGAGGGTCCCCAGGAGGAGCATGACGTCGGAGCCCTTGGGGAACCGAACGGGCTCCATGTGGGTCACGTCGTCCATCTCCGCCTTGGAGGCGATGGCGATCCCCTTCCACAGGTCTTTTTGAGAGCGGGAGGTGATCCCCAGCAGCGCCTCGGAGTTGGTCCGGACGTAGTTTCCCAGCTGGTCCGAGAGGTGGGGGAGGGTGCCTCTCTCCTGGCACCGCATGAGAAGGGGCACGGTGCCGAGGACGCCGCCGGACAGGACGACCTTCCGGGCGGTAAGGGTGCCCCGTTCCGCGCCGATCCGGCGGGTCGAGCGTTTCCACAGCAAACGGTAGCCGCCACCGGGCAGCGGCTCGATCAGGGTAACCTCGGTCTCGGGGACGACACGCGCGCCGCGCTTCTCCGCCAGGAAGAGGTAGTTCTTGTCCAGCGTGTTCTTGCCGCCGTCCCGGCAGCCGACCATGCAGGCTCCGCAGAGGGTGCACCCGATCCGCGAAGGCCCCTCGCCTCCGAAGTAGGGGTCGGGGGCCTCCTCCCCGGGCTCGCCCATGAAGATGCCCACGGGAGTCTTCTCGAAGGTCTCGCCGCGTCCGTGCTTCTCGGCCACGCGGCGGAGCGCCTCGTCGGCCTGCCAGAGCCCGTGCTCGCGGGTTGTGCCCAGCATGCGCCGCGCCTCGTCGTAGTGGCGGGGCATCTCACGGCGCCAGTTGGCCAGCTCCTTCCAGAGCGGATCGTCCCACACCACCTCCGGTGGATCGTAGTGGGTGTTGGCGTAGAGCAGGCTGCCTCCGCCGACGCCGATGCCGTGCATGACCAGCACCTCCCGGAGAAGGTGGAGGCGCCACGTTCCGTAGCAGCCAAGCCAGGGCAGCCAGAACCCCTTCCGGACGTTCCAGTTGGTCTTGGGGAAGTCATCGGGTCGCCACCTCTTGCCCTTTTCGAGCACGGTGACGCGGTACCCCTTGCCGGCGAAGCGGTAGGCGCTGACGGATCCTCCGAAGCCGGAGCCGACGATGGCGACGTCGGTGTCGAAATCGGCCTGCGTGTCCGTCCGCTCTCCCGTCATGCTGCGGCCTCCCCTCGTCCGGCGGGAAGTCTAGCAGGGATGCCGCGACGTGGCAAGACGCATGGCGCATCGCGGCA
>JAADFK010000049.1 GCA_013152925.1 Acidobacteriota bacterium | reverse complement strand
GGTGCGGTCATTGCCTCGGGCGTCCTGCTGCTGCTCCTGGCGGACCGCGACCGCGCCCTGCCCCACGGTTTTCTCTCCTGGATGGAGTCGCTTTCGGGCGTCGGCTTCGTGGCCGCCGGCCTGGCGGGTCTCTTCGTGGCGGGATCCTTCCTGTCCAACCGCGGCGTCCTGCCCCTGGGCCAGTGGAACCGCCTCTTCTCGGCGGGCGTCATCCCCGTCATCTACATCCTCATCGGCCTCAAGGTGGGCTCGGAGCTGGCGACCCTGCTCGACACCCTGATCCACGCCAACCGGGAAGAGGGGGTGCACTGATGATGGCGGGCAACGAGCTCTACGTTGGCACAGGGATCCTGCTGATCTTCATTGGCTTCGTCGGTGTGCTGACCAGGCGGAACCTCCTCAAGATGGTCATCGGCTTCTCGATCATCGACACGGGGGTCAACCTGCTGATCGTCGCCTTGGGATACCTCCCCGGCCGAACGGCGCCCATCGTCAACAGCCCAAAGTACCTGGCCGACGCCTCCAGCCTGACGGTCGATGCCTCCAAGCTCGTGGACCCCGTTCCGCAGGCTCTGGTGCTGACCGCCATCGTCATCGGCGTCGGCGTGACGGCCCTGATGCTCTCCTACGTCATCCGCCTCTACGCGACGGAAAAGACACTTGACGTGCGGCAGTTCGGGAGGCTCAAGTGGTAAACCCCATCCTGCTCATCGCGGCCGGCCTCGGCGTCGCCTTTCTCCTCCCGGTCATCGACCGGGCGGGCCGGGTGGTCTCACGTGCGGTCCACCTGTTGACCCTGCTCTTCGGGCTCATCGTCTCCCTGAGGTGGCTGGCCGCCCTGACAGGCGGCGCCCAGGCGGCCCAGATCATCACGGGCGGCTGGATCCCGCCCATCGGCATCAACCTGCGCTTCGGCCCGTTGGAGGCGGCGCTGGTGGCCCTGGCCAACCTGACGGCCATCGCCGCGGCCCTCTACCTGGCGCACCACGAGGAGCAGAGCACGGTCAAGTCCCTGGTCATCCAGCTGCTGCTGGTTGTCGGCGCCACCGGCCTGATCATGACCCGCGACCTCTTCAACACCTTTGTCTTCCTCGAGATCAGCGGGATCGGCAGCTACGCCCTCCTGGCCTTCGGCCGTGAGCGCGACGGGCTCGAGGCGGGCTTCAAGTACATGGCCCTGGGCTCGGCGGCCTCCACCTTCTTCCTGCTGGGAGTGGCCTTTCTCTACAAGCTGACGGGTACCCTGAACCTGGACGACATGGTGGGCAAGCTCTCCGGCGTCACCGTGGCCGGTGTGGGAACGGTCCTGCTGCTCGTCATGGTGGGGCTGATGGCCGAGCTCAAGCTCTTTCCGCTCAACGGGCCGGCCATCGACATCTACGATGCGGCGGAGCCCGGGGTCAACGCATTGCTGGTGGGTACGACCCTCAACGCCCTGATGTTCACCTTCTTCAAGGTCATGGCTCTCTACAGGGGCAACAGCTGGCTCCTGGCCATCGCCACCGTCGGCATGACGACCTTCGTCGTCTCCAACCTCCTGGCCATCCGCCAGAAGAAGGTGCGGCGCATGCTGGGCTACTCCTCCTCGGCCCAGATGGGCCTGATGATCTTCCTGCTGCCCTTCATCCGGACCGATGTGGTGCTGATGTCGGCCATGGCCCTGTTGCTCCTCAACCATACCCTGGCCAAGGCCGGTCTCCTCTGGCTGGCCGGGATTCACGGCGGCCGGGAGCTGGACGACTGGCGCGGAGCGTTTCCGGACTCCATCGCCATGCGGGTCTCCCTGGCGGCCCTGATCCTGGCCATCGCCGGCCTGCCACCCTTCCCCGGCTTCTGGGGCAAGTGGCAGGCGCTGGTGGGCCTGGCCCGGAGCACGGCCTGGCCGTGGATCATCCCGCTGCTGGTGGGCTCCCTTCTGGAGCTCGTCTACTACTTCGGGTGGCTCCGGCGCATCGTGGAACCGGCCGGGGCCGAAAGCCGGGGCTCCCTCCGGACGGCCTTTTCCGAGGTGGCCGGCGTGCTGCTCTTCGCCGGTCTGGCCATAGCCTTCGGGGTGCGGCTGACGGCGAGCGTCTGGGGAGGGCTGGGAAACCCGGCCATCCTGCTGGGGATCATCGGCCTGGTGCTCGTCGTGGCCCAGGGCATCTCCCAGAAGGCCCAGGCGGCGCTCTCCGTGCTGGCCGTCGGCTGGGTCATTCTCCGCGTCGTTCAGCTGGCCCACGGCTGTCCCCTGTGGGACGTGCGGGGCCTCTTCCTGGTGGTGGCTCTCTTCGGTGCGCTGATCATCGCCATCGCGGGGATCGGGATGCCCGCCGGGCGAGGGAGCTTCTGGGGGCTCTTCCTGATCCTCGTGGGCTCCATCGTCGGCCTGCTGACCTCGGACTCCCTGCTGGGCTTCTTCGCCGGCTGGGAGCTGATGACCTGGTCCAGCTACTTCCTGGTCAGCCAGGGACGTGAGGGTGCGAAGCCCGGCCTGCTCTACATGCTCTTTTCCGGGGCCGCCGGCTTCCTGATCCTCGGCGGCCTGATGGCCGCCGAGGGCGCCGGCATCGATTCCATGGCCCAGCTGGGCCAGCTCTCCGGCGGGACGGCCCTGGCGGCCTGGTGCCTGCTGGCGGCGGGCTTCGCCGTCAAGGTGGCCTCCTGGGGCGTCCACATCTGGGCGCCGGGCGCGTACTCCGAGTCGCCGGACCTCTTCACGCCCTTCCTCTCGGGCGTCATCTCCAAGGTCCCCGTCTTCGGGCTCGCGGCCGTGGCCGCCCGGATCTCGGCCCCGGCCTTCGCGGCCTTCCTGGGCGGGATCGAGCCGGCCCACGTGCTGGCCTGGGTCGGCGGGCTGACGGCCTTCGGCATGACCCTGCTGGCCGTCTTCCAGGAGGACGCCAAGCGCCTGCTGGCCTACTCCTCGGTGGGCCAGGTGGGCTACATCGTCCTGGCCCTGGCCGCCATGACACCGCTGGGCTGGACGGCCGGGTTGTGGCACGTGGTCAACCACCTGCTGTTCAAGTCGCTGCTCTTCCTGGCCGTGGCCGGCGTGGTCTACCGCACGGGAACCCGGCGCTTCGCCGACATGGGCGGGCTGATCACGCGGATGCCCATCTCCTTCGTCTCCGTCCTGATCGGCATCATCGCGCTGTCCGGCGTGCCGCCGCTGTCGGGCTTCGCCGGCAAGTGGCTGCTCTACGAGGCGCTCGTGGACCGCGGCTGGCTCCTGCTGACGGGCTTCATGATGTTCGCCTCGGCCGTGGCCTTCCTCTACTGCTTCCGGTTGATCCACTCGATCTTCCTGGGCCAGCTCAAGCGTGAGCACCGCGAGATCCGCGAGGCCCCGGCGCCCCTGCTCGTGTCCCAGGGCCTGCTGATGGTGGCGATCCTCGCGCTGTCGGTGCGGCCCCGGCTCCTTCTCGAGCCGCTGCAGCGGCTGGTGACCGGGATCTTCGGCCAACCCGGCCTCCAGTTTGCCTCCGCCACGAAGATCACCTCCAGTCTCGGCTACTTCAACGCTGCGGCCATCATGACCCTTGTGGCGGCCCTCTTCATCGTCCTGCTGTTCTTCCTGCTCTTTGCCGGGCCGAAATCCAGGAAGGTCGGCCAGCTCGACATCGTCTACGCCGCGGAGGTGCCGCCGCCGCCCGAGGAGATCCACTACGCCTGGGCCTTCTACATGCCCTACGAGCGCGCTTTCAAACCGATCCTGGGAAGCACCGTGACGGCCTTCTGGAGCGGCGTCAAGGACGTCACCGAGGCGCTGGCCGATGCGGGCCGCCGCGTCTACACCGGCGACGCCCAGACCTACGTCCTCTACACATTGCTCTTCATCCTCGTTCTCGCCGGGCTCGGCCTGGCCGGTTAGGGAGGCAGCATGCCACTGGCGACAAAGATCCTCTGGTCCATCGTGGGTGTGTTCGGCGCCCTGGCCTACGGGCTGGCCATCGGCGGCGTTATCCGCAAGGTCATGGCCCGGATCCAGGGCCGCATCGGACCGCCCGTCTGGCAGCCCTACATCGACCTGGGCAAGAACCTCTCCCTGCGCACGGCGACCCACCACGGCGTCATGTCGTTCATCGCGCCGATCTTCCGGGCGGCCGGGGGTATCGGAGTCTTCCTGCTGGTGCCCGTGGTCATCGGCGTGCCGGCCCTGGAGAATTTCTCCTTCTCCGGCGACCTCCTGATGGTCATGTACTTCATCTTCTTCGGCTCCCTGGGCATGGCCCTGGGCGCCGCCGAGGCCGGGCATCCCCATTCTCCCATCGGCATCTCCCGCGGCCTGGCCCAGATGAGCAGCTACGAGCTGCCCTTCGCCCTGGCCGTGGTGGCCCTGGCGGCCCAGGCCGGCTCCTTCTCCATCCGCGAGATCATCCTGGCCCAGCAGGGCGGGTGGCTCCACTGGAACCTCTTCGCCAATCCTCTGGCGGCCGCGGCGGCCTTCCTGGCCTTCCTGGGCATGAACATGTACGCCCCCTTCAACATCGTCGGCGCGCCCCAGGAGATTCCCGTGGGCCCGCCCACCGAGTTCAACTCCCAGTTTCTCTCCCTTCTGATGGTGGGCCGCGCCACCTTCGCCGTGGCCAAGATCGTCCTCTACATGGACCTCTTCCTCGGCGGGGCGCACAGCTTGCCCGAGGCCCTCGTCAAGACCTTCCTCATCTACTTCTGGTCGATCTTCGTCGGCGCGGTCTTCCCGCGCTTCCGCACGGAGCAGTCCATCCGCTTCTTCCTGGGATGGCCGACCCTCGCGGGCATCGCCGGCGTGCTGCTCGTGATCTTCTCGCACTAGGAGGCGACATGGAGAGCAAGAAACTTCCGGTCCTGCCGGTCTCGGCGCCACCCGAGGGATCGGTGCCCCACGCGCCGCTGGGCGAGGGGTGCTTCCTCGGTGAGACCCAGAGGCCCAAGGCGCCCAAGCTCCGGGAGGCCCTGGCCACCATCAAGAACTGGTTCCGGGCCAACTCGCTCTGGGTCATGGCCTACGGCACCGGCTGCGGCTCCATCGAGCTGCGCCCGCTGACCACGGCGCGCTTCGACATGGAGCGCTTCGGACTGGCCATGCGGCCCACCCCCCGGCAGTCCAACGTCCTGATCATCTCCGGCTACCTGGCCGTGAAGTCCCTCAAGCGCGTCATCCGCGCCTACGAGCAGATGCCCTCGCCCAAGTGGGTCGTCGGGCTGGGCTCCTGCACCATCAACGGGGGCATGTACTGGGACTCCTACAACACCATCAACCAGCTGGATCTCTACCTCCCCGTGGACACCTATATCGCCGGCTGCATGCCGCGCCCCGAGGCGCTGCTGGCGGGCTTCGGTTACCTGATGGAGAAGATCAAGAAGGGTGAGGCCAACGGCTGGCACCACTATCTCGAGAACCTCGATTGGTACAAGGAGAACCAGAAGAAGGTCATCACCGCCTGGGATCTCCCGGACTACAACTGGTAGGCACCATGAAGACCATCGTCGACGACATCCGCACCCGTTTCATCGTGGAGTGGGAGCACCAGCAGCGGGAGGATCTCCGCCAGATCGGTGTCCGGCCGGGCACGGTGGTTCCCCTGCTGGGCTGGCTCAAGCTCCACTCACCCTTCGTGCAGCTGACCCACATGTCCGCCGTGGACTGGATCGAGGAGGGGGAGCTCCAGCTGACCTACCTGCTGACCGACCCCGTGGGCATGCGCTCGCTGATGGTCTGCACCCGGATCGACCGGGAGGAGGCCACCATGGAGTCGGTCCACGCCCTGTGGCCCCAGGCGGTCACCTACGAGCAGGAGATCAACGAGATGTTCGGCATCTGCTTCCCCGGCAGCCCGCGGCAGGGCGTGCCCTTCATCCTCGAGGGCTGGGACGACATGCCGCCCATGCGCCGGGACTTCGACACGGTGGAGCACGTGCACGCCCACCATCCCTCGCGGCCCGGCCGTGAGCACACCGATCCCAGGGCCTACATCGGCCGTGTCTTCGGCGAGAGGGGGTTCCTCCATGACGACGACTGAGACGACGACCGACACCCTGCGGCGCCGTGTCCAGCTGTGGTTCGGCCCCCAGCACCCGGGCATCACGGGCAACATGTCCGTCCAGGCGTGGCTCGAGGGCGACACCCTGACCCAGGGCATCACCCACGTGGGCTACCTCCACCGGGGCTTCGAGAAGCTGATGGAGCGGCGGAAGTTCATCCAGTCCTTCCCCATCGTCTGCCGGATCTGCGTGCCCGAGCCGGACACCAACGAGTACCTGCTGGCGGCCGGCCTCGAGGAGCTGGCCGGCATGACCGGGGACATCCCCGAGCGCGGCACGTGGATCCGCACGCTGGTCCTCGAGATGTCGCGCCTCCAGATGAACCTGATGACCCTGGGCGGCCACATCGGCAGCATGGGCCTCGGTGCGGCGCCCAACTGGTTGATCGCCGTCCGTGACTACGTCCTCGACCGCTTCGAGGAGCTGACCGGCGGCCGCATCTACCACATGTACATCATCTACGGCGGCGTCCGCCGCGACCTGCCCGAGGGCTTCGGGGAGCGCATGGAGGAGACCCTGACCAAGATCGAGGAGAAGCTGCCCCTCGTGGACAACGTCATCTTCGACTCCTCCGTGTTTCGGCGGCGCACGGTCGGCGTCGGCGTCGTGCCCGAGGAGTGGGTGGACGAGATGAGCCTGAGCGGCCCCATCGTCCGGGCCATGGGCCTGCCCCGCGACATCCGCAAGGACTTCCCCTACCTCATCTACCCCGAGCTGGACTTCGAGGTCGTCACCACCACGGGCTCCGACATCTACGCCCGCGCCTGGATCCGCCGCCAGGAGATCCAGCAGTCCATCGACCTCATCCGCCAGATCCTCGCCAGGATGCCCGAGGGCCCCTACTGCGCCAAGCTGCCCAACATGCTGACGTGGACCATCCCGCCCGGCCAGACCTACGTCCGCGCCGAGGCCACCCGCGGCGAGATGGGCTACTACACCGTCACCGACGGCTCCGACAAGGTGCGCCGGATCCACGTGCGCGGGCCCTCCTTCGTCCACGGCGTCGCCCTGCTCGAACGGATGATCCCCGGGACCAACATCGCGGACCTCTCTCCGCTGATGGTCTCGCTCCAGGTCTGCCCACCCGAGATCGAGAGGTAGCACCATGAGCCTCAAGCACACCCTCGCGCCCTTCTCGGCCTGGCTCCAGGCCTTCTCCAAGCCCTTCACCCTGGACGACCGCAAGGTCGGCTTCCGCCCCGGTGCGGACCGGTACCGCGGCTGGCACGTCAACGACCGCGAGACCTGCATCGGCTGCGGCTCCTGCGCCGAGATCTGCCAGAACGTCGCCATCGACATGGTGCCCGTGGACGAGCCCACCAAGGGCGACTC
>JAADFK010000048.1 GCA_013152925.1 Acidobacteriota bacterium | reverse complement strand
CGGCCGGCGCCGGACGTTCGCGACATGCCTTCCGAGCTTCACACGGCGATACAGGCCGGCACGCCCGGCGCCCGCATGGCGTGGGCCGTCTGGGTGGCAACTCATCACACCGGGGTTCAGGGCAGCGGTGCGGGACGCGCCGCCGCCCGTGCGGCGCGCGGCGAGGCGCCCGGCGAGGCACGGTACCTGGAAGCACGCCAGACCGACGAGGCCGGAGCCCAGAGAACGCTCCTGGCGGCGGCCCTCGACGCCGAGCCGGACCTCCTCCCGGCCCGCATCGGCCTGGCCCGCTGGTATGTGGGCCACGGGCTGTACCGGCAGGCACAAAAGACCCTGGCTCCGGCCCTTGCCGAGCCGGCAGCCGCCGCCGAGGACCTGGACATGGCCGCCGATCGTTGGGGCGAGACGGCCCTCCCCGCCCTGGACCGGCTGGCCGGGCGGTTCCCGAGCTGCGTCAGCGTGCTGAGAACCCGGGCCAGCCGCTTGCTGGACGCGGGCCGGTGGGGGGCCGCCAGGGCCGCCGTCGAGGCCCTGGAAGCGATCCTGCCCGGCGACGGCAAGACCGCCGACCTGGCCGAACGCCTCGCCACCACCTGCGGCAACCAGGAGGCGCTCCGGGACCAGGCACGAAGGTGGCTGGACAAGGACCCCAACCGTCCGGCCGTGAGGATCCGGCTGGCCCGGCTGGAGCAGGCTGACGGCGACGCCGACGCCGCCCGGAAGGTGCTCAAGCAGGGCTTGGCCCGCTGTCCTGACCATGTGGACCTGGTCTACGAGCTGGCTCGCCTGGAGCACGCCGATGGCCACGACCGTGAGGCCCGCCGGCTGGTGGCCCACCTCCTCGACCTCAGGCCCCAGGACCGTCGGGCCCAGCGCCTCTCCGACCGGCTCGGCGGTGCGGCCGAGGACCGGAGCTGGATCCGGCCCAGGGAAGCTCTCCGCCGGCTGGCGGCACAGGCGCCGGCCTCCGACTCCCCGATCCGCCTGCTGGAGCATCACCAGGTACGGTTCCTGCCCGGGAACCTGACCGAGGAGCTGGTCCAGCGGGTCATCCGGGTGGGCGACCCCAAGAAGGCCGACGAGTTCCGGAAGATGTCCGTTCCCTACGTGCCCGAGCGCCAGCGTCTTCGGGTCCTGGCCGCGCGGATTCTCCGTGCCGGCGGGGGGGAGGCGACGGCGACCCAGCGGGACACGCCACGGCTGGCCGACCCCTCCATCAACATGTACTACGACACGCGGCTCCGCATCCTCCGGTACCCCGAGCTCGAGCGGGGCGACCTCGTGGAGCTGTGTTACATCCTGTCCGAGACCGCCGAGGCCAACGAGACCGGCGCCTACATGGGAGGTCTCGTGATCATCCCGAACGACACGCCTGTGGAGCTGGCCGAGGTCGAGCTCTCGGGCCCGAAGAGCCTCCTGCCGGTCTGGGAGCTGGCCAACATCGAAGGCAAACCCACACGTACGCGGGACGCCGACGGCACCGTGCACCTGCGCTGGACCTGGAAGGGGATCCCGGAGGCGCCGCCCGATCTGCCGCGGCCACCCGCCATGTTGACCGTGCCGCACCTGGCCTACTCGAACCACCCCGACTGGGGCTCCCTCGCCGATTGGTACCAGCGTCACGTGGCGCCGCGTCTCGTGGCCTCGCGCCAGGTGACCGAGACCGCCGCGCGCCTGACGGAGGGTCTGGCAACGCGGGACGAACGCATCGCCGCCATCTACCGCTTCGTCACCGACAAGATCCGCTACGTGGCGCTGGAGTTCGGAGAACACCGTTTCCGGCCCTTCTCCGCCGACTGGGTCCTGCACCACCGGATGGGCGATTGCAAGGACAAGGCCGCCCTGCTGGTCTCGCTCCTGGGCACCCTGGACATTCCCGCCCGGATGGTGCTGCTCCGCACGGCCGATCAGGGCCCGGTTGCCATCACGATGGGCCTGCTCGGCGATTTCAACCACGCCATCGCCTACCTCCCCGACGAGGACCGCTATCTCGACGGCACGGCCACCGGGCACGATCCGGCACGGCCGCCAGGTGCCGACCAGGGTGCCTGGGCGCTGGTGATCGATGGCCCCACCTCCCGGCCCCTCACCACCCCGCTGCGCGGCGCCGGTGAGGGACACCGGACCGTTCGCGTGGCCGCAGGGACCGGCGGTGCCGCGCGGCTGTCCCTCACCATCGAGGCCACCGGAGACGCGGCCGACCGTGTCCGCGGCGCGTTCGCCGGCAGCCAGGACCGCCAGCGCTTCGCCCGGTGGCTGCAGCGGCTCTTCCCCAGCGCCAGCCTCGACGGCGACCCGGTCACGACCCTCGAGCCCGGGCATGACCCGGCCCGCGTGGCCCTCAAGGCCAGCGTGCCCCTGAGCGTCCTGGACAGTGCACCGGGCCTTCGGACCTACCCCGGCCGGCTCGAGCTGGTCAACAACCTCGCGCCGTCCGCCCGCCGTTCAACGCCGCTGCTCGTTCCCCAGCGCCCCGACCGGCACTGGCGCCTCGAGGTCGGGCTGGGCCGCGCTCCAGCGCCCCTGCCCGGCGACGTCCACCTCAGTGGCCCCTACGGCACGCTCGATCTGACCTTCAACGCCACGTCCGCCGGCTACACGGTCACGGGAAGCTTCCATCTCGAACCCGGGTTGATTCCACCCAATGCGTATCCCGGCCTCCACGACTTCCTGGTCCGCGTCGACCGCGAGCTCAGCCGCCGCATGGAGGCCCCATGAGCACCCCGACCCTCCGCCGCACACGGGGCCTCGCCGCCGCCCTCCTCGTTCTCGCCATCCCCCTCGCCGCCCGGGCGGCCCATGGCCCCACGTGGACCGCCGTGCTCCGCGCCCATGCCGCCATGGACCTCTCGGCAGCCCGGGCGGCGGCGCTGGACTGCGTCCGGAGCGGCGATCCGGCCGACGCCGTCGCCGCCGCCGGATGGTGGCAGGAGAACATCGAGGTGCTGACCGAGCCCGACGAGATCCTGGCCGCGGCCCACGGCCGGACCCAACCCGAGCTGGCCTGGATCCTCCACCAGATCGACGGCACGCTCAACCGCCATGCGCCGGCCGGCGTCCTGACGCCGTGGGAGCTCTCCGGCGCCTGGGGTGTGCTGTCCACGCTGGACCTCGACCGCCCCGTCGTTCCTCCGGACGCCAGGCTCCCGGCCATGGGAGCTCCCTGGATCGCGGCCTGGGAGCCGTGGCGCCTCGAGCTTCGTTCGGCCGACGGAACGGTCTCGCCGCCCGGCCCCATGGCCCTGGACGGCGTCTACCTGGCCGCCTGGAGCTTCGTCTCACCGGAGGCCGAAGGCGCCTGGCTGGTGGTCGAGGCCCAGTGCGGCTACAACCTCTTCCTCGACGGACAGCGGCTGGCCCGGGAACGCCGGTGCGGCCGCCTGAGCGCGGGCGTGCACTGGTACGCCCTCTCCCTCGGGCCGGGCCCCCACCGGCTTCGCGCCGAGATCGCCGACCCAAACCTGCCCCGCCTGCGGGTCAGCCTCCTCGACGCCTCGGGCGCCCCTCTGGCCGTCCGGCTCCGCCCCGGCTGGATCCCCGATCGAACGGCCCCCTCACGGGCCCAACCCTCTGCCTCGCCGGCGGAGTTGGCCCTCGGCTCCGGCCGGCCGGCGAGCCTCGACGGCGCCCTGCTCCGAGCCCAGCTGGCACGGGGGCGGCACGACGCCTCCGCGGAACGGCACTGGCTGGGGCAGGCGGCGGCCATGTCTCCGGGCGATCCCCTGGTCCACGTGATGCTGGCCCGGTTCTTCCTGACCGAACCGACGGGAGCGGCGCCGGAGGTGGACTACCGGCGCGCCAGGAAGGAGCTCGATGGCAGCGGCGACCTGCCCATGACCCTCCTGGTCCGCCGGATCCTGGACCAAAAGCAGCAGCGGCAGGACGACGCGGAGAAGGCCCTGGAGGAGCTGGTCCGGCTCCACCCAGACGATCCCCGGGTCCTGCGCCTCTGGGTCCAGGAGGCGGTCAGCCGCGGCTGGCCCCGGGAAGCCGAGGACGCCCTGGGCCGCCTGGAGGCACTGTTGCCGGGCTCGCCCTGGGTGGTCAACCTGAGGATCCGTGTGCTCAAGGCCCTCAGCCGGCTCGAGGAGCGCCAGGGCATTCTCAAGGCGCTGGCCACGACCGATCCCCTGTCGCCCGGGCTGGCCGAGATCCTCCTGGCCTCCTGTTTGACGGGGCCCGCGCGGCACGTGCTGGAACGCCGGCGGCAGGTGGAGGACAGCCCATCCCTGGATCTGGCTCTCGTCCGCCTGACCCTCGGCGAAGGGGACATCACCGGCGCCGGGAAGCTCCTGGAGGCGGCGCGTCGGCGTTGGGGCGGCATCGGGCCGGTGGATGACCTGGCCATCACCATCGCCGCCGCCCAGGGCACCGACCCCGAGACCGCCGCCGTGACCTCGGCCCTCGGCCGGACGCCTTCGACCCTGCAGCTGCGCACCCTGCTCTGGCATCTCGGCGGCCGGCCCTTCTGGTCGCCCTACCGGGTCGATGCCCTGGAGATCGCCAAGAAACACGGCGAGGCCCCGACCGGGATGGACTCGGAGCTCATCCTCGACCAGGCCGTCGAACGCGTCTACGAGGACGGGTCGAGCCTGTACTACTACCACGGCCTGACCCGTGCGTTGACCCCCGCCGGCGTGGACCAGGCGGCCACCGTGCAGCTGCTCCCCGACACCGAGCTGCTCTCGGTCCGCGTCATCAAGGCCGACGGCTCCGTCGTCGTCCCCCCGGAGGCCACCTCCAACGGCCGCGGCTTCGTCATCAAGGACGTCGATCCCGGCGACATGGTGGAGAGCGAGTACGTCTCCGCCGTGGCGCCGACCGGGGCCTCCCGCCGCGGGCATCTCTCCCCCTACATCTACCGTTTCGCCGACACCGACCGCGGTTTCGGGCTCTCCGAGTACACGCTGCTGGTGCCACCGGACATCGACCTTGTGGTCGATGGTCACTTCGAGGGACTGGCCACCACGGACGAGACAGCCGGGAAGCTCCATCTTCTCCGCTGGCGGGCGGAAGACATGCCGCCCATGGTGCAGGAGCCCTTCGGTCCACCGAGCCAGGAGCTGATGCCCTGGGTCAACTACGGCTTCGGCGTGAGCTGGCAGGACGTGGGCGATTCCATCCGGGACCGGATCCTGGCCGCCATGGAGGGCAGCCCCGAGCTGGACGCCTGGGGTCTCCCCCTTCTCAAGGACGGCTCCCCGGAGGAGGCGCTCCGCCGGCTGGCCGCCGCCATGGACAGGGATCTCGAGGCCGGGCGGGGCGTGCTGACACTTGGCGAAACGGCCGGCCAGAGCTTCTCCCTCAAGCGGGGCAACCAGGCGACCATCCTGGCGACCCTCCTGGTGGAGGCCGGCTGGACGGTCGACCTGGTGCTGGCGCGGCCCGCCCCCTACGCCGGCACCCATCTCAAGGTGCCCAACTTCGATGCCTTCACCACGCCCCTGCTGCGGGTGGCCCGCGGGGGCGAGGTCCTCTGGGTCGATCCGGCACTGGGTCCGGCAGGGGTCGCCCACATCAGGCCGATCCTGCAGCACAGCGACGGCCTGGTCCTCCCGCTGAGCGCGCCGGACCACGAGGTTCATTACCTGAAGAAGACACCATCCTTCCCCAACCCCGAGCTCGAGGAACGGGTGGCGCTCAAGGCCCGCATCCTGGCCTCGGGCGACGCCGAGGTCGCCTACGACATGACCCTTCACGGCCGCCAGGCCAAGCGCCTCGAGGACATGATCGGCGGCGTTCCCAAGGACCGCCTGCCCGTGGTCTACCAGCAGATCGCCGCCAACATCTTCTCCGGCGCCGACAACGTCTCCGGCGCTGTCGAACGCCAGGACGACCGGGACGTCGTCCTCCACCTGGACCTCCACCTGCCCTCGGCCTGCCTGCCCGACGGTGAGACCATGGTGTGCCAGGCCCTGGTGCTGGCCCATCCGATCTCCGCGCGCCTGGCCTCGCTGCCCACGCGCCAGACCCCGCTGGTCCTCCAGCTCCCCGTGTTGCAGCGCCTGGAGACCGAGCTCATCCTCCCCAAGGGCTGGACGCTCGACCAGGCATCCCGGCGCGTGGAAAGCACCTATGGCTCCGTCGTGCGCACGGTGGCCGCCACGGGCAACACCGCCCATTCCACCCTCGAGCTCCACCTGCCGGCACAGACCGTCCCACCGGAAACGTACCCCGAGTGGGTCCGCTTCTGCCACGCCGCCGACGAGCTCCTCACACAACCGCCCAGACTGCGCCCGGAGAAGGGGACGGCAAAGCGCTAGCGGAGGCGCTACCGACAACTGGGCGAGCTTCGAGCCTCCCCGGGAAAGGTGTCCACTTTCTCCACTTTCTCCGGAGAAACCGCCACCGGACCGGGCCAGGCGCCGTGCGATTCCTGGCACGGTGATTGCGATGAACCGCAGTGTGAGCATGACGGTGTTGATCGTGGACGACGAGGTCCCTCTCCTCAAGAACCTCCGGGGGTTTCTCACCTCTCTCGAAGGCCGCTTCCACGTGTTGACCGCCACCAGCGCCGAAGAAGGGCTTCAAACCCTCGAGCAGGATGAGCCCGTCGACGTGCTCCTGACCGACGTTCGGTTGCCAGGCATGGACGGCATCGAGCTGGTTCGCCGGGCCCGGTCGAGAAGGCCAAGGCTTCCCGTGGTGGTCATGTCCGCCTTCGGGAACGCCTCCGTGAAACGAAGGGCCCACGCCGAAGGCGCACTCCGGTTCCTTGAGAAACCCGTGGATCTCAACGACCTCCGGGAGGTTCTCGAACAGGTCACCGGCGCCGAGCCCGGCTGGTCCGGGACCGTGGGCGGTCTCGACATCTTCGACGTCACCCAGCTGCTTGCCATGAGCGGACGCTCTCTCGCCGTACGCGTGACATTCGGAAGGCGCTCGGGGATGTTGAGGTTCCGCGACGGCCAGTTGGTTCACGCCGCCGCCGGCCGGCTGGTTGGTGAAGAGGCGTTCTTCGAGATGGCACGGTGGACCGCTGGCACCTTCGAAGAGATGCCGGAATCCGGAGAGGCTTCGCCGGAGCCCACGATCCAGCTTCCACTTTCGCAGCTCATGATCGAGGCCGCACGCCGCCGCGACGAGGCGAAGCGGGAGGCCTCCGAACGTTCATCACCTGCCACCGGAGATGCCTCCGGCGGCGACACGAAACCCGCGGTTCCCGGTCCGGCCGCCAGGCAGAGACGGGACCGCCATGACACAGAGGAGGAACGGCACATGGCAATCAAGGATCATCTTCAGGAGTTCACGGGAATCGAGGGCTTCAAGGCTGCGGCCGTATTCACGGCCCAGGGGGAGATGCTGGAATCCGAGACCGTCGGCAAGTACGACATCAAGAGCGTCGGCATGTTCGCCAACAACGCCCTGCTCAACGCCCAAAAGGCCACGGACCAGATGGGGGTCGGCCGTGGCAACCTGATGCAGATCCGCGCCCCTCAGGCCAGCATCATGATGCGGTGCCTCAACGAGGCCACAGACTTCGCCGCCAACAAGGAGGGCAAGGCACACTTCCACACGGTGATCGTCATGGATCCGGAGGGGAACATGGGCATGGCCGCCATGATCCTCGACAAGGTGGTCGGCAAGATCGCCGACGAGCTCCGGTAGCATTCCAGCTCGTTGAAGTGAGGCCGAGGTACCGCGGCGTCATGCCCGCTGGTTTGGGGCCAGGCGCTGCGGGATCCTTCAGCCAGGGGAGACCCCCAGGACCCTCCATGTTCAAGATCGACCTGCACGTTCACACGGGCCGCTACTCCCAGTGCGCCGAGACTGTGGATCCCTACCGGATCGAGGAACACGCGCTCCGGGCCGGGCTCGACGGCGTGGTCCTGACCGACCATGACATCCTCTGGGCGGAGGAGGAGCTCGTGCTTCTCGTTGAGCGCTCTCCGGCGGTCCGGCTCTTCCGCGGCATCGAGGTTTCGGCAAAGGGGGCACACCTCGTGATCATCGGTCTGGAGGATGCTGGCAGCCTTCACCGCGGCATTCCGGTCGCCGACGCCTGCAACATTGCCCACGGGCAAGCCGCCTGCGTGATCCTCGCCCACCCCTACCGGGATGCCGATCCCGGAGGACTTCCAATGGACCTCCTCGATGCCGTCGAGGTGGGAAGCACATCCTTCACGCCTCAGGAATCAACCCTCGCCCGTGGCCTGGCGAAGCGGTTTGGGAAACCCCAGGTCGCATCGAGCGACGCCCACGCCCTCTCCCGTATCGGGTGGGGATGGACCGAGCTTCCAGACCCGCCCTCGCACGAAGGCGAGCTGGCCGCCATGATCACCTCGGGCATCGGCAGCCCCTTCGCGCCGGGGTTGTTCCCATGATGCGCCGGGGCTCAGCTCGTGCACAGGGTCTCGTGAAACGGCGCCATGAGATCGAGCCGGCGGCCCCCACCTTCGTAGAAGGCGAGTATCCCGGGGGCGCTCACCAGCACGCGGAGGCCGTTGCCGGCGAAGTGGTACCTGGACGAGCCCTGCCGGGCCAGCTCCAGGTGGTGGGCCACGGCGAACCCGGGCCCGCGATCACGGATCGAGAACGCCAGCCCCTGACGGCCCACGGCACAGTGGATTCCGATGGGCCGGCTGGGATCGCGCCCATGACCATGAACGAAAGCGTTGGAAAGCCCCTCGGAAAACGCCCCGTCGGCGCCGAAGAGCTGCTGCTCCAGGGGCCCAAGAGGTCTTCCGAGCACATCCTCGATACGGTACTTGAGCCGCTTTTCGAAGGAGAACATCCAGGCATACCGGGGGGAGTACCGGTTGTTGGGCAGCAACTCCACGCTTCGAGGAACGACCTCCTCGGCCCACCGGAGAACGACAGGAGACACCATCTCCACCATCCGATCGAATCCGTAGCTTACGATCATCGCGGACCGCTCCACCCCTTTCCGGCACGAACGAGACAACCGGGGCATGCCGCCCCCATGGTACCGTGCTCGCGTGGTTGCCGTCTCCCGTCGTCCATGCGGTATTCTGCCGTGTGTCATCGCGCCGCCGCGCCGGGCCGCCGGGATCTGATCGTCATGAATCGGCGCCCATCGGCTCCATGTTCCGCGCCGCCGGTGGAGAACGAACGGTGAGCGCACCGGAACGGGCACCTCACCCGCCGGGGGATCCTCTCGAGCGGCGCGTGCTGATGGTCGACGACGAGGAACGGATCCGGCGCGGTCTGGCTGCAAACCTCCGGCTCCGCGGCTTCCACTGCCGCACGGCAGCCGATGGGGAATCGGCCCTTCGTCTTCTCGGGACCGAGCCGGCGGCCATCGTGATCACCGACATCAGGATGCCGGGACACGGGGGCATG
The DNA here is from genome assembly GCA_013152925.1 of Acidobacteriota bacterium. GTDB lineage: Bacteria > Acidobacteriota > Thermoanaerobaculia > Thermoanaerobaculales > Sulfomarinibacteraceae > JAADFK01. Next base: position 20,305 of record JAADFK010000048.1, on the reverse strand, counting down.
TGGCTCCTGGAGCAGATCCGCGCCGTTCATCCCGAGACGGCCGTCATCCTGCTGACCGGGTTTGCCGAGGTGGAGCTCGCGGCCCGGGCGCTCCGGGCCGGCGCCTCCGATTTCCTCGTCAAGCCGGTGGCCATGCTCGACCTCATGACGGCCATCGGCCGGGCCACCGAAAAGCGCAGGCTGGTGCTGGAGAATCGGGCGTACCAGATGGAGCTGGAGGACCGGGTCCGCGTCGCGACCGCGGAGCTTCGAAGCACCTTGCACATGGTCACCCAGAGCTACCGGGCGACCCTGGAAGCCCTCTGTTCGGCGCTCGACGCCCGTGAGCAGGAGACCGCCGAGCACTCGGTTCGGGTGACCCGGTACGCCCTTGAAATCGCCAACGGGATGGGGATTCTCGGAGAGGCCCGGGAACATCTCGAACGTGGCGCGCTGCTCCACGACATCGGCAAGATCGGCATCCCGGACGCCATCCTCCTCAAACCCGGCCCATTGAACGAGAAGGACTGGGAGGTCATGCGCCGCCATCCGCTGATCGGATACGAGATCTTGAGCGGGATCGCATTTCTCCGGCCGGCCTCCCAGATCGTGCTCTGCCATCACGAGCACTGGGACGGCAAGGGCTACCCGCAGGGCCTCTCGCGGGATGCCATACCACTGGGTGCCAGGATCTTTGCGGTGGCCGACGCGCTCGATGCCATCACCAGCGACCGTCTCTACCGGCCGGCCCGCAGCTTTGCAGAAGCCCTCGCCGAGATCGAACGATGCGCCGGGTCCCAGTTCGACCCCGGTGTGGTGGCCGTGCTTCTCAATACCGGCACACGAGGCGCCGGAACGATGGACCGCCCGGTACCCGGCCGGACCGGAGGAGACTGGAGCTCTCCATGAGCCGACGATGCGTCCGGCGCCACCGTGTTTCAGGCCGCTTGGGAGCCCATTGTGCTACCATCGATTCCGAATGGAGAATAATTCTTCTGCTGACCGCACAAGCGTCGTCGCCGAACGGAGGCGTATTCTGGTGGCAGACGATGTGCCCGTTTTTCGGCGGGCCCTGGTCCGCCAGCTCGAGGTCCTGGGAATGGACGCCCACGGGGTGGAGGACCTCGAGACCCTGGAAGCGTCTCTCGAAGGCTCTCCCCCCGGGGCCGTGCTCCTCGACTGGCACTTCGGCGGCCGGACCGCGGAAGCGGTTCTGGAGCTGCTCCGGGCCCGTTGGATCCCGACGATCATCCTCACCGGAGATCCGGAGGGCGTGGCCATCACCGGTGTGCCGGTGCTCGGCAAGCCGGTGGAGCTCCGTTTGCTCCGCCTCCAGCTGGCCGAGGTCCTTTCGGGTGCTCCCCACCGGCACGAAAAGCATTCAACGGCGGAGCGATCGGCGCGGGGGTCGAGCACCGTTGAGGAATGAGCGGCCGGAACCGGAAGCGAGCCGCCGGCCAGGCGGTCCGCTCTGGCCCTGGTGCTCCACCCCTTGGGATCCGGCCGGTGGGGTACCGGGATGAACCTGCGGCGCAAGGTCTTCCTGCGGCTCGCGGCCCTCGTCTCCCTGACCGCCATCTCCTTGACGGCGCTCACCTGGGGTTTCGTCACGGCGTCGCATCGTTCGGAGATGGTCGCGCGGGAAGCCGCACGTACCCAGGTCCTGGCGGGCCACCTGGAGCGGCTGCTCCCCTGGGCCGGGCGGCCCGAGATCACCGGTCTCCTCAGCCAATTCGTCAAGAAGGACCCGCTTCGGGCCTACGCCCTCGTCACGGCCCAAGGCAAGCCTGTGGCATGGAGCGCCGCAGGAGGCATCTCGGGCATTCCCTCCCCCAGTGAGGACAACGAGGGCCGAACGCCCCCGGGCCCGGCCATTATTCGCGACGCCACCGGCCGCATTCTGCTCGATCTCAGCGCGCCCATCTCCGGCACCGGGGCGCTGCTCCACATCGGGCTGGACCGGAGGGCGATCGACCGCTCGGCACAACCGATGCTTTCCAGGATCGGCATCGTGGGCCTTGGCGGGTTGTTCCTGGGTCTGGCCCTCGCCGGCTTCGCGGCACGACAGACGGCTCATGAGGTCACCACGCTCACCGAGGCCCTGACCAGTGCCATCGAAGATCCGGGATCGGGGCCGGTGCCTCCCCCCGGCTCGGCTTCCGAAGCGAAGAGGCTCGTCGAGCTGTTCAACCGCCAGATGGAAGAACGCCGGCGGACGGCGGTCGCTCTGGAGCACCAGAAGGGCTTCCTGGACACGGTGCTGGATGCGTTGACCCACCCGTTCTACGTCATCAACACGAGCGACTACTCCATCGAGATCGCCAATTCGGCGGCACGCGAGCGTGGCATCGCCAACGGGGCCTGCTGTTACGAGGTCACCCACAGCCGGACGACGCCCTGCGACGGCGACGATCATCCATGTCCCCTGGCGCTCCTTCGCACGGGCAGGGAGCCCATGGTCATCGAACACGTACATACGTCTCCCCAGGGGGAGCTCCGCTACCTGGAGATCCACGCCTACCCCATCCTGGACGAGACGGGCGTCCTGGCGCAGATGATCGAGTACACCCTCGACATCACCGAGCGCAAGAAGGCCGAGGAGGAGCTGAGAAGGAGCCAGGCCCGCCTCGAACGCCTGTACTCCATGGCTCGCCTGATGGCCGACAACCTGCCCGACATGATCTGGGCCAAGGACCTCGAGGGACGGTATCTCTTCGCCAACAGGGCCCTGGCGAGCGAGCTGCTGATGGCGGAGGATACCGAGGAGCCCCTCGGAAAGACCGATGCCTTTTTCGCCGATCGCGCCCGGGCCAGGCACCCCGATGAGCCGGACTGGTATACCCTCGGCGAGGTGTGCGGGAGCTCGGACGCCCGTGTGCTTGAGACCCGGGCGCCGATGCAGTTCGACGAAACCGGCCGCGTCAACGGCCGATTCGTCTGGCTGGACGTTCGCAAAGCGCCCCTGTTCGACAGGAACGGCGCGCTCATCGGCACCGTTGGCTCCGCCCGAGACGTGACGAAAGAGAGGAGCCGGGACGAGGAGCGCCGGCGCCTTCAGGCAGCCGTCGAACAGGCGGAGATGGGCGTGCTCATCCTCGATGCCGAGGGAAGGGTGGTCTACGCCAACCCCGCCTACGGAGAGATCACGGGGTACAGCCCCGAGGAGGTCATCGGACGGGGGATGGACTTCATTCGAAGCCAGTACGAGAAGGCCGGGGATTTCGAGGAGATGCAGGCGCTCCTGTCCATGGGAAAGGCCTGGCGAGGGCGTGTCTACAAACGCCGCAAGGATGGAACGGTCTACGTCCAGGGAGAGCTGGTCGCTCCGGTCCGCGACGCGGAGGGCGCCATCATCAACATCATGAGCTACCTGCGTGACGTGAGCTCCGAGGTCGATCTGGAGGCACGGTACCTCCAGGCCCAGAAGCTGGAGAGCGTCGGCCGCCTGGCCGGAGGCATCGCGCACGATTTCAACAACCTGCTGGGGGCCGTTCGAGCCTATGCCGAGCTCCTCCAGATGGAGCTGGACCAGTGCGGCGCCGTCCACGAGTATGTGGAAGAGATCCTCGCCGCCACGGAGCACGGTGCGCGCCTGACGCGGCAGCTGCTGGCCTTCGCCCGGCGCCAGCCGGCAGCCCCCCGTGCCCTCGATCTCAACAAGGTGGTCTCCGATTTCGAGGGGATGCTCGGCCAGCTGATCGGTGAGGACGTTCAGCTGACCACGGAGCTCGAAGCCGGCTTGCCTCCCGTGGTGGCCGACCCGGCTCAGATCGAGCAGGTCCTGGCCAACCTGGTCGTCAATGCTCGGGACGCCATGCCTCAGGGCGGGCGCGTGCGAATCACGACCCGAGCGGTGGAGGACGCCGGTGCTGACACGGCGGCGGAGCAGGGGCCCGGCCATTGGGTCGCCCTGTCGGTCAGCGATACGGGCGTCGGCATGACGGACGAGGTCCTCGAGCATATCTTCGAGCCCTTCTTCACCACCAAGGAGACCGGAAAGGGCACGGGTCTTGGTCTTTCCACCTGTTTCGGGATCGTTTCCGAGGCCGGCGGGCGGATCACCGTGGAAAGCCGGCCCGGAGCCGGGACGACCATGACCGTGTACCTCCCGCAGGCCGGCGACGAGCCCACTCCGGGGATCGAGGAGCCGGTCATCCCGGAGATGTGCGGCGGTACCGAGACCATCCTCTTCGTGGAGGACGAGCTCAAGCTCCGCCAGGCCGTGGCGAAGGAGCTCCGCGCCCTGGGCTACACGATCATCGAGGCCGGCGACGGCCTCGACGCCCTCGAGCTCTGGCATGCCAACGCCGGGACGATCGACCTCCTGTTGACCGACGAGGTCATGCCACACATGGCCGGCTCGGAGCTCGCCCGCCAGCTTCGCGAGCTCGAGCCCGGGCTCAAGGTCATCCTCGTCTCGGGTTACATCGGCGAAGCGCCGGAGGGCTCCACCGATCCTTCATCAGGGGCCCTCATCGTCAGCAAGCCCTTCTCACTCCGTGCGCTTGCAACGGCCATTCGCCAGGCGATCGACGGTGGCGGGGATCGATCCCGGGAGACGTCGTGACGGAGTTCACCGAGTACGACCTCCGGGAGATGGTGCTGCGGCTGGCCCACCAGATCCGGAATCCTCTGGCGACGATCAAGTCCGGCATCCAGCTGGTGCAGCACCTCCTGCCGCCGGGTGGGGAGGTGGAGGAGTACCTCCAGGCGGCCCTCGTGGAGGTCGAGCGCATCAACCGCACCGTATCGGACATGCAGCGCGTCATCCGTCTCGACTCGGCCACCGCCCAGGCGACCCCGATCGCCGAGATCGTCGACGAGGCACTGTCGAGGTGCGCGGCGGCTGCAGCGGCGGCGCAGATCACCGTGGAATGCCCGGGAGGTCCCTCCTCCCGCGTGCTGGCCGACCCTTCCCAGATGATCGAGGCGATCACCGAGCTCGTGAGGAACGCCATCGAGTTCTCCCGGGCCGGATCGCGAGTCGGCGTCCGGTGGCAATCCGGGGCCGGCCACCAGCTCCGGATCGATATCAGCGATTGCTGCGGCGGGATTCCAACCCCTGCGGCGCAGCGAATGCTACGTCCCTTCTTTTCCACCTCCACCCGGGGCACGGGGCTCGGCGTCAACATCGTCCAGCGGATCTGCGAGCTGGGTGGCGGCCGCCTCGAATGGGAGAACCTGGCCGACGGCTCCGGGTGCCGCTTCTCGATCTTCATGCCGGAGGTATGAATGGGTCTCTGTCTCGTGGTGGAGGACGATGCCAGCCAGCGGATGATGCTCCGTGCGACCCTGAAGGCTGCTGGCCACAGGACCGCTGAAGCAGCCAGCGGCTCCGCGGCCTTGCGGGCGGCTGGCGACAACCCGCCCGACGTGATCCTCCTCGACCTGGGCCTCCCCGACGCCGATGGCCTGGAGCTCATCCCGAAGCTCCTTGCGGCTGCGCCCCTGAGCCGGATCGTGGTCATCACGGGCCAGGACAGCGTGGCAACGGCGGTCGGCGCCTTGCGCTCCGGCGCACGCCACTACCTGGTGAAGCCGTGGGACCGCGAGGAGCTCCTCGTGGTCGTCGGGCGGGAGGCCCGGGCGGTACAGGCGGACCAGGCGCGCGCCCTGCGCGACGGGGGTACGGTGTTCTGGGGAAGCGCTCCCCAGCTCGAGGCAATCCGCGGGAAGCTCCTCAGGATCGCCCGCTCGCCCTTCACGCCGGTGCTGGTCTCCGGAGAGACCGGGGCCGGAAAGGAGGTCGTGGCGCGCGAGCTGCACCGGCTCTCCGCGCCGCCCGGCCCCTTCATCCCCGTCAACTGTGCGGCGGTGCCGGACGAGCTCCTCGAAAGCGAGCTCTTCGGCCATGAGCGGGGCGCCTTCACCAGCGCCCAGGCGCGCCGGCGGGGGCTCACCGAGCTTGCGGACGGTGGCACGCTCTTTCTCGACGAGGTGGGCGACATGAGCCTGTCCCTCCAGGCCAAGCTCCTGCGGTTCCTCCAGGACCACAGGTTCTTCAGGGTGGGAGGGGAGCAGGAGATCTCGATCCGTTGCCGGGTCGTGGCGGCGACGAACCGCGACCTCGAGGCCATGATGCAGGCGGGCGCCTTCCGGAGCGATCTGTACTACCGGCTGGCCGTTGTCACCCTGCACGTGCCGCCCCTGAGGGAGCGGAGGGAGGACATCGTGCCTCTCGCGTACCACCTCCAGCGGGAGATCGCCACGGATGTGGGCAAGGATCCCCGGCAGCTGAGCCCTGCGGCCGAGCTCGCACTGGTCCGCCACCTCTGGCCCGGCAACGTCCGGGAGCTCAGGAACCGCCTGGAGCGAGCGCTCATTCTCGGCGCGGAGGCCACCATCCAACCCTCCGATCTCGACCTCTCACCCGGAAGTCCCGCCCAGACCGGGGGCGCCATCGGCGAGCCGGAACGCCTTCGACGGGTCCTGGAAGAGGAAAGCTGGGTCGTGGCCCGGGCGGCACGGCGCCTGGGGGTGCCGCGCCACTGGCTGCGCTACCGGATCAAAAAGCACGGGCTTTCCCGACGGGAGCGATGAGCACCCTCCCCCTTCCCTCGGACGTCGGCCGGCCCCGGAAGGCCGGGCTCGCCGTCCCGCCGGGCGGCGAGCCGGCGATGGAACAGCTGCCGTGGCGGGTTCCCAGGCGCCCCGCGATCACCCATCTCCGCCGTTCGGCGCCGGACCCCACATGAAATGCAACCCCAAGGCTGTTGACAGCCGGGGGTGCATGTGCTAGAAAAGCCGTTCCTGAGGAGAGGTGTGCGATGAGCGAATATGCGATCGTCCAACATGGTGGAAAGCAGTACCGGGTGGCGCCCGGGGACGAGCTGATGGTGGAGCGGACCGAACCGGACCTCGAGAAGGGGGACAGCTTCCTCTTCGAGCGCGTCCTGTTCCTCGGCTCCGGCGAGACGGCGCGGGTGGGAACGCCAGTGGTCGACGGCGCCCTGGTCCGGGCCCACGTGGTGGCGCCCGTGCGCGGCGACAAGATCATCGTCTTCAAGAAGAAGCGCCGCAAGGGTTACAAGAAGACCCAGGGGCACCGGCAGAACTACTACCGCGTCCACGTGGACGCCATCGAGGCGTAGAGAGCGTAGGGGGACCACATGGCTCACAAGAAAGGACAGGGCTCCAGCCGCAACGGGCGCGACTCCAACGCGCAGCGTCTCGGAACCAAGGTCGGTGACGGACAGCTGGTGACGGCGGGATCGATCCTGGTCCGGCAGCGGGGCACGCGCTTCAAGCCCGGCACCAACGTCATGCGGGGCGGCGACGACACGTTGTTCGCCACGGCGACCGGTCATGTCAAGTTCATCAACCGAGGCCGCCACGGGCGCTTCATCGCCGTCAATCCCGCCTGAGCCCACGCCGAATCATTCCATGTTCATCGACTCCGCGCGCCTGACGGTCATCGCCGGCCGCGGAGGCAACGGCTGTGTGGCCTTCCGGCGGGAGAAGTATGTCCCCCGTGGAGGCCCCAGCGGTGGTGACGGCGGCCGCGGCGGGGATGTCATCCTCAGGGTCGAGGAGGGGTACAACACCCTGCTCCACATCCACCACCGGCGGATCGTTCGGGCCGAGCGGGGGCGTCACGGCCAGGGATCCAACAAGACCGGCGCCTCGGGCCAGGATTACGTGCTTCCCGTGCCGCCCGGCACGGTGGTTCGTGACGCCGAGACCGGGGAGATCCTGGGCGACCTGCTGGAACCGGGCCAGGAGCTCGTCGTGGCCCGCGGCGGCCGTGGCGGACGCGGCAACGCCCGCTTCGCCACGCCGACCAACCGCGCCCCGCGAAAGGCCGAAGAGGGTGGCGCCGGGGAGGAGCTGGAGCTTCGGCTGGAGCTCAAGCTGCTGGCCGATGTCGGGCTCATCGGACTGCCCAACGCCGGCAAGTCCACCCTGATTTCCAGAATCTCCGCGGCACGGCCCAAGGTGGCCTCCTACCCCTTCACCACCCTGGAGCCCCACCTTGGCGTGGTCCAACTGGGCGACGGCGCCATGGGAACCCTGGTGGTGGCGGACATCCCCGGCCTGATCGAGGGCGCCCACGAGGGGGCCGGGCTCGGGCTCCAGTTCCTGCGTCACGTGGAGCGGTGCCGTGTGCTCGCCCACCTGGTGGACCTGGCGGCCGGGGAACCGCTGTCCGAGAGAATCGAGGGGATTCGCCGGGAGCTCGAGGCCTACGATCCCGGGCTGGCCGCGCGGGACTGGCTCCTGGTCGGTACCAAGCTCGACACCGTGGCGCCCGGCGCCCGGGAGGCCGTCCTGGGAGAGCTCCGGGCCGCTGCGTCCGCCCGCGGCGTCGAGGCGATCGCCATTTCCTCGGTCACCGGCGAGGGTATCAATGTGCTGATCGGGCGGCTGGCCCGCATGGCCGCCGCCGAAACCGTGGAGGTCTGATGGGCCGCATTGCCGTGTACGGCGGGAGCTTCGATCCTTTCCATCTCGGGCACCTGATCCCGACGGTCCGGGCCCTCGAGACCTTCCGTTTCGATGCCGTCCACTTCGTACCGGCGGGGCGCCCCCCCCACAAGGACGGTCACCCGCTGACCCGGGTCACACACCGGCTGGTGATGGTGGCCCTGGCCACGCTCCCGTACGAGCGCTTCTTCGCCTCGGACCTCGAGGTCTTCTGCCAGGGGCCGACCTACACGGTGGAAACCGTCAAGCACTTCCGGGATCTCCACCCGGACGACGATCTCTACTTTCTCCTGGGCTCGGATTCCTTCTCCCAGATCGCCACCTGGCACCGCTGGCAGGAGCTGGTGGAGCTGGCCCACCTGGTGGTGCTCCACCGGGCTCACATGTGGGACGAGCGGCTCCGATCGAGGGTGCCACCCACGCTTCTCGACCGGCTGCAGGTGGTGGCGCCCTTCGCCACGGTTCCCGATCCCGACGGCCCGACGATCTACCTGCTGGACCACGAGCCCTTTCCCATCTCGGCCACGTCGATCCGGGAGCGGCAACGGCGGGGGCTGCCCATCCGGGAGCTGGTCCCCCACGAGGTCTACACCTACATCGAACGCTACAAGCTGTACCGTCACGACGGTGGGGAGCCACGTTCATGTTGAGCCCGGACATCACAGAGATGCTTCGCGAGGCCGTCGCGGCCGCCGTGGACAGAAAGGCCTTCCAGCTGGTGGCCCTGGACGTCACCGGCCTGACCTCCCTGGCCGATTCCTTTCTGATCTGCTCCGGCGCGCACGACCGTCAGGTGGGAGCCATCGCGGAGGCGGTGGAACGCCGTCTCAGGAAGGCCGGCCACCGTCCGCTCCACGTGGAGGGAGCACGGCGCGCCGACTGGATTCTCCTGGACTACGGCGACATCATCGTCCACGTCCTGACCGAGGATCGCCGGAGTTACTACGGCCTCGAATCGCTGTGGGGCGATGCCTCCAGGGTGCCCCTCGAAGCGCTCGGCCTGGCCGGGGCCACGGGCTCCCCATGAGGCTCCGGGTCCTCTGGTTCGGCCGACCGGCGGCCAGCCCCTACGAGGATCAGGTGGCGGCCTACCGGAAGCGGGTGACCCGCCGCTGGGCCGCCGAGGACATCCCTCTTCGACCGGAAGCCGGCGGGAGGGAGACAGACCCGGGCCGTGTGCTCCGCGAGGAATGCCGAGCCGTTCTCCAGCACCTTCCGGACCGGTGGCGCCTGGTGGCCCTCGACGAGAACGGAAAGACCTTGACCAGCGAGGGAATGGCGGCAACGCTGGCCAGGGCGGAGGAATCGGCGTGCCCCGGGCTGGCCTTCGTCATCGGCAGCGATCTGGGGCTCGACCGCGAGCTGCTGGACGCCGCCTGGCTTCGCCTCTCCCTGGGCCGTCTGACACTTCCCCACCTGCTGGCCCGCCTGGTACTGTGGGAACAGCTGTTCCGGAGCGCGGACATCCGCTCGGGCGGTGCGTACCACCGGCGCAGCGTACAATGGAGATCGGCCGATGGAGGGCCAGCGTCATGAGGAAGCGAGAGGTGGAACGTTACCGGAAACACTTGTTGGCCAAGCGGGAGGAGCTGAACCAACGGGTTCGTGCCGCACGGAGCTCGGAAACCCACGAGACGGGGGAAACCGCCGCGGACCTCGGTGACAGGGCCCTCAAGACCACGTCCCGCGAGATGTTGTACCGCCTTTCCACGGAGGAGCAGGCGATCCTCAAGCGCATCGAGAGGGCGCTCGAGCGCATCGATGCAGGAACCTACGGCGTCTGCCTCAACTGCGGCGGAGCGATCCAGCCGGGACGTCTGGCCGCCGTACCGTGGGCCCGGTACTGCATCGACTGCCAGGAGCTGCTCGACCGTGGAGAGATCACGCCCCTCGAGCCCTGAGGCGCCCGTGAGACGCTTGAGGATCGACGGCTCGTGTGACCGCCGGGAGCGCGCCTGTGCCTGAGCACGGGGCCCGCCTCGTGCTCGTGGGCTCCAGTGACGGGTACCTGCTCGAGGAAGCTCTCGAGGAGCAGGTCCACGCCGCCGCCGAGCTCCTGGGCGATGCGGCCGTTGTCGACCTGGGCGCCGGAGTGACGCCCGAACGCCTGGCCGACGAGGTGGTCAGCGGATCCCTCTTCGATCCCCGGCGCGTCCTCCTGGTCCGGGACATCGGCTCCTGGCTCCAGGCGCCGGCCCCCGTGGGCGGCTCCCGGGACGGCCGGGCTCCCGACCCTGCCCCGCTGGTCAGCTCCCTCGAGGCGGGAATCCCCGAGGATGTGGTCCTGGTGATGGGCGCCTGGTGTGGCGGCAAGCCCCGCGGCCCGCTCGTGGACCTCGTCCGGGAACGGGGACGCTTCGAGTGGGTCCCCCTGCCGGCCAGACCCAAGCCGTGGGAGGACGCGGTGATCTCGGCCGGGGAGGCGGCCACCCTCCGGCGGATTCTCCAGAAGAACCAGCCGGAGCTTCGCCTGAGCCCCAAGGCCGAGGAGCTTCTCTTCGCCAGGCTGGGCTTCGCTCCACGCCAGTTGATCGCCGAGGCCGGCAAGCTGGCCGCCGCCGCCGGACCCGGCGTCACCGTGGACGAGGAGCTGGTCCGCCAGCTCTGTTTCCCCAGGGAACGATCCCTGGACGCCGTGCGGAACGCCATCCTCAAACGTGACCCCAGGCCGCTGGCCGACCTCATCGAGGCCTTGGAAGGCGGCATCCCGGTGCGGGACTGGCAGGGGAAGGTGGTCGACGCGTCCGCCGCCCCGTTCATGATCGTCGGTCAGGTTCTCGGCCTCGTGACCGATCTCCTCGTGCTTCGCCGTCTTCTTGCCAGCCGGGGGGATGCCCAGGACCTCGACCGCAAACAGGTCGGTGACAGGAGCTGGTACAACCGGCGTTTCAAGAACGACCTTGGACCATGGATCCTCGAACGCCTCGATGCCGAGACCTGGGGCGCCCGGCGCAAGCGGCCCTCCATCTGGAGCCTCTCCAACCTCGTCAGGGGAGCCGTCCTCTACCGCGACGAGGAGCTGATCGCCGCTCTGGCCACGTCCGGCGCTCTCGAGGAACGCCTGCGAAGCGGCGTCGCCGTGGAGGCGCTCTCGGCCTGGCTGCTCGCGCTGGTGGCATGATCCCCCTCCCGCTCCGCCGGCTCCCATCGGGCCGTCCCATACCCCCTCCCCGGATTGCGACACCGGGAAGGACCTTCCATCAAGGTCATGTATCAATCCGGGGCAATTCACTGCTACACTGTCCGGGAGATTCCGGAAGGAATGGAGGGACGCATGGCGCCGGAGCAGCCGGGTCCGTTGCAACCTGAAGAGCCGGGAAACCCCCGGAAGGAGCTGGAGGTGTGCCGCAAGCAGCTGGACCGGCTCCAGGCGGTGGTCGAGGCCGGGACGCTGGTCAACACCACGCTGGACCTGGAAGAGCTCGCCCGGCGGGTCGTCGGCCTGGCCACCCGGCTGATCGGTGCCGACCGCGGCTCCCTCTTCCTGGTGGACGACAACGGGCTCACGGCCCTGGTGGCCGAGGGCGTCGAGGGCGGCATCCTTCGGGTCGCCCTGGGCGAGGGTATCGTCGGGACCGTGGCCGCCACGGGTGAGCCGATTCTCCTGGACGATCCCTACGGCGACCCCCGCTTCGATCCCAGCTTCGACCGCACGACCGGGTTCCGGACCCGTTCGCTCCTGACCGTTCCCGTCCGTGATCGTGATGGCCGGCTGGTGGCCCTCCTCCAGCTGCTCAACCACCACCGCGGCCATTTCGACGCCGAGGACGTGGACTTCCTGGCCGAGCTCGGCGTCCCTTTCGCCATCGCGTTGAGCGCGGCCCGGATGCACCGGGAGATCGTCCGCCGCGAGCGGCTCCAGGAGGAGCTTCGGCTCGCCGGCGAGATCCAGCAGACCCTGCGGCCGAGGCGGCTGGACACGGTTCCCGGCCTCGAGCTCGCCGCATGGGACCATCCCTGCCTGGAGGTCGGAGGCGATTACTACGATCTCATCCCGCGTTCCTCGGGCTCCTGGTGGCTCGTCATGGCCGACATTTCCGGCAAGGGCGTGCCGGCCGGGCTGATCGCTTCGAACCTCCAGGCGTACCTGTGGAGCCGCCGTGACGACCGGCGCTCCCTCGAGCGGGTGGTGGCCGAGGGGAACGATCTCCTCCATGGACTGGCCCGTGGGCGGAAGTTCGCCACCATGATGCTGGCCGAGTGGTACCCCGAACGCAGCGAGCTCCGGTGGGTCGGCGCAGGTCACCCTCCCATGCTGGTCTGTCGTGGCTCAGACGTGCTCCTCCTGGAGAGCACCGGCCGGCCCGTGGGGCTCCTGCCGCGCCAGGAGTACGCTGTGGGGACCATCGGCCTGGAGGACGGCGACGTGGTGCTGATGTTCACCGACGGCGTGATCGAGGCCGGCATGATGAGTGACGGCGACGAGCTCGGGCTCGAGCGCATCATCGAAGAGATCCGTGGAAGCCAAACGGAACACGAGACGATTCTGCGGGTCCAGCAGGTCCTGGAGTCCCACCTCGCCGGCGGCCAGCCGGACGACGATGTGACGGTCCTGTGCTACCGTTGCCTTCCGCACGGCGTTGCGAGGACGGACTCGAGAAAGGAGGCCGTGGCGCATGCCCGATGACACCATTTGGCTGATCGACGACGACCCGACCGTGCGCGCCCTGGTGGAGCACATCCTCGATGGCGCCGGATACCAGGTGGAGGGGTTTTCCTCGGGACCCGAAGCCCTGGCGGCCACGGGCCGCCGGCCCGATGCCGTGCTCCTCGATCTCGTCATGCCGGAGATGGACGGCGTCCAGGTGCTCCGCGAGCTCAAGCGCCGTTATCCCGATCTCCCGGTGATCGTTCTGACAGCAGTCAACGATGTCAGCCGCGCCGTCGAGGTTACCAAGCTCGGCGCCTACGACTACCTGGTCAAGCCGGTGGACACCGAGCGTCTGGCCGCGACCTTGCACCATGCGCTGTCCCACAACCGCCTGGAACGGGAGGTGGAGCGTCTGCGCGGCGAGCTCGGCGAGCGCTACCACCTGCGAAACCTCGTCGGCTCCTCGTCGGCCATGTGCCGCGTGTACGAGCAGATCGAAAAGGTCATCGAATCCGACATCACGGTCTTCATCTCCGGCGAGAGCGGTACGGGCAAGGAGCTGGTGGCCAAGGCAATCCACTACGGATCCCACCGGGCCTCCGGGCCCTTCGTCGACGTCAATTGCGCCGCCATCCCCGAGGGGCTTCAGGAGAGCGAGATCTTCGGGCACGAGCGGGGGGCCTTTACCGGTGCCGTGGCGGCCCACCCCGGCAAGTTCGAGCAGGCCCAGTCGGGCACCATCTTCCTGGATGAGGTCGGCGAGATGGCGCCTTCGGCCCAGGCGAGGCTCCTCCGTGTCCTCCAGGAGCGTATCGTTCAGCGCATCGGTGGCACCCGCCGGATCGAGCTCGAGGTCCGCGTGATCTCGGCCTCCAACCGTGATCTGGCGGAGATGGTCCGGGAGGGCGGATTCCGTCAGGACCTCTACTACCGGCTGGTGGTCTTCCCGATTCACATCCCGCCCCTCCGTGAGCGCCGTGAGGATATCCCCCCGCTGGTCGATCACTTTCTCCGGAAGTTCGCCGAGGATGCCGGGCGGCGGGTGGAGCGGGTCGCCCCGAAGGCCATGGAACGCATGGTCCAGTACGCCTGGCCGGGCAACGTCCGGGAGTTGGAGAACGTGGTCCACCGCTCGCTCCTGGTGGCCAGCGGTCCCGAGATCACCGAGGAGGATCTTCCACCCGAGCTGGGCGGCGCCAACGTCGCCGAGCCCCAGGACGAGGAGCACGGATTCCTCAGCCTCGACGAGATCGAGAAACGTGCCATCGCCCGGGTCCTGGGGGCCTGCTCGTGGAACCTCTCGGAGGCGGCCCGCCGGCTGGGAATCGGGCGCTCGACCCTCTACCGGAAGATCGAGCAGTATGGGTTGAAGGATGCGGCGGCCCGTGAGCCGGCGGACTGAGCCGCTTCGCCTCTCCTTCCCGTGGCCTCCCTCGGCGCTACAATGGCTCCGGGTTGGGCTATCATCCCGCAGTTGGAGGTTGGAATGTGCGGCATCATCGGTTACCTGGGCACCCACGGCGCGGTTCCCGTGCTCCTCGACGGATTGCGCCGGCTGGAGTACCGGGGTTACGACTCCGCTGGACTGGCCGTCGTCGACGAGGATGACATCCGGGTGCTCCGCGCCGCCGGCAAGCTCTCCAACCTCGAGGAAAAGGCCTGGCAGACCCCGCTGTCGGGAACCCTGGGTATCGGCCACACGCGCTGGGCGACCCACGGCGCTCCCACCGAGGAGAACGCCCATCCCCAGACCGACGCCTCCGGAACCGTCGCCGTGGTCCACAACGGCATCCTCGAGAACTACTCCAGGCTCCGTCACAAGCTCCTGGAGGGCGGGACGCCCCTGGGATCCGACACGGACACGGAGCTGATCGCCCAGCTCCTGGGCCGGGAGACCGGCAGCCTCGGCGAGCGCGTGCTCCGCGTGTTGCCCCGCCTCGACGGGCAGTACGCCGTGGTGGCCCTGAGCCGGGAGGAGCCCGACACCCTGGTGGCATTCCGGAACGGGCCACCCCTCGTCATCGGCCTCGGAGAGGACGAGACGCTGGTGGCTTCCGACGTTACGGCCCTGGTGGCACGGACGCGGCGGGTCGTCTTCCTCCAGAACGGCGACGTGGCCGTCATCTCCCGCGACGGGCTGAGAATCGTCGATCCCCACGGCCGGCCCGTGGAACGCGAGGTGGAAACCCTGGATTGGGACCCCGGGCGGGCGGAGAAGGGCGGCTACCGCCACTTCATGCTCAAGGAGATCCACGAGCAGCCGGACGCCATCCGGAACACCGTGCTCTCCTACCTCAATGCGGACCGCAGCGGCGTCGCCCTCGATGGCCTGGGTTTTGAGCCCGAGCGGCTCGCCGGCGTCCGCCGGATCCACCTGGTGGCCTGCGGCACCTCGTGGCATGCGGCCCTCGTCGGCAAGTTCTACCTGGAGGAGCTGACCCGTTTGCCGGTGGAGGTGGACTACGCCTCCGAGTACCGCTACCGTGCGCCGCTGGTCGGCGAGGACACGCTGGTCATCGGCATCACCCAGTCCGGCGAGACCGCCGACACCCTGGCGGCCATGGAGGAGGCCGGAGAGGCCGGCGCGCTCCTGGGGACCATCTGCAATGTTCGCGGCTCCTCGGCCTGGCGGACCGCCACCGCCCGGCTGCTGACCCAGGCGGGACCGGAGATCGGTGTGGCCTCCACCAAGGCCTTCACCACCCAGCTGGTGGCCCTCCTCCTGGTGGCCCTGGGGCTCCGCGCCAACCGCGGGCTGAGCGACCACAGGGACACCGAGATCGTCGCAGCCCTCCAACGGCTTCCCCTGGCCATGGAAGCGGTCCTGGAGATCGATTCCGGCCGCTACCGAACGGGAGTCGAGCTGATCACGGCGGCCGATGACTCGCTCTTCCTGGGACGCGGCACTCTCTACCCCATCGCCCTGGAAGGCGCGCTCAAGCTCAAGGAGATCTCCTACCTCCATGCCGAGGGTTACCCGGCCGGCGAAATGAAACACGGACCCATCGCTCTGATCCAGGAGGGTTTCCCCGTCATCGCCGTGGCCACGGCCATCCCGACCCGCGACAAGCTCCTCGGCAACCTGATGGAGGTCAGATCCCGCGGAGCGGCCCTGATCGCCGTGGCCGAGGAGGAGGCCGCCGAGGTATCGCGGCTTGTCGACCTCGTCCTGCCGGTTCCCCCGGTTTCACCGATGCTCCAGCCGATCCTGGCCGTGGTACCGCTCCAGCTTCTGGCCTACCACGTGGCGGTGGAGCTGGGCCTCGACGTGGATCAGCCCCGGAACCTGGCCAAGAGCGTCACGGTGGAATGATGCGGCGGATCGAACCCCTGTCGCCGCACGGCTTCCCCTGTGCCGGCGAAGCTCCCCACCGGAGGGAGGAAAACCCGGCCAGCAAACCTTTGCGCACGATGGAACGGCGGCGCCCCCTGCACCACCCCGACGCGAGGCGTTGAACGATGCAAGCCCAGGCCACCTCGTCCAAGAGCTTCGCCGATAGCGCGCAGCACCTCCTCGGCGGCTGGTTCCAGCAGAGGACGGCCGGCCTCCTGGTCCTCGCCGTTGGCGTCGGGTCCCTCTCGGGTCTCCTCTCCGTCTCCTTCTGGCACGCCATCCGGCTGATCCACCTGACCGGCACCATCGCCCTCTACGACCACGTGCGCCCCTACCTCGATCCCGGCGGCCACTGGCTCAGTCCCTCCCTCTGGGCTGCCGTGCTGCCGGCGGCCGGGGCGTTCCTCATGGCCCTTCTCGTCCGTTGGACCGTCCATGCGCCCGAAAACCCCGGCGTCGCCACGGTCATGCTGGACGCGCGCACCTCGCCCGGCAACCTCCCCCTGCGGTACGTACCCGTCGCCTTCTTCGCCGCCGCCCTCATCATCGGCAGCGGCGGCTCGGCCGGCCGCGAGGCGCCGGTGGTCGCCATGGGTGGCATCATCGGAGGTTGGGTGGGACGCTGGTTGGGGCTGACCCGCCGGCGGCGGGAGATTCTCATCGGCTGCGGTGCGGCCGCCGCCATCGCCGCAGCCTACAACGCTCCGCTGGCAGGGGTCTTCTTCGCCCTGGAGCTGGTCCTGGGCGACTACACGGCCGGTACACTCTCACCGGTGGTCCTGGCCTCCGTGGCCGGCACCAGCGTCTGCCGGGCCCTGGAGGGTGTCGGTGCCAGCCATTTCGTCGTCCCCCCTTACCACATCGCCGCGTGGTGGGAGATCGGCCTCTACGCCGGCCTCGGGCTGGCGGCCGGCCTCGTGGCGCCCCTGTTCGTCGCCACGGACCGCGGCATCCACCGTTTCTTCCACGGGCTGGACCGGGTGCCGGCCCTGTTCAAACCCATGCTGGGCGGCCTGGCCGTGGGCGCTCTCGCCCTGGCGCTGCCCCAGGTCATGGGAAACGGCTACAGCCACGTCCAGGACGTGCTGGCCGGAAAGCTGACCTTTGCCCTCCTGGCCGCCCTGGTCTTCGGCAAGATCCTCGCCACCAGTCTGACCCTGGGCTCCGGAGGGTGGGGCGGTGACTTCGCTCCCCTGCTCGTCATCGGGGCCATGCTGGGTGGGGCCTACGGCACCGGGATGGACCACCTCATCCCCCAACTGGATCTCACCGCGTCGTCCTATGCCATGGTGGGGATGGGGGCCTTGTTGACCGCGGCCATCCGCTGTCCCATCACCGCGATCCTCCTGCTTTTCGAGCTGACCGGCTCGTACCAGGTGATCCTGCCCATGATGACCGCCGTGGCCGTCGCCATCCCGGTCTCCCGCATCTTCCTCCGCCGCGGCATGTACCACGAGCAGATGGCCGCCATGGGCGGACCCTCCAGCGAGCTTCCGGAAACCCGCCTCCTGGAGACCGTGCCCGTGGCCCAGGTGATGCAGCCCCAGGCCGTCACTCTCTCCGCCGGCGCACCGTACCGGGAGATCCTCAAGGTCATCGCCACGTCCACCCAGCTGGTCTTCCCCGTTCTCGATTCCGGTGGCCGTCTCCTGGGCGCCCTGACCTTCCAGACCCTGCGCGGCCACCTGGACGCCGTGGAGCTGGCCGATCTGATCGTCGCAGCGGACGTCGCCTCCGAGGACATTCCCATCCTGACGGTGCACGATACACTCGAACGCGCCATGCTCCTCTTCGCCGAATACGATTTCGAAGAGATCCCCGTGGTCACCGACCTCGAGGAACGCCGCTTCGCCGGTATACTGACCCGCCGCCAGGCCATGGCCGCCAGGGCCAGGGCCCTGGCGGAGTGGGAGATGCTGGAGGAGTGAGCGCCATCAAAGACCACCTCAACCCGGCCCAGCGGCGGGCCGTCACCTTCGGCGAGGGCCCCCTTCTCGTGTTGGCCGGAGCCGGCTCCGGCAAGACCCGCGTGCTCACCCGGCGCGTCGCCCACCTCCTGGCCGAGGGCCTGGCGGCTCCCCACGAGATCACCGCCGTCACCTTCACCAACAGGGCGGCCCGCGAGATGCGCGAGCGCGTCGAACGCCTGGCCGGATCCGCCGCCGGCGGGCTGGGTGGGCTCTTCCTTGGCACCTTTCACCGGTGGGCGCTTGACGTTCTCCGCCGTCATCCCGAGGCCGCCGGGCTGCCACCCCGCTTCTCCATCCTGGACCGTGACGATCAGCTGGCGCTGCTCAAGCGGATCCTCGACGAGCTCCACCTGGACGCCAAGGCCAACCCCCCCCGCGCCCTCCTGGCGCGGATCTCCGGCGCGGTCAACGCCGGCCGTTCTCCCGCCGACCTCGAGCGAAGGGGCGACCCCGGCCGCCAGCTTCTCGCCGAGGTCTGGCGGCACTACACCGAAGCCAAGGAGCGAGCGGGCGCCGTCGATTTCGACGACATGCTCGTGCTGGCCCTCCAGGTCCTCCACGACAACGCCTCCATCCGGACGGCCGTGCAGCGGCGCGCCAGCTGGCTCCTGGTGGACGAGTTCCAGGACACGAACCGCCTGCAGATGGAGCTCCTCCAGATGGTCGCCACATCCTCCGGCAACATCACGGCCGTGGGCGACGAGGACCAGTCCATCTACGGCTGGCGCGGCGCCCAGGTAGAGAACATCCTCAAGTTCGAGAAGCACTTCCCCGGTGCTGCCGTCATCAAGCTGGAGGAGAACTACCGCTCGACCCGCCCGATCCTCGAGGCGGCGGGCGCCCTGATCCGGCGGAACGCCGGCCGTCGCGGCAAGACGCTGTTCACCAGCCGGGACGGGGGGGAGCCCGTGCAGCTCCACGTGGCCCACGACGAGGCGGGCGAGGCGCGGTGGGTCGCTGACCGCATCGAGGAGCTCTCGTCCAGCCATCCGCTCGGCGCCATGGCGGTGCTCACCCGCACCAACGCCCAGACCCGCCCCTTCGAGGAGGAGCTGACCCGCAGGCAGATCCCCTACACGGTCGTCGGCGGCCTGCGCTTCTGGCAGCGCGCCGAGGTCAAGGACGCCTTGGCCTACCTCCGCCTCCTGGTGCGTCCGGAGGACGAGCTGGCCTTCCGGCGGGTGGTCAACGTGCCCGCTCGCGGCATCGGTGCCGCCACCATGGACGCCCTGGAGCGCCACGCCCGGCGCGGCGCCCGTCCCCTCTCCCTGGCGGCCGCCGACGGCCCCGAACGCCTGACCCCCAGGGCCACCGTGGCCCTGGAGCGGTTCTTCACCCTCCTCGAGGAGGGCCGGCGGCGGCGCGAGGAGCTGGAGGCCGGTGACCTCGTCGGTTGGATCCTCGAGGAGTCCGGCCTCTTCTCGCTCCACGAGGGGGACGACCCGCAGAAGGTCGCCCGCCGGGAGAACCTCCAGCAGCTGGCGGCGGCCGTCGCCGAGGGTGAGGCCAGGGGCCAGAGCCTGGAGGAGTTCCTCGATTCCGTCGCCCTGCTCGAGGAGGGCGACGAGGAGCGCCGCGGCGACTCCGTCCGCCTGATGACCCTGCACTCCGCCAAGGGCCTCGAGTTCGACGTGGTCTTCCTGGCGGGACTGGAGGAGGGGCTCCTGCCCCACGGCTCCAGCCGCGACGAGCCCGAGCGCCTGGAGGAGGAACGCCGCCTGGCCTACGTCGGCATGACCCGGGCCCGTCACTGGCTCGCCCTGACCGCCGCTCGCAGCCGCTTCCTCTTTGGCCAGCGCCAGCGGACCACCCCCTCCCGCTTCCTCCGGGAGCTGCCTCCCGAGCTCTACCGGGACGTCTCCGAGGATCCCGTGGCCTTCAACGTTCCGCAACCGCCAGGCACGCGGGAGCGCACCCCGTCCACGCCGCCCCCCGGGCAACGGCCGGCCGCAACCGGCCGCCCACCCCGCCGTCCAACCCCCACCGTCACCGATACCGACGGCACCG
>JAADFK010000047.1 GCA_013152925.1 Acidobacteriota bacterium | reverse complement strand
CAGCCGGAAGCCGTGGTCGGCGAAGACGAGCACCGGGCGGCCGGCGTTCAGGGAGGCTGTCAGGCGCCCCAGGCCCACGCCGAGCTCGGCGGCGGCCAGCCGCTCGAGCTCGCCGAGCTCCAGGCGCCGCTCGTGGAGGAGCCGGTCCACGGCGTTGAGCTTGAGCATGGGGTGGTCGAGACCCTCCTCGGCGAGACGGGACCAGTAGCGGGCGGTGGTGGTCTCGGGCTCGACGAGAGCGAAGCGCTCCGCGTGGAGAGACCATGGCGCCAGGAGCTGCTCGATCACGGCTTCCAGGGCCGGCAGCAGCGGCAGACCCAGGCAGTCGACTACGAGCCACTGGCTGTCCGCGGCCTCCCGGAGCAGCTCGTAGAGCTCGGGCAGCTCCTCGTCCAGGGGATCTGTGGCCAGCGCGTCGAGGCGGGCCCTCCAGGCCTCTGGGGCGGCCCGGAGCATCCTGGGATGGGCCGTGTAGAGGGCCCGGGCGAGCCCGGCCCGGCCGGCCGCTGTGCCGCCCCGGGTCGGCCGCGCCGTCTCTCGCGCCGCCAGCGTCAGGGGGCAGAGCTCGCCGGCATCAGGCGCCGTAAGGTCGCCCCGGGCGATCCAGGCGGCGATCTCTTCTTCAACCTCGGCGCCAAGGCCGAGCGCGTCGAGGCGGCGCAGCGCTTCGGGAGCGATCCTCGCCGGCTCCAACCACCGGGGGGCGCCGGGGGGCAGGGCGCCCGCCAAGGCGTCCGGCAGGGGGACGCCGGACTCCAGGCAGCGGGCCAGGCACCACCGCCCGATCTCAAGGCGGTCCTCGCCACTGCCGCCGGCGGCGAGGATTCGGACCCGATCGCCGGGCCGGGCTCGAAGCCGCTGCCCGAGCGCCTCCAGGAGCGCCCCGGGTTCCATGGGCCGCCCCTCCAGCCCTTGGAGGAGCTCGCCGGCCGACAGATCCTTCACCAGCTCGGCGCCGGCCAGGTGACGGTCGAAGAGCGCCACGTCGGTGATCTCCGGTACCCTGGTTCGATCCTCCAGGTAGGCCACGGCCCCCTCGCGGACCTCGAGCCCCTCACCGACCCAGGAACGGACGGCCTCGCGGACCCGATCCTGGGCGAAGAAACCTTCGACGGTGCTCGTGATGCTCCGGCGGGCCGCGTCGAACGCTTCGAGCTCCTCCTCGATGGGCGCCCGGATCCCATCGAAGCCGCAGGCGCAGCGTGGACCGAGATCGGGGTCCACGAGGCCGGCACAGCGCAGACGTCCCGCGGCGTTCCGTGCCGCCTCCAGGGCCGCGAGTGCCTCGTCCAGGTCCAGGTGGCGGCTTCCGGCGACGGCCGGAGGCTGCCAGCTCCACACCGGGTGCTGGGCCAGGGACTCCCAGTAGCTCTCGTGCCGTTTCCGGTAGGCTAAAGCGTAGGCCTCGTACGCGGCCCCCGCCTCCTGCACCCAAGCGGCCAGGTCTCCGAGCCGGGCCAAGGACGGGGCGGCGCCCACGGCGCCGAGACGCGAGCGGATGGCCTCATCCCAGGAGGCGTCGAGGTGGGGATGCTCCAGAAGGCGGGAGAGACGGCGACGCCGTTCCAGCAGCGGGCCGAGGCGTCCGGGCAGCTCGAGGAGCTCGCCCCGTTCGGCCAGGAGCTGGCGCACGCCGGGGGCCGCGGCGAGGAAGCGCTCCAGGGTCCGGACGGGGGCGTCCCCCGTCTCGAGCACCGACCACACCGACAGGTGCGCGGTGATCCGCTCCCTCAACGTTGCCGTGTCCTCCTCGCGCCCCAGAGCGGTCAGCGCGCCCTTCAGGCTCGTGCGGTCCTCCCGGGCACGGCGGCGGAGCCGATCGAGCACGGAACCCAGCTCCAGGGCGCTCCAGCGCTGGGGCCTGCGGATTCCCAGGCCCTGGCACAGCTCCTCCAGGGCACGGGTCTGGGCAGTGGGAAGCGCCTCGGCCGGCACGACGGTGTCGTAGGCCGTTGGCAGGGGCATGGCGTGGAATAGCTCGCGGTAGGAACGCCGGCCTTTGACGATGTCGATCTCCCCCAGAAGCAGCAGGAAGACGAGCAGCAGCTCGACCTGGTCGGGCACGAGGCCGAACACCGAGTCTTGGAGGTGCTCCGCAAGGGCCCTCGGCGAAGGACGACTGTCAAGAACGGGCCGGACCAGCTTGACCAGCTCGTTGCGGTCGATCTTTGTCTCCGGAACGGCGTACCATCCCTCCCGGCGCAGCAAGCCCATAGGCACGAGGTATCCCTCGCGGATAACGGTGATCGTCTCATCGTCGCTCTCGGCATCCAGGCCCCGTTCCACCGCGAGATCCACAAACCGCCGGTAGGCCTCCTTGGGCAGCGGACCGGCGGTGGGGGCGATCCCTTCGAAGGAGGGGTAGCGGCGGCGCAGCAACCACAGGGCCAACTGGTCGAGCCACCGGACGAAGGGCTCGCGGACCGAGGGGCGGGGCGGCGTGTGCCGCGTTCCCTCCGCGTCCACCAGGATGGCCTCCAGGTAGGCGCCCTGCACGGCCGATAGAAGGGCGGGCCTCGCATGTGCGATGCGCCGTTCAAGGAGCTCGCGGAGGGAAGCGGCGCCAGCGCGGCGGCGCAGTCGAAGCAATGCCGCCAGCTCCAGCAGGCCGGGTTCGAGCTCCAGACGGCGAGGCAGGATCGTGGATGTCCCCGGCGCCGCCCCGGCCTCCGACCACGGCGGCCGCAGCACGAAGCCCAGTGGAACGGGCGGCGCCGGCGGCATCCCGGCGCCGAAGAAGAAGGCCACCTGTCGCTCGTGGAAGTGCCAGCGGATCGTGTGCAGCCGCCAGCGGTCCCTGGGCAGACTGAAGGGATCGAAGGGCTCGCCCGAGCTCAGGGCGGCCAGCTCCTCCCAGACCGCCTCGGGGGTGGCGCCCTGGAGCTCGGCTACCTCGCGGGGCAGGAGCCGTTCCAGAGCCTGGCTCCCCTCGTCGGCCAAGTCGATGGTGTACCGGCCGCGGTCTTCGCGGACGAAGGCGCCTTCGGAAGCCAGGGTACCGAGGATCCGCTGGGCGATGGCCACGTTCTTGGCCGGGGCCACAGTGGTCGCCCGGATCGCCAGCCAGGAGGCAGCCTCCCGGGCGGCGAGGCCCTTGCGCTCGGGGGAGAGGTGCGTCACCACGAGTAGCTTGAGCACCCGCCACGCCAGCTCCCGCTGGCGGGGCGAGGCGAATAGCCGATCCATGTTCTTCCGGTAGTAGGGGAGGAACCGCTGGGCGATTGGCAGGAGCTCGGGTTGGAGCTCGAAGAGGTCCTGGAAGTGGTCAACGATGATGTCGGGGGTCAGCATCTGCCCCCACGGCCGGTCGAGGAAGGGCTCGATGTCGCGCGCCGCATCGCCCAGCAGCCGCGTGACCACCAGATCCACCGCGCCGCGGGTCTGGGAGAAGATGTCCCGGACCTCTTCCAGCAGCTCCAGTGTCGCCGGGGCCACGGGATAGAGCCGCCCGAGCTCCCCCGGCGGGATCGCTCCCTCCCCCAGGGCGGCCTGGAGCTCTTCCGCCAGCCGGTCCATGGCCTCCTCGAAACCGGGCTCGCGCAGCAGCAGGTGATCCGCCACCAGGTTGCGGACATGCGCCGGTGAGAGCACCAGCCGCAGCGGATAGCGGTCCTTGATCTTCCGGTAGACCGCCGATTCCAGGCGGCCCGTGTGCTCCATCTCCTCCTGAAGGGCCGCCAGGACCCACAGGCGGTTGTCCCGTGCCCACTCCCCGAGGAACTGGAGGAAGCGGACGTCCTCGTTGAAGGCCGCAGGGTTGGGCTTGGAGCGCAGAAACTCCGAAAGCTCATCCATCAGGAGGAGCAGGCCGTGCGGGAAGCGTTCGGCCACCGCGGCCCATGCCTCACGGCGGTCGCCTCCGCCCGGCTCGAGTCCGACGGCGCTGGCCACGATCTCTTCCAGCGGGGCGCCGGCGCTGAAGTTGACCAGGGAAAGCGTGACGGCCTCCGGCGGAGGATCCGGCCCGAGCTCGCCGGCGCGAAGCCTCGTCGTCAGGTACGCAAGGAAGTGGGATTTTCCCGAACCGTACGCACCGATCAGGAAGCCGCCCCCACCGTGGGGTTGCCCGAGCCAGGCCTCCATGGCGGTCAGAAAACGTTCCACCTCGGGCGTCAGGTGGTAGCCCGCGACGATCCATTCCCGGCGCTCCCCCTCCAGGTCGTCCAGCCGGACCACCGTCGGCCGCGGTGTGACACTGACCAGATCCCCGATCCGCCGCCGCTTCATGGCACCACTGTAGCAGCAGAAGTCGACCCTGCTTCCGTTCTTTCACCCGAATGTCATCGGGGTCGTAACGATGTCTCGATGATCGCGACCACACCGAGGCGTTACAATGTGGTATGGGAACGCCTCCAGTTTCGATCTTGGTCTTGGGGTCAAGTACCGTTTCCTGCAGCATCCAGCCAGGCCCCATGCGGGTCTTTGCAGTACAACCCGGTGGTGACCATTGCGCAATCGGAAGCCCCTCGATTATTGTGGGTTTGCTGTGCCACGGTATCCATCGACTGCGCGGCGAGGAGTCAGCATCATGATTCGAGAGCTTGTCGTCTCCAATTACAGGAGCCTCGGCCCGGGGATCACCGTTGAGCCCGGCCGCCTGTCCGTCCTGATCGGCCCCAACGGATCGGGTAAATCGAATGTTCTCAGGGCACTGACCTTCATCCGCAATGCAGTCATTCAGGGTCTCCCCGCCGCCGTTACCCACGAGAATGGTATCGACAGCGTCCGCCGGCGGAGCTCCGGCCGTCCTTTCGACGTTCATTTCCGGCTTGGGCTCCTGCTGGCTGACGGCCCGGCCACATACGAATTCGTCATCACTGGCGATCGCTTGGAGGAATACCGCGTCAAGACGGAGTCCGCCTTCATCGAAATCGACGGCGTGCGTCACGAGTTTCACCGGCAGGGGAATCGGTGGTCTGGACCGGAAGGCATCGGACCCCGAATGGACGATCAATCTCTGGCGCTGACGGCCCTCGGGGGAACAGAGCAGTTCAAGCCCCTGGTGGATTTCCTGGCGGGGATGACCGTGTATTCCATCTTCCCCGACATCCTCCGGGCACCACAGAAGTTCGACCCGGCACGGCCGATGCGAGAGCACGGAGAAAATTGGGTTTCGATCCTCCGGGAGATGGTCAAGAATAGCGGTCGTAAAATGGAGCTTCTTCGAGCGCTGGGCAAGCTCACCGGAGATATCGAAGATGTTCGAGTGACCAGTGCCGCTGGACACCTGATCGCAGAGTTCAAACAACAGATCAGGACGCAAAAAGGGAAACGATGGTTCGACGCGGCCCAACAATCCGATGGAACCTTGCGCGTCGCGGGGTTGTTGACAGCACTCCTACAGGAGCCCAACGTCCCGGTCATTGGGATTGAGGAACCGGAGCTCACGGTTCATCCCGGTGTGCTCCCACTGCTGTACGACTACCTGCGGCAGGCCGCCTCAGTTTCCCAGGTGCTGGTCACAACGCACAGCCCAATCCTCCTGGACCTTCTCGATGTGGATCAGGATACGATCTTCGTCGTCAACCGGATCGATGGAAAGACCAACGTGAAACGGGTCGGGGATGATCAGATCAAGCCCGTTCGCAACAGCCTTCTGAGCCTTGGCGATCTGTTCCTGTCGGGAGACCTCCAGCTTTCCCTCTACGAAGAGAGCGAAAAGGAATAGATCCTGTGGCGAAGAAGGGGTATCTCATCGTCGAGGGCCACGGTGAGGTGGAGGCGGTTCCCAACCTCATGGCACGACTTGGGAAAGAGCTGTGTCCCGGCCTGCCCTGGAGGCAACCGATTCGTGGCACCAACCTCCACCAGTGGGAAGGCCAGCGGCGCGGTGGAATCAGGATATACGCCGAGCTCGTGCGTTCCAAGCAAGACGCTGGCGCTCTTCTGATCCTCCGGGACGAGGACGACCAATGCCCACGGGACCTTGCGCCGAAAATGGCCGAACGGCTTCGAGGTCTGAAGTTGCCGTTTCCCACGGCGTACGTTCTGTTTCACCCCGAATATGAGGTCCTGTTCCTCCCATGTCTGGAAGACATGGGGCTTCCAACATGGGATCGAGACTCCTGGGAAGCCCGGCGGGGAATCAAGGAATGGTTGTCCGGCCAGCTTCCCAAGGGGAGATCGTACAAGCCCACGGTGGACCAGCTGCGGATGACCAGGTCCCTGGACCTCGAGAAGCTGCGGAAAGCAAACGTTCCTTGCTTCGGAAGCTTGGAGCGAGCGTTGCGCTTCTTGCATTCGAATCTGGGCTCTTCGGGCAAGGTTTATCCATGACAAGGTGATCGGTTCCGTCGGAGGTCTGAAGATCGGAATGGAGCTCGCACAGGCGGTCGTTTGCCGATACAAGAGGAAGCCTCAGATTGCTAGATTCCCGTGGTCCGCCTGTGGCCGAAAGGAGGTTTGAACGATGACCAGCGCCCGGGAGGTCATCCGGCGCAACCTGCAGAAGGCGCTCAAGGAGGGGCGGCTCGAGGATGCGGCGGGGCTTCTGGAGCGCCTCCGGAGGGAGGCGCCCCTCGAGCTTCCCACCCGGGGGCTCGAGCTCGAGTATCTGCTGGCATTCGGCCGTCTGGACGAGGCCGATGCCCTGGCCGGACAGTTGGCCAGCCTCTTCCCCACGTCAGCCCGAATCTTCTTCCTCGCGGGCCGGACGGCCTACGCCCGGCGGGAGTACGGCAGGGCGCTGGAACACTTCAGCGAGGCCAGCCGCCTGGCGCCCCACTGGCGTGTCCGCTATTGGATCGGCAAGACCCTCACCCAGATGGGCCGTCTGGACGAGGCCGAAGCGATTCTCCTGGAGATCGTGGAGGCACATCCCTTGACCGTACCCTCCCTGGCCTGGCTCCACGAGCGTCGCGGCGAGCTGTCCGAGGCTATCCGTCTCCTCGAGGGCCACTGCGCCCGCCATCGGGAGGACCGTTTCGCGGCGGCCCAGCTCGAACGCCTGCGGGCGCGCTCGCTCGATCCGGAACGCCTCCAAGAGGAGGTGGAGAACCTGCTCGAGCTGGGCGAGGAGATCTCCCCCGAGCTGCTGGCCGAGCACGTGGAGGGGCTCCTGAAAACCGGTCAAGGCCCGCGCGTCCGGGAGCTCCTGCCCACGGTCCGCCCGGGTCTCGACCCCCGCACGGCGCTCCGGATCGCCTGGATCTGTCACCGCCACGGTATGCCCGATCTGGCCTGCTCCCTCTTCCTCGAGCAACTCCCTTCCAAGCTCGGCGACGTCAAGCTCCTGTCCGCCCTGGAAAAGGACGCCCGCCTCGCGGGCCGCACGGAGGAGCTCATCGCTACCTATCGTGAACTGGCCTCCCGCCGCCCCCAGCTCTGGAGCCGTGTGCGGCGGCTGTCGCGCCT
>JAADFK010000046.1 GCA_013152925.1 Acidobacteriota bacterium | reverse complement strand
GCCGCCGCCAGGGTCAGCGCCACGTCGAGGAGCAGCTTAACCAAAGATCACCTCCAGGTACTTCTCGAAGCCGGTCACGATGGCCTTCGTGGCCTCCTCGATGTTCTCGCTCTGGACGTCCACCCAGTGGATGCAGAGCTCGTCGTCGCAGAGGTCCACCGTCAGGGTGCCGGGAGTCAGGGTGATGGAATTGGCCAGGGCCGTGCGGCCCACGGCCGTCCTGAGCTTCGTCTTGACCCGGACGATGCCGGGGTTGATGGGAAGGCTCGGGCTGATGACCCGGCGGGCCACATCGAAGTTCGCCACGATGATCGCCCACACCATGTAGGGGACGTACGCGACGGCGTAGGCCAGCCGTTTCGGGTTGAAGATCCCAAGGCTCGCCGGCGAAAACGGCTCACCGCCGGAAATGATGGCCACAAGCACGGCGACCACGGCCCCGGCGAAGAGCTCCTCGGGATCGGTGCTGCCCGTCAACGCCAGCCAGAGCAGCCAGAGCGGGCCGATGGCTATGAGAATGGAAGCTACACGCCGCATGGGATGCTCTCCTCTAGTGGTGGGCCTCCCGCCACCTCTGGTGACGGAGGGCGACCGTGAACAGGAACTCCATGACCTCCAGGGCCACGGGGTCCGCGATCTCGTAGTAGACGCGCGCTCCCGCGCGCTGCCGGCTGACCAGGTCGGCGTCCAAGAGATGCTTGAGCTGTTGGGAAACGTTGGACTGCTTCTCGCCGGTGGCCTCCACCAGCTCCCGCACGCAGGCACGTCCCGAGGCCAGGCGGCAGAGGATCTTCAGACGGAGGTGGTTCGAGAAGTGGGCGACGAAATCCCTGAGCTTTGCGCACTCCTCGGGGGCCGATGCCACGCGGGAAATGGGTTCCTCATTCATCACCAATTGATAATATACTTGTGAATGGATTCACGCAACCCCCGTCTCGACAAAAAACCGATATTGCTCACCGGTACATCAACGTAACATATTGTAAGACAACGGGTTCAGGGCGATATATTCATTTTTTCTGAAGATTCAGTCTCATGATTGCTCGCTCATGGTATTGCGCGATCGTTCAATATTGGGACACCTCCGCACCTGCGACGATCCCAACTATCAGGGATTATTCCTGAAACACGGCCCGTGCCACGGTCTGACGGGTGTTCGGCGGCCCGGCCCTCCCCCGCCCGCCGAAACGGCTTTGACGGGTGCATGCCACGCCGGCCGGGCTTCCCAGAGATCCGGGCCATTCCCGCCGTCCGTACCGCAGCGCCGTCATCTCCAAGCACACCGCGCCGGTCCCGCCGGACGGCTTCCCGGCTGCCGGCGACGTCGCCGGAGAGCGGCACTCTCGCCGTGGATCCTACCAGCAGCCCACGAACAGGCCGTCGGGAGTGAAGTACTGCGTGCAGGGGGGCGGCGCCATGTTGCCGACGATCGTCTGAGTCGTCCGGGCCGAATCCCGGGCGATCTGCCGCTGGGTGTTCCGGTAGGCGCCGCAGCTTCCAGCGTCGATCAGGCCCAGCTTGCACTTCTCGTGGATGATCATCTCCTGGCGTTGCTGCTCCGCGTACTCGTTTCCGCCCCCGTACGCCAATGCCTGCTGGGCGTCGGCCAGGATCTGCGCACACCCTGCACCCGCCCCGGTGGCGCCGTTGTACCGGAGCTCGGCAGCGTGGCTGCCCGTACACATGACCTGGAAGATGTAGCTGTTGAGGCCCTCCATGATGGAGACCATCAACCGGTCATCTTCCGAGAGTCCGGCCACGTAGGCCTGGTACACCTGGTCCGGCTGCATCCGGGGCAGGCTGACGAGGAACCACAGCAGAAAGCCGGGGGATCCCGGTGGCGGAACACCGGCCGTGGCGGCGGCTCCTGCCGGCGCGGGCGGTGCTGGAGCCACCCCGGCTGGTGCCTGGCGAAGCTCCATGGCCAGGCGGTCGCCCTTGGGGTCCACAAGAAGGATCGTCCCGTCGGCGCCGGGCGCCATGGTGTAGGTCGTCGCCGTACCTGTGGCGGCGTCGTGAAGGACGAGGCGCGTTCCCGAGACCTCGAAAGGTCCCTCCGACTGGAATCCGGCACCCTCCAAGCGGTAGGTGTCGTCCCCCCTGAGCGTCAACATGATCTGACCGCCCCGCTGCACGAGGACCATGGTCTGGCCGGGACCGGGCGCCCCGGCCACCGGGCCGGCCGCGCCCCCTCCCCCGGCCGGACCCGGAGCACCCTGGAGACGAAAAACCAGCCGGTTGCCCTGGGAATCCACGAGAGCCACAACACCGTTGCCCGCGGGGACCATGGTGTACACCGTGGTGGTGCCGTTGGCCGCGTCCTGGAACCCGATCCGGCTGCCCTGAACCTGGTAGCGCCCCGCGGAGGAGATTCCCGGCCCCGAGAAGCTGTACTGACCGTCCGCGCGCAGGGTCAAGGTCAGGCCCGATTCCTGCTGGACCCACACCTCGGCCTGGACGGGCGGCGCGTCCTCCACCGCCGGGACGGCCAGCGGGATCGTCAGGACCAACAGACATGTAAGAAACGGCACCGTCGCATGGCGGATCATGGCACCTCCCACCAGGGTTCTAGCACAGAGCGTGCCAACCGGCGCCGGCGTCCTGCAGGAGGCGGCGGATCCACGAAAACACGGCACCCGCGGTGTTTGGTGGTCACCCGCGGCTTCGCCGCCAGCGGGTGAGCGTCGCAAACCCACGACGCTCCGTCTCGATCGTGCGACGCACCGCCATGCCGACCGGGATGCGCCGGCGCAACCCGCAGGCCCTGACGCCGGCCCGACCGTTCAACGCCCCGAAGAATGCTGCCCCAGTCTCCGGAGGCGGTTTCGCAGCGCCGGCGATTCCACGGCGCCCAGGAGGTCGTCAAGCTCCCATGAGGCCGAGGGGGCGCGCCGGGCCAGAGCCGCCATGCACCACACGCGATCGCCCGGCGCGAAGCTTCGAACGAGCTCCCCCGGGGAGGAGATTTTGTCCAGACCACCGCGGTCGATCAGGATGCACAGGGCCTTCCGGCGTGCCCAGCTCCACGGGAACTCGGCAAGGAGCCCTTCCACGTCTCCGGCATCGAGGGAGCCGGGCGCTGCCAACTCTCGAAGAAGCTGCAGCCGGTGGATGACGTTGGGCTCCCCCCGCAGACGGAGCGCCAGCGGCTCGAGCCGCCGCGGGCCCGCCGGAGCGGTCCGCGCCGGCGTCCCATCGTGCCGCGCAGGCGCCGGCGCTCGCTCCGTCGCTCGGGGAGCTTCCGCGCCGGCATCGTTTCCAGGCGAGGGAGCCGGAGCCGGCGGTCTGGCCGGAATCTTTTCCGGAGGGCTCTCCTCGGGCTCGGCGAGAACGATGGCTTCCTCGGCGTCCGCTCCCCCATGCGCCGTGCCGGCCACTTCGGGTTCGGGTTGTCCCTCTTCCCCGGGAGGTGCCTCATCCGGTGGCCCTCCCGCCGGCTCTCCCGAACCAGCCTCCGCCGCGTCGTGCGGTACCGCCACCGGCGTGGCACTGGCACCGTCCGCTCCGCCGCCCCCCGCTCCCAGCTCCTCCACGAGGGCCTCTCCCGCCAACCGGATACCCTCCGAGACCACGGCGGAGCGGCGCTCCGGGTCACGAAGCTGACGGAAGATCTCCGTGAGCTGGCCGGAGTCCGCCTGCCGCGCCCGTTCGATGGCCTGGAGCAGGAGAGCCGGCGCCAGACCGCCGTGCCGGCCAGCGAGCCGTTCGACAATCTCCTCGGCACCGTCGAAGCCGGCCTTCCGGGCGAGCTCGGCGCGGTCCTGCGCCTTCATCTTCCGGATACTGCGCCAGGCCAGCGCCAGCTGGTGCAGCCGCTCGAAGGGAGAATCCACCTCCTCCAGCACCGAGACCAGATCTGTCAGATCGCGCGTCGTGCCCATCTACTTCTCGTCGAAAACCTCGCCGGAGCCGTCCGGACCACCGGTCCGGTCGGCCACGGCCCCGGGAAGCCGTGAGATGTCCCGGAGGAGCTTCTTGATGTCGACGCCGGCCAGCTGCTGCATGATCGGGCTCAGCTGACTGAGCACCTGCGTCACATCGTCCGTCAGGCGGGCGGCGCCCGTCCCGTCGCCGGGCGAGCCACCGTTGCTGATGATGGTGGTCGTTCCGGCCCGCGAGAGCGGCTCGGAGACGGCTGCCGCGATCTCAGGCAGGACCTTGAGAGCCTCGATGGAGAGCCCCGCCTCGTTGTACAGCTTGAGCG
The DNA here is from genome assembly GCA_013152925.1 of Acidobacteriota bacterium. Classification (GTDB taxonomy): domain Bacteria; phylum Acidobacteriota; class Thermoanaerobaculia; order Thermoanaerobaculales; family Sulfomarinibacteraceae; genus JAADFK01. Next base: position 3,177 of record JAADFK010000046.1, on the reverse strand, counting down.
CCTCGGCGAGCAGGCGCCGCGCCTCGGCCTCGGCCTCGCCCTTGGCCCGGATCGCCTTGGCCTCGGCCAGCCCGATCTCCCGCCGCATGGTGGACTCTGCCTCTGCCTTCGCCACGCCCTCCGCCTTGAGCGCCAGGGCCGCTTCCTCCCGACGCTTACGTTCCGCAGCAGCCTCACGCTCCACGCGGTACTGCGCGGCGTCGGCGAGGCGCTCGGTTTCGTACTTCTTGGCGTCCGCCTGCTCGCGGATACTGGCGTTGAGCTCGAGCTTCTGCCGCTCCACCTCCTGTTCCGCGATCCGGATGTCCTGGACCTTCAGCTCCATCTCCCCCGCCTTGACGGCCTGGGCGTTGGCGACATCGACCTCCTTCTTGATGCTGGCCTTCTTCAGGCTCAGCGCCTTGTCGGAATTGGCAATCTCGGTGTCCACGAGAATCCGTTTCTGTTCCTTCTGCTGGCGCGCCTGCTCCTCCTCGATGGCCGCCTCGCGGTCCGCGTTGGCCGTGGCGATTCGGGCGTTCTTGAGCGCCTCTTGGATCTTCGGCTGGCCCAGCGCGTTGAGGTATCCCTCGTCGTCCTGGATCGCCTGGAAGACGAAGGAGCGGAACTCGAAACCCATCCCGTCGAGATCCCGGTGCGCTTCCTCCCGGACTTTCTCCTGGAAGCTCTTCTGGTCGCGGTACAGCTCCTCCACGGTCAGGGTCCCGATGATCCCACGGAGATGCCCGGCCACGGTTTCCTTGATGGTCGCCTGAACATCGTCGACACCGATCCCCAAGAAGCCTTCAGCCGCCCGCCGGATGTGCTCCACGTCCCCCAGGATCTTGACCTGGGCCACGGCCTTGACGTTGATCGGGATGCCCTGGATCGTGTACACGTGCCTGAGGTCGATCTCCAGGGTCATCATGCGAAGGGATAGCAGCTCGTACTGTTCCCACGCGGGCCACACGAAGGTGCCCCCTCCGCGGATGATCCGGAACCCCTCGATTTCACCGCTCTCGCTGCGGACCTTGCGGCCAAGCAGCTTCCGCCGGCCGAAGACGATCAGCGCCTCGTCGGGCCCAGCCTTCTTGTACCGCGTGCGAACGATGATGTAGAGAGCGAGGACAAAGAAGAAAACCGCCCCCACGATGACCAACAGTGAAAGAAGCTCCATGGCATGACCTCCAGAACCGGTGCTCCGATCATACTCTCATTTCTCACGATCTGAAGGAAGAGCCGTCGGGTTCCGAGGTTGTTGCGCGGTGCCCTGCCTTGCGGCTCCGGCCATGGAGGGCGGGCTTTGGCCAGCATTGCCTTGAGCCCCGGGAAGATGGAAACGATGACGCCCTCTGCCGACTGAAGTCTGCGCTCCGGAACGGCCCCGGCACGCCGTCCATACAGCCCCCATCGCGGTGTGAAGTGAGGGTCAGCACTACCGTATCTCCTGTAACCACGAAAGTTGTGAACGGCGCACCAACCTCGGTTCCCGGCGAACGCCGGATGCCGGCGGGACCCGCCCTCAGGCGATGGGCTCCCCGTTGAGCTCCACGCGGATCTCGATCTTCGCGGTCGGCCGGAGCATCTCGGTGACCGAGCAGTACTTTTCCTCGGAGAGCTCGACGGCCTTGAGGAGCTTCTTCGGCGCCACCTCGCCCCAGCCGCGGTAGACCACGGCCACCCGCGTGTAGACGCGGGGGTGTTCCTCGGCCCGGAACCCCTCGACCTCCACCTCGAAGCGTTCGAGCGGCTGCCGCATCTTGTCGAGAATCGCCACCACGTCCACACCGGTACAGCCCGCCAGGGAGACCAGCAGCAGCTCCATGGGCGAGGCGGCGGCGCCGCCCTCCCGGTGCGGGTTGTCCAGCACCAGGGAAAACCCGCTCCCCGTGGTCGCCACGAAGCGGTGATCCTCCACCCAGCGAACGCGCGTCTTCAGGCTGTCGGCCATCTCCACCTCCTGTTGTCGATCTGCATCCTACCCCATGCCCCACGTGAACCCGAGCCACGAGAACCTCACCGGCTCCTTCGCCGTTATTTCTCGTGACATGAATGCTCCGTGGTGGATCCGTCGCGTCTGGAGGCCCGTCCGGCTCGGCCTGGTCTTCGTCGCCGCCCAGGGCTTACTGCCCAACCTGGTCGTCATGGGGACGGCGGTGCTCCTGGCGGATGTCCTCGGCGTCGTTTCCTTCGACTTCCACGGCAAGACCATCTCCGATCTGCCGGTGACCACCGGGCTTGGGATCCGAAGCGTCGTGATCGTGCTTGCGCTCGGGTTCACGCTGGCCGCGTGGCGATGGATCGAGAAGCGGCCGTTCGGAGATCTCGGCTGGGGCCAGCGGGAAGCTGCACGCCGGGCCTTCGGCCTGGGTGGCGCCGTCGGCGCGATTTCGCCCGTGGTGGTCTTCGCCGGAGGGCTGGCGATTGGAGCCTTCGCGTCCTCGTTTCCCCAAGCGCTGCCGGGCGCCCGGGGAGGCCTCAACGCCGTCATCTGGCTGGTCCTCTCCTGCGGCCTGGCGCCACTGCTCGAGGAGATCTGGTACCGGGGTTACCTCCTGAAGGTCCTCATCGGGAGCTGGGGAATGTGGCCTGCCATCGCCACGTCTGGGATCGTCTTCGGCGGCATCCACCTGCTCAACCCCAACGCCTCCCTCCTCGGTGCCTTCAACATCATGCTGATGGGCGTCATGGCCTGCCTCGGCGTCATCGTCACCGGCTCCCTCTGGTTCGCCGTCGCCGAGCACGCCCTGTGGAACCTGACACAGTTCTTCCTCATCGGGCTCCCCAACTCGGGCTTCGATGCGAGAACCCTCGGGATCGAGGGTTGGACGCTTCTTGCTTCCCGGGCAAAGGATCCCACGCTGGTTTCGGGCGGTTCCTTCGGCATCGAGGCCAGCGTGCTGACGACTGTCGTGGAGGCCCTGCTCATCCTCTTCCTGATCCGCCACATGCCGAAGAAACGCGACGCGGAAGCAGTGGCCCAGCGACCGGCTCCGGCCGAGCCCCGCGGTCATGAAACACGCGCCCCACAATAACCACCGGCCCGCCGGCCGCTCTGAAGAGCTACGAGGGTCCGGGGGGTTGAGGGGCGAAGGGAAAGAGCAGCTGTGCGTGGCCGCAGGTGGTCCAACATGGCCGGCTCCGCTCTGATGACGCCGCCGGCATCGGCGTTGCCGCGGGGGAACGCGCACGCCCGGA
>JAADFK010000045.1 GCA_013152925.1 Acidobacteriota bacterium | reverse complement strand
GCGCCATGGTGTCCGAGTACGTCCGCCGGCGATCCCCCGACGAGACGAGCCGCCGGGCCCGCAATAACCGCGGCACCCTGATCGCCTCGGGGCTCATCGCCGGGGGCGCCCTGGCCGGCGTCGCCGACGGCATTGCCCGGATGGTCGCCGACTGGCGTGGCTTCACCATTCCCAACTTCGGCAATTTCAAGAGCTTCGGCAACTGGCTGGGGCTGGGCATGTTCTCCGCCCTTGCCGTCTACGTCATCTGGGACGCCTCGCGAGCGCGCCCCGAGGAAGGCGCCGGCCCCGAGATTTCCATGTAAGCGACCCGGAGCCCCGCCGAGGGGCATGTGCTCCGGAGGCCCCTTCGGCCAGCGGATCAGCCCTCCCCGTCTCCAAGGGTACGACGAAGCTCGGTTGCGAGAACCTGGAGGCGCGCCGGTTTTTGCAGGAAGCGGACCTTCCCGCCGCGGACCAGCGCGTTGAGCTCGGCGTCGTCGGTGTAACCCGACATGAGGATGATGGGGAGATCGGGGCGCTGCTCCCGGAGTCTCTCGCACAGCTCGAGGCCGCTCATGCCCGGCAGAACCTGGTCACTCAACACGAGGTCGATGGAATCGAGATCCACGGCGACCGCCTCCTCGGCCCGTTCCACCCCGGTGACGCGGTACCCCAGGCTCTCGAGAGTCACCACCAGGCTCTCGCGGACGGCCGGGTGGTCCTCCACCAGCAGCAGGCGTTCCCCCCGCCCCCGGGGCAACGGCTTCCCGGCGCTGGGCCCGCAGCTCACGTCGACCAGCCCTTCCCCAAGCGGCAACATGACCCGAAAGGTCGTTCCCTCCTCCGGGCTGCTATCCACCTCCACCAAACCACCGTGTCCCGTGACGATGCCATGAACCACGGAGAGACCCAGGCCCGTTCCCTTGCCAACCGGCTTGGTCGTGAAGAACGGCTCGAAGATCCGTTCCCGGATGTCGTCCGGAATGCCCTGGCCGGTGTCCTCCACCTCGAGACGCGCCCAGCCCGTGCGCTCGGAGTCGGGACCGACCCGGACTTCCAGCCTGCCGCCCTCCGGCATGGCGTCGGCCGCATTGACCACGAGGTTCATCAGAACCTGCTCCAGCTGCGCCCGGTCCGCCACCAGCGGCAGGGGGTCCGGGGACGGAATCACCCTGAACTCGATGTTCTCGCGGAGCAGCCGCCGAAGCATGGTGGTCAGTCCCGTCACGACCTGCCCGAGATCGAGATCCTCCGGATGGGCCGTCTCCTGCCGGGAGAACAGGAGAAGCTGCCGCGTCAGCGCGGCTGCCCGCTGCATCTGCTCGGACAGCTCGCCGATCAATGCCTCGCCGGCTTCTCCGGCCGACATGCGCAGCCGCTCGCCGAACATCATCATGGCCTGGAGGATGTTGTTGAAATCGTGGGCGATCCCTCCCGCGAGACGTCCGATCGCCTCCATCTTCTGTGCCTGAAGGAGCTGTTCCTCGAGAACACGCCGTTCGGTGATGTCCTGGATGGTCCCGAAGAGCCGAACAGGGTTTCCGACCGCGTCTCGAACCACCTCCGCGCGGTCGACCACCCACCGAACGCTGCCGTCGGGGCGAAGCAGTCGGTACTCGATGGTGTACTCCTGCTCGCCGGAAAGCGCCAGCGATTCCGCACGCCGCACCCGTTCCACATCCTCGGGGTGAACCCGGTCAAGAAAGCCCTCGAAGGGCGTCGAGAAATCCCTCGGCTCCAGCCCGACGATCCGGTACAGCTCCTCCGACCAGTACACCGCGCCACTGCCGGGATCCCACTCCCAGTTGCCCACGTGGGCGACGCGCTGGGCCTGCTCCAGCCTCCGGGCGGTGTTTCGAAGCTCCTCCTCCATCCCGCGGCGTTCCGTCAGGTCCATCAGGGTTCCCTCGATTTCCGTGAGCTGGCCGTGCTCGTCGGGGACCACGACGGCGCTCAGCACGACCCACAAAGGGCTCCCGTCCCGCCGCACCATGGGCTGCTCGTAGGCGGCCAGGGCGCGTTTCCGCCACAGCTCCGCCAGAAAACGGCGCCGTACCGCCCTGTCCCCGTAGAGGTCCCACGCCGAATACTCGAGGAGCTCCTCCCGCGACTCGAAGCCGAAGATCCTGGCGAAGGCCTCGTTGCAGTCGATCATCCGGCCGTCGATGGCCGAGCGGTAGACACCGGCCAGGTTCCGTTCGAAGAGCATGCGGTAGCGTTGCTCGGCGCGAACCCGTTCCGTGATGTCGCGGCCGACCCCCAGGAGCACCTCCGCCCGCCCCTCCTCGTCGAGCAGAACGGTGTTGAGGGTCTCGATCCAGGCCACCATCCCGTCCCGCCGATACCACCGCAGGATCAGGGCCTTCCCCGATTCCAGCTGCCCCCGGAGCAGCGACAGAGCCTTGGACCGGTCCTCCCGGTGGAGGGCACGAAGTGGAAGGCGGGGGTTGGAGAGAATCTCGTCCGCCCCGTACCCCAGGACCCGCTCAACCGACGGGCTGATGTACTCGAAGCCCACGGGAGCCTGGAGCCGGAACCGGTAGACCACATCCTGGGCCTGCTCGGCCAGCAAGCGGTACAGCTCCTCGCTACGCCCCAGTGCCTGCCGTGTCTCCATCGCCTCCAGGGCGAAGGCGAGATCGCTGGCCAGCTCCCGGAGGAGCTCCTCCACCTCCTCCCCGAACACGCCGGGGCTCTCCGAGCAGATGCCCACCGTTCCCGCGACACGGCCCCCGGCCTCGATCCGGAACACCGCCATCGACCGGTACCCCTTCTCGATCGCCGCCTGTCGCAAGCCCAGCGAATCACCCGTTTCGCCCAGAAGCTCGTTGATGATCGTCGGACGGCCCGAGCGCAGGGTCTCTCCGCAGGGTGTGCCCCAGAGGTTGCGTTCAACGGATTGCCGGACGGCATCGAGAAAGGAGTTCTCCGGATCCGAGACCGCCGTCACGCGAGCTCCCCCCCTCTCCGCATCCACCTCGAGGATCCAGGCCAGCCCGAATCCGCCCTCGTTGACCAGAATCGAACAGGCACCATCGAGGAGCCGCTGGCGGTCCCGCTCTGTGATGGTCAACCGGGTAACGGCGGACCGGGTCTGGAGGAGCCGGTTGAGAAAGGTGATCCGTTTGAGGGCCGCACGGCGTTCGCTGACGTCGCGAGCCAGGCTGAGCACCACCTTCCGGCCGTCCAGCTCCACCACCCGCGCGTTGATCTCCACCGGAATGGCACGGCCGTCCCGTGCCACGTGCGTGGATTGGAAGACCAGGGATCCGGCCTCGCGGATCTTCTGAAGCCGCTCCGGCAGGAGCTCCGAGACCTCGGGAGGCGTGAAATCCCCCGGGGTCATCGAGAGAAGCTCTTCCCGGGAGTAGCCGAGCCGCCGGCAGGCAAGCTCGTTGACGTCCAGCATACGGCCCTCGAAGTCGTGGATGAAGATGGCGTCCGCGGCCGAGTCGAAGAGGAGCCGGTACCGCCTCTCCGATGCCTCCACCAACCGCAGCGCCGCCTCCTGCCGGGTCAGATCGACGACGGCCACCGTCGCCGAACGGTATCCCTCGGCGCCCGGGGGAATGCTGACGTGCACGAGGACGGTCAGTGGCTCCCGGTCGAGCGCTGCCGTGTCGACCTGAATCGACACCTGCCGCTCGCCCCGCGCCAGGGCCGCCATCTCCGCCGCCAGCGCCGGTGCAGCTTCCTCCGTGACCAGATCGTTCAGCGCGTTGGCCAGCTCCTCCTTCGAAGAGGCGCCGTACAGCTGCAGCGTCGCCCGGTTGACATCGATGATTCGAACCGTGGCCAGAAGGCGCCGCAGCTCCTCCGGACGTTGCCGGAGGAAGCTCTCCAGGTCACCAACCCTCCCGGCGAGCCGGTCCAACTCCACCTTGAGGCCCGAGAGGTCCTCCTCCCACAAGGAGACCGGCGCCGACTGGAAGAGCGTCCGGTACCGCACCTCCGAACGCGCCAACTCCCGGTAGTGACGGGAGCGCTGGTGCCGCCACAACCCCAGACCCACCGCCAGGGCGAGCGCCAGGAGCACGCCAATGAGCCAGCCCAGCTGCAGCGCCTCGTGCAACGCTCCCGCCAGGACGTCCCGACGACCCACCGTGGACACGATCCACCAGCCGGTTCCGCTGACCGGAAGCGCCGCGGCGAAGCCCGGCCGGCCGTCGGGAAGCACAATCTCGGAGAGTGGGCCACTGGCGGCCACCGTCTCTTCCACCATGCGGACGATCTCGGCGGTCGCCGGAACGGTCACACCGGCGCTGTCCAGCATCGTCCAGCTTCCTGTCGAAGCGCGTTGGAGAATCACCGTCCGGACGTCGTGCGCGAAGCCCCCGGGGGTGGCGACCATCGAGCCCAGCTCGGCCACGGAGTGGTCGAGGATCTCGACGGTCCCCTTTTCCCCGACGGCCGCCCTGAAGACCACGAAACGGGATCCACTGGGACCAGATTCGAGACCCACCGGAGCTCCAACCCTCGCCGGCGATGCGCCGAGGGGGACGGGCGGAGAGCTTCCCGGGAGCCCGGGCGTCGATTCGGCGACGACCCGGCCCCTCTCGTCGACAATCCGGATATGGCGGTATCCATGCGCCGCGGCAATGGTGTTCAGAAGCTCGACGGCTCGCACCGGAGATACCGTGCCACCAGCGGCCTTGAGGGCTTCGGGATAACTCCCGACGAACGCCGCATCCCGCAACCCAGCCTCCAGCCAGTCCTGGACGGCCTGCCGGCGACCGACCGCCACCGCGGGCAACCACACCCCGCAGCTCCGCACCGCCCTGGCGACCAGGGATCGCCGCACTGCGCCGATACCGAAGATCGCGCCGGTCACCATGAGGCTCACCACCGCCACCAGCGTCACCACGGTACCGGTTCGGCGCATCACGCTCCACGCTCCACGTTTCCCGCGGCTCGCGAAAGCCGAGTCATGATCCGTTGATCCGACCCTTGCGTTTCCATCTTGGCCACATTTCGACGACCCCGTTCCACCTCTCATCATAGCAGCAGCAGCCGGCGGCCATGTGCAGGAGAATACGGCAGCCGCCCGCCAAAGCTCTGGACACCCGGGCGGAGCCGCCGTTCCTGCGAGCTCAGCTTGCCGTCCACTGATCATGGTTTGGGAGGATTGACACGGAACGGTCACATGAGTAGAATTGGTTCTCAAGTACAAAACGTTGGAGCTCCATCGATTGAAGGATCAACAGCGGATGGTCTTATCTGGGGTCCTCATTTGCGAGTCCCACGGCGGGTGGCGGCACGGCGCCAGCCGGCCGTGGGCCCTGCCGATCCCTGACATCGCTCCCCATCGTATGCCCGGCGTCCGGCGGACCCCGTGAGCACCACGGCGCTCACCGAGCTTTCCGCGATCTTCCAGATCGCAGCTGCCCTGGCGGCTCTGTGGCAGATCAGGCGCAGCGGCAAGCGCCTGGCCTGGGGGCTCATCGCCACGGCCCTCCTCGTACTGGCGGGAGAACGGCTGTGGATGCTCCTGTCGTGGTTGGGGAAAGGCCCGCAAGCTCGGGAGCTCCGCACCGAGCACGAGCTCCTGATGCTCATCGTGTCGGTCCTGCTCTTCGCGGGAGTATGGCTGATCGGCGGACTGTTCCAGCTGGCCAGGGAAGATGCCGCAAGGGCGAAGGAGAGCGAGCTGCGTCTGCGCTCCATCCTGGACAATGCGCCGGTCGGTGTCTTCACCTTCGACACGGATCTCACGGTCACCGGCTGCAACCCGAGGCTGGCCGGGATCCTCGGCATCGAGTGCGAGCAGCTGGTGGGCTTCGACCTCAACACCCTCCCGGACCGGCGGATCGTGGAAGCGCTCCGGGAGACCCTCGAGGGCCAGCGGCGGGAGGGGACCGGGCCTTTCCGCTCGACCCTCTCGGGCCGTGAGCTCTTCGGCATGCTGGTCACCATTCCCCAATTGGGCGCGGACGGCAGGGTCGCCGGAGGTATCGGCTTCGTTGTCGATCTCAGCCAGCTCCAGAAGGTCGAGGCGGAGGCGCGGCGGCTGGCGCTGTTGGTGGAACGCTCGCCCGAAGCCATTTTCACCACGGATCACGACGGTGTCATCACCTACGCCAATCCGGCCATGTGCCGCCTCACCGGCTTCAGCCGTACCGAGCTGGTTGGCGCCAGGCGCAACGTACTCTATGGCCAAGACGAGCTCTCGGAAACCCACCGGGAAATGTGGGCCGCCGTCCGCTCGGGCCACACCTGGGAGGGCACGCTGAAGAAGCGGCGGAAGGACGGCACCGCCTTCCAGGTCGAATCCCTGGTCTTTCCTCTCCTGGGGAAGGACGGGGAGCGGCTGGGGTTTGCCACCTTCAGCCGCGACATTACCGAACGCCGGCGGCTCGAGGAGCGCATGCGCCAGATGGAGAAGATGGAGACGGTGGGCCAGCTGGCCGGCGGGATCGCTCACGACTTCAACAACGCCCTGACGGCAATCGTCACCACCGTGGATATGCTCCGGCTGCACCGGGCGGGCGTGGATCTCGAACGCTCGCTGAACGTGATCGGAGATGCCTGTGAGCACGCTGCCAATCTCACGCGTCAGCTCCTGGCCTTTTCCCGGAACCAGGTGCTGCAACCGGTGGACCTGGACCTCAACGCCATCGTCGAGGCAAACCTCGACATGCTGCAACGTCTCATCGGGGAGCACATCGTGATCGATTATCTCCCCGCACAACACCTGGGAACCGTGCACGCGGACCCCGGCCAGCTGACCCAGGTTCTCATGAATCTCTGTGCCAACGCGCGCGACGCCATGCCGAAAGGCGGGACCATCACCATCGAGACCGGCAGCGTTGTTGTGAACGACGAGTTCGTGGCCTCACACCCGTGGACGGCGCCGGGGACGTTCGTTCTCCTCACGGTGTCGGACACCGGGGAGGGGATGGACGAGGTCACGCTCAAGCGCGTCTTCGAGCCGTTCTTCACCACCAAGGCGCCCGGCAGCGGCACCGGCCTCGGGCTGGCCTCGGTGTTTGGGATCGTCAAGCAACACGAGGGGTTTATCCACGCCTACTCCGAGCCGGGACACGGTACCACCTTCCAGATCTACCTGCCCGTGGTGGAACGTCGCGCCACCGAGATCGTGGAGACCCCCACGGGACCGCTTCGCGGCGGCTCGGAGACGATCCTTCTGGTGGAGGACGATCCCGGCGTGCGCGCGGCACTTGCGGCCGGGCTCGCCAACCAGGGTTACCACGTGCTGACGGCGGAAGACGGAGAGGTGGCCCTCAAGGTATTGGAGGAGAACGGCTGGAACGTGGATCTCCTCCTGTCCGACACGATCATGCCCCGAATGGGAGGGATGGAGCTGCTGCGGGCCGTTGCACAAAGGGCGCCGGGTATCCCCTGCATCCTGCTCAGCGGCTACGCACGCGACGCCGCGGTGGAGGGTGGCGTGCTGCCACCACG
>JAADFK010000044.1 GCA_013152925.1 Acidobacteriota bacterium | reverse complement strand
CTTCCAGAAGGCCTGTCCCTTGCGGTAGCAGTTGAAGCAGTGGGAGTGGGCGCAGGAGCCGCAGGAGGGGCAGGAGTGGGAGGCGCACCAGGTGGCGCACCAGTTGCAGGAATCGTCGTCGTCCGGGTAGTGGTTGCCGTCGGGATCCCAGCTCTCGATATCGGCGAAGTCGAAGAGCACCTTGCCGTGGGCCCGGCACCAGCTCCTGATCTGCTCGTTGTTACGATGGAGCGCGCCCTCGGGGCCTGAGCCATCGAGATGCCCCGTCATGTAGACGAAGACGATGTCCGGGTAGTCGCGCTCGAGTTGGTCCATGGCGGCTACGTAGGTGGCGATGCCCTCGGGCGTGTTGTCCGAGGCGCCGCCACACCAGGACCAGACCACCATGGCGAAGCCGTTGCCCGTGGAGCCCAGGGCATCGCGGGTGCTGTCCACCCAACTGAGATCACCGTTGTGGCCCAAGTCCTCCGAGATCTCGGTGAACGCGGGCGGCGCCAGTGAGGAGCTCTCATTCTGAAGTATCTGGAGCCCGGTCACGATCTGGCTGCCGTGGGAGGTGTGACCGTAGAAGATCTTCGGGAAGGCCGCCCGTGCCGCGTCGATGTCGGAGGCGGCGAGCCGCGGGAAGGCGTCGGCCGTATCGTGATCGGCCACGATGGCGGCCCCGATCGCCGCCGGAGCCCTGAGCGCCGGGATGAAGACGGCATCACCGCTCCCGTTGTCCACCACGGAGGCGTAGGCCAGGAAACGGCCGTTGGGCGTTCCGGTGGTGACGAGGACGTAGCCGTCCGGCACGGCCTGGGCCGTGACCCTCCAAAACACCCGGTCCAGCTGGACGAACTCGTAGGGGTCAAGAATCTCGTTCACCGAGCCCAGGGAGGCGGCGCCGGATGTGAAAAACTCCAGGTCCATGTTGAGGCCCACACCCGTCAGGTTGACCAGACCCACGGCACTGCGGTAGCCGGAGTTGTCGTTCGCCGACTGGGAGAGCTGGATCAGCTCGGCGGTCTCTCCGAAACCGAAGGCCTCGGATTCCGGTATGGCCGGGACGTACTGGCCGAACGTGCCGCCGGCGTCGTCGTTGTAGGTCCGGCTCGTGACGAAGGCACATCCCGAGAGCGTTGTGACCCTCAGGGCGGCGGCGCTGCTCAACCCGAAGGTAGCGGCGAGAACGTCCTGAAGGCGGGTGGCCTCACCCTCGCCCAGTGAGACAGTCCTGGAATCCGGCGACGGGTTCGCACGATCCCGCAGCAGGGCCTCCAGACGGACTTCGGCGCTGGCGCCGTCACAGGCCTTGATCTCCACATCGGTCCGCCAGTTCGTCCCCCCGTACCCCGCCACGTGGGCGGACGCCGGCACATACACCGTTTGGGCTCCGAGCGGCAGGACCGCCAGGATCAGCGCAATGGGCATCAAATGACTCACGTATCGGTGCATGGAGGCCTCCTCGTCATGATCTCTCTCGATAGGTATGTATCGAAACAAGTATCACAAGTCCTCACCGGAGCGCACGTGTTCCGGGTCACCGGGCCGGCTTCCAGAGCCCGCGCCTCCCGTATACTCACGGGGAAGGTGCTCGCAGCCGCAGGTGGCCGGACACTTCCAGCCTCCCCGCCCGAACGGAGAACTGCCATGCCCGACATCATCCTCGCCATCGACCAGGGAACCACGGGGAGCACCGCCCTCGTCTTCTCCCACGGGGGAGAGATCCTCGGCAGGGCCCACGCCGAGATCGGCCAGCGCTACCCGGAACCCGCCTGGGTGGAGCACGACCCCGGGGAGATCTGGGCCACGAGCCTTCACGTGATGGAAGAGGCTCTCGCCGCCTCCGGCGCGGGCGCCAGCGAGCTCCGCGCCATCGGCATCACCAACCAGCGCGAGACGACGATCCTGTGGGACCGTGAGAGCGGCGAGCCGGTGCATCCCGCCATCGTCTGGCAGAGCCGCCAAAGCGAGGAGATCTGCCGCCGGCTGGTCCGTGAGGGCCACGAGGACGCCATCCGCTCCAGGACCGGCCTCGTGGTGGATGCCTATTTCTCCGGCACCAAGATCCGCTGGATCCTCGACCGCTACCCCGAGATCCGGGCCCGTGCCGAGGCCGGTGAGATCGCCTTTGGCACGGTGGACTCGTGGCTACTGTGGAAGTTGACGGGGGGCGCCGTCCACGCCACCGACCCCACCAACGCCTCCCGCACCATGCTGTACAACGTCCGGAAGGGCACGTGGGACCGGAAGCTCCTCTCCATCCTCGGCGTCCCCAGGGCCCTGCTGCCCCAGGTCCGTCCCAGTGCTGGCGTTTTCGGCGAGACGGCCCCCCACGGGACGATCCCCGGGGGCGTCCCGGTATCGGGGATCGCCGGCGACCAGCAGGCCGCCCTCTTCGGCCAGTGCTGCTGGGAGCCCGGCATGGCCAAGAACACTTACGGCACGGGCGCCTTCGTCATGATGAACATGGGCAGGCGCTTCGCCGCGAGCCGCCACGGCCTGCTGACCACCGTGGCCTGCCGCATGGACGGCCAGCCCTGTTTCGCCGTGGAGGGCTCGGTCTTCTCTGCCGGCTCGGCCATCCAGTGGCTCCGCGACGAGCTCCGTTTCGTCGGAGATGCCGCCGCCACCTCGGAGATCGCGGAGGCCGCGGGCGGCACGGGCGGCGTCTACGTGGTGCCCGCCTTCACCGGGCTCGGCGCACCGTGGTGGGACACAGGAGCCCGGGGCGCCATCCTCGGCCTGACCCGAGGCTCCAACCGCGCCCACATCGTCCGCGCCACCCTGGAGAGCCTGGCCTACCAGACCCGCGACGTCATCGACGCCATGAACGCCGACAGCGGTATCCCCATCACCGAGCTGGCCGTGGACGGCGGCGCCGCGGCCAACGACTTCCTCATGCAGTTCCAGGCCGACATCCTCGGCGTGCCCGTCAACCGCCCCGCCGTACTCGAAACCACGGCCACGGGAGCGGCCTTCCTGGCGGGCCTGGGCTCCGGCTTCTGGAAGACCCCGGAGAGCCTCGCCGCGGCCCGGCAGACCGAGCGGGTCTTCCACCCCCGGATGCTCGCCACCGAGCGGGAACGCCTCTTCGCCGGATGGCTGGAGGCCGTGGAGCGGGTCCGGACCACGTAGACAGGCCCTCGGCCAGCGCCGTCACCCGGCGGAAAGCCGTTGGCGGGAGCCAGGTGCAGCACGCGCTCACCCGAGCCCCACTCCCACCAGCCCCGGGGAAGATCCATCGGCTCCATTCGCCCTACATGATGGCACGGACCCATCCCGGAAACGGAAACGAAAACGGTGACGGTCACGCCGTTCCGCCAGTGTGATGGGAAGGGCTCGGCTCGCTCGTTTCCCGATGATCCTACCCACCGGCCCACCCCTCACCACGGCCGTTGGGTACGGTTGCCAGCTCCGGTGGTTGACGTTGCGGGGTCTCTGACGCGAAGGCTGGCAGCTGCTCCCTGGCGCCGGCGTCCCTTGCCCCGCGGGAAAGCGAACGCCGGAGATGAGAGAGTGAGCCCGCCATTCCGGTGGCGTCAGCGGTACCCCGACTCCGGAATGCCGTGATGTCTTGCCCACGCCGGGGCGGCGTTGCTACAGTGGGGGCAGGCTCCTGCGACCTTTGTACTGCAGTCACGGGATCACGGAGGTTGGACGTGAGGGATCGGGCGGCCCGGGTCCGGGCCGGAGGGTGGTGGCGTACCGTCGGTGGGATGGTCTGGGGCCTGTGGAGTGTCACCCTCCTGTGTGCGCCGGTCTCGGCCCAGGAGCCTGAAGGGGGACACTACCCGCTCTATCGCCGGGCCGAGAGCCGTTGCCTGACCGTTCGCAGCCTGGACGGCGTCCTCCCCGGGGACCGTGTCTTCGGTGGCCCCTACCCCCTCGAAAGGGCCCTCGAGGTGCTCCGGGCGAGGTGTCCTGTGCCCTTCAGCCCCAGCGGGGACTGGCTCGCCGTCCAGAGGCGAGACGGATGCTGGCTGGTGCCCCGGAACGAAGGACTCGAGGCGGGGGATCTGGTCATCGTGGGAAACGTGGACCGCCGGCTCGCGGTTCGCCGGCTGGAGGAGACCTGTGAGAGCTACCGGCTTGAGGGTGCGCCCCTTCGACCTGTGCCGGCTCCCAGTCCGCCGCCCCACACGGCCGTAGCGCCGACCGCCCCCACCTCCGGGGCGCGGACCGCCGTCTGGGCGAAGACTTCTGTGCCGTGGATCGACGTGTACTCCGGGGATCCGGCGGGCGTGAGGGTCCGGGAAACCACACCCCGGGTGGCGCCGGCGGCTGACTGGAAAGCGCTGACGGCCTACATGTCAATCGAACCGGCCTCGGCGGAGGCCGTCCCGCAGGCGGTACGCATCCGCATGCCCTCGACGGTGCAGGTGGCGCCGGAGCAGCGCAAGGATGTGGCGCTGGCCTTCTACGAGGAGGCCACCTCCCACGATGGTTCCGTCCACAGCGCCCTCTGGCACCTCCACGCCATGGAGCACGACGCCGCCACCGGCGTGTACGAGGCGGAGCTCCATCACGCCTCCGTGGTTGCCATCGTCCTCGTCGGGGGTGGCACCATCGCCTACGAGGCCGCACCGGAGCTCCGGGACGCGTGGACGCGTTTCTGGATGGAGAAGCTGGAGGGTGAGCACTTCGTGCTCCACTACCCGAGCCCCATCATCTCCGGCGAGACGGCCCGGTGGACCCTTGAGGCCTTGGAGGCGGCCCGGCGTTTCCTCGATACCGGCGTCGCCGCCGGCGGGGCCGGCGTCGGCTACCCAGCGGTCCCGGTGAAGCTCGATGCGTACTACATCTCCCTGACGAAGAAAGGATCCGGCGACATCGTCTACGCCGGGTTCCGCCAGGGCAAGTCCGGTGGAAAGTGGCTGGATTTCAACCTGCCGTCGAACATTCCGGGCTACGACCGCCGCGAGCTGCGGCAGACGCTGGCCCACGAGCTCTTCCACTTCGTACAGCCGGGGTGGGAGGGGTATTCGACCTTCTGGAACGCCTGGGTGGGCAAGGCCATCGGAAAGGAGTTCCCCTACGCCTGGCTCAACGAGGCGCTCTCCACCGCTGTGGAGCTCGATGCGGTGGGCGATCCCGGCCTCGTGCCCGGCAATCGGGCGCCCATCTACAACACCGAGCTGTACGATCTCGGCCTCAGGGGTCTCCACAAGGCCGATCAGGGATACAGTGCGGGCCTCTTCGTGAATTACCTCGTACACCGTTACGGCCGCGAGCTCTTGCTGACGACGCTGGAGGAGTGCAAGCGGCAGGTGGACTCGGGCACCGAGCAAGACGGCTACGTGGCCCTGCGCCGGGCCGTCCGGCGGCGGAGCGATGCCTCGGGCCGGCCGGACCCCGCGGGGTCGGATCCGGACCTGCTCTGGCGGCAGTTCGCCGAAGAGTTTCTCCAGAATCGGTCCGGGCATGAGCTCTTCGACCCCCGGCTCGACCGCAAGAGGCCCTACACGAGCCCCGGCGCCCGCGTCCTCCAGGTCTCGCCGGAGGGTGCGAGCGACCGGTGGAGCATCTCGGTTCCTCCCCTCTCCCTCAAGGGGCAGGCCGCCAGGATCTTCAGGGTGCGGCCCTCCAAACGCGACGCCTCGGGGGAGGCCCTGGTGGACTGCGAGGTCCGCTTCGAGGCCGCCCCCTCCATGACCTTCGACGTGGTTACGCCCATCCATGTGGCCACGGGGGTTGGGAAGAAGGCGCCGTTGCCCGTGGACGCCGTGCTGGCCGGCACCCTGGACCGCAGGAGCACCGTCCAGAGCTTCCAGATCCACTTCGCTCCCGGCGAGGCGCGCAAGCTCCTGAGCTTCAACCCCATCGGACTGGGCGCCGGGACGCCTCGGGGCACCGCCCCGGCGCAAGCCGGCTACGAGCTGAGCTGCCGGCTCCACGAGGAAATTAAGCCGGCGCCAGCGCCGGCCGCCGTGGCCACCAGTGCCATCGACGCCTACTACCGGACCCTCCAGCGGGCGGCCGTCGAATATCGGGCCCGCCGGGATGCGCACGCGGCCGCGCGGCTTTCCGAGATCTGTCCCGACTGCGACGCTCGCTACGAGGCGGCGCGTGCCGAGGCGGATCCCATCGACACGAGGATCGGCGGGCTTGAGAACCGGAAGGACGCCTTCTCGGACGAGGCCGGTCCGATACTGCAGCTTCTTGGGGCGTACTCTGTGGGCGCCGCCGGCCGCCTGGCGTCGCCGGAAGACGGCCCGAAGATCCTGTACCTCCAGGACGTGGTGGAACATCTCGGACGGATGCAGTCCGTCTGTGCCGATATGCCCACCATGCCGTTCCTCGATCTCTATCCCCTGGGCTTCAAGGACCGTTTCGTCCTGTACCCTTCCAAGGTGGAGTTCTTCCTCAAGCACACCAGGAAGATCCCCTCGGCGGACACGGTCGAGAAGGTCCTCCGGGCCTTCCATGGGGAGCTCGGGAACATGGAGCCGTGCGAGCAGGAGCTCGAGCAGTACGGGCGATACTGGAAGGAACACAGGGACAGGGCGCTTCAGTATGTCCAGCAACTCAAGGCTTCCTACCCGGGGCTGTAGGATGGAGGGCTCTGGATGCGCCGTCACGAGGGGGAGGGTGGATGGCACGCTCGGCCAACGGATGAGCCGCCGGATGCGAAGCTGCCGTCACCGGCGCGCTGCGGCGGAAGCGGCGGAGGGCCGGGTCCACGGCTTGGAGGCATCATGCGGCGATCTCTGACGACACTGTGCCTCCTGCCGGTCTTGCTGGGCGCGGGCCCGGTACATCCGGCGACGATGGCCGAAAGCCCTTCGACGGCCGGGGCGGCGATCCATGATCCGGCTACCCCGCGCTTCGATCCGGCGCAGGAATCCGGGAATCAGCCTCCGGGGGCGCAGGGGGAGGGTATGAAGCACCGAGCCCGGGGCGCCTTCGAGCTCTGGGTAGCTGCCAGCCACACGCCCGTGCGTGTTCCCGCCGCCACTACTCGCGGGGAGAATACCGAGACGCTGACGGTCGAGCTCCTGGAATGTCCCCCGGGGGTGCAGGGGCGTGACGGCTGCAAGGTGGTGGAGCACGGCCGCATCGCCCTCGACTTCCTCAACGCCCCCTCGCTACCCTTCGTGACGCTCGGGGGGCTCGTGGGGAGTGGCGGCTCGTTCACCACGACCATCCGCACCATCGATCCCTCGCTGACGCCCGTGGACCTCCGGGCGTTGCGGGGCTCCGCAGGCGGCACCCCGGTTCCCTCCATCCAGCTCCGGGTGCGCGGCTGGGTGAACGGCGTCCGGGAGCCCGTGGCCGACGGCCTCGCCGAGATCCCGTTGGATCTCGGGCCGGTTGGCGGTGCCGGCGGGGGGAAAGCGCCTCCCGTTCCTCCGGCGCCGGCCGCGGCGGCCGGGGCGGCCGGGGTGGCGAAGGTATCGTCCGCCTCCGCGGCGGGGGGCGC
>JAADFK010000043.1 GCA_013152925.1 Acidobacteriota bacterium | reverse complement strand
TCCACAGACCCTTGATTGCAGAGAAGATCCCTCGGCTCCGCCGCCCTGCGGCTTCGCTCGGGATGACAGGAAAAGAACATCATCCCCACCCATCGAGCTTTCCATCCCAGCGCTCGGGGGAAAGCGTGTCTCCCCGTGCCCGGAGCCCCTGGAATAACACGGCCCGCCACACCGTTTCCCCGACGGAGGCACCATGCAGAGAGCGATCCCCATGATCCTGGCGGCCCTTCTCCTCGCGGGTCTCGCCGAGGGAGGCAAGATGCTCGAGCCCACAGACACATTCCCCGCCTTTGAGCTGGCCGCCCACGACGGCAGCGTCGTCCGTTCGGAGGACCTCGCTGGCACCGCCTATCTCCTGTACTTCTACCCCAAGGCCAACACTCCCGGATGCACCAAGGAAGCCTGCGCATTCCGGGACTCCTGGGAGGACGTCACGGCAGCGGGGCTCACCGTTCTCGGGGTCTCGTACGACTCCCCCGACTCCAACCGCCGCTTCGCCGAGACGTACCACCTCCCCTTTCTCCTGCTCTCCGACACGGACCACCGCCTGGCCAAGGCGGTGGGCGCTTCGAGGGCGCTCCTCCCCTTCCCAAAGAGGATCTCCTACCTCGTTGGATCTGACGGGAGGGTGGTCCGGTCCTACGCGGAGGTCAACCCCTCGACCCACGCCGCCCAGGTCCTCGCCGACGCCCGGGCGGAGGGACTGGCCCCGGCGCCGCCGGGCTCCTGATACCGGACCCGGGCGCTCGTGACGCGGAGGACATGCCCCCCTCCCCGGTCCCGATTCCGCTCAACGAAACCCGTGCCTCATGGCGGGACACGCCGTCCTTGACGGTTTCCAGAGCTCCCGGTACCTTGGGAACAACAGGCAAGATCCTCGCGGATCCACGCCCGGAAAATTCGTTGATTTGTTTCATCGCCCCCGGACGAGGTGCACGCCCCAGATGATGTTGGGGCCTCGTGCCCTGCGCCATCGTTGCTTTCATCTTCCGCCGCGGGCAACGGCAGGAGGAGAGGCGCCATGGCCAGCTATCGAGCTCGCACGGAACGCACGACGGCATCGAAGGACACGGGGAGCATCTGGCGAACGCTGGCGCGAGCCGGTGTCGTGGCGCTGGTGGCTCTGGCCGCGGCGCCTGCTCCGGCGGGGGCCGACACCATCCGGGTCTCCAACGTGCGGGGGCGGCAGCTCGCCGACGGCACGGTGGAGGTTCTGTACGACCTGAGCAACGTCTCCGCCGGCGGCGCGGTGGTGGTCGTCTTCTTCTCCACCGGCGGCGGACCGTACAACATCCGGCCGACGGACAGCGCCCTTTCCGGCGATGTCGGACCGGGGATCAGAAACGGCGCCAATCACAGGATCGTGTGGAACGCCTCGGCCACCCTGCCGCAGGAGTTCTCCAGCACGACCATGCGCGTGGCCGTCGATGCGCTGGATCCCACCGGGGGGGGCGGCGGAAAACGGGGAATTGCCCCCGGCATCACCCTCACGATGGTCCGCATCCCGGCAGGGACCTTCACCATGGGGTCGCCGTCCAACGAGCGGTATCGGGGCGGGAACGAGGACCTCCACCAGGTGACCCTGACCAGCGACTACTTCATGAGCACCCACGAGGTGACCCAGGCCCAGTGGCAGGCGGTGATGGGGTCGCCCATGCCCACCTCCTGCGGCAGCAGCGGGGTCGGCGCGGACTACCCCGTGTACTGTGTTTCGTGGGACGACATCTGCGGCGGCGCCACGGGGTCCACGTGCACCGCGTCCAGCTTCATCGGCAGGCTCAACGCCATGACGAATACCACGGCGTTCCGGCTTCCCACCGAAGCCGAGTGGGAGCGGGCGGCCCGGGCGGGGACCCAGACGCCCTTCTCCTTCGGCGACGATCCGGGTTGTGCCGTGGACGACTGCTCCTTCTGCTCCCTCTTCGACACGTTCATGGTGTGGTGCGGCAACAGCACGAACAGCACGCAACCGGTGGGGTCGAAGTCGCCCAACGCATACGGCCTGTATGACATGCACGGCAACGTCTGGGAATGGGTGGCCGACTGGTACACCGACCACCTGGGGACCGCAGCTGTCACCGATCCAACCGGGCCCTCCTCGGGCTCGTCGCGGGTGTGGGTGGGCGGCGGGGCCAGCAGCGTCGCCGGCGCCTGCCGCTCGGCGAGCCGCATCGACGCCTCCCCCTCCTCCCGGTGGTCCTGGCGGGGTTTCCGCGTCGCCTCGGGCCCCATGACACTGTGGGAGGCGGGATTCTCCGGACAGTTCACCCTGAATATCCAGCCACACGATCCACCCATCGAGTCGGCCGGCCAGCTCACCTACCTGGTGCCCGCCTCGGCCCACATCACCGGGCTCAGCGGCACCAACTGGGTCTCGGACGTGGTGATCTTCAACGGGGCCGACACCCCGGCGTACGTCAACCTCTACTACCTGCCGGGGAACAATGATCACAGGGGAATCATCGGCAAGCAGGTCTTCGTGCCGGTCCGCGCCTCGGTCAAGCTCGCCGACGTCCTCGGAACCACCTTCGGCCAGAGCTCGGGATCGGGCTCCCTTTACTTCGGGTCGGACCATTCCCTGGTCGTCGCCTCCCGGACCTACAACAACGTCCCCTCGGGCACCTACGGTCAGTTCATCGCCGGCCGGCCAACCGGCGCGGCGATCCAGAGCAACCAGGTGGCCCACCTGATCCAGCTGACCCGGAACCACGACTACCGGACCAACATCGGCTTCGCCAACGCCACGGACACCGCGATGACGGTGACGGTGGACCTGTACAGGAGCGACGGCTCCCTCATCGCCACCCGTTCCTACCCCCTGGAGCCGTACGGCTTCTACCAGAAGACCGACCCCATCGGGACCGACGTTTCCGACGCCTACGCGCTGGTCAGCTCCTCTACACCGGGCGCCAGGTTCTTCACCTACGCCTCGGTGATCGACAACAGGACCGGCGACCCGGTGTGCATCACGCCGGAAGCCGGAACGGCCTCGGCCGGACATCGCCTGTACATCCCCGGATCGGCCCACGTCAACGGCGCCGGAGGGACCCACTGGCGAACCGACGTGGAGGTCCAGAACCCCGGCTCTTCCACGGCGCGGTACACGGTGGAGCTGCTCAAGCGCGATCAGCAGAACAGCTCTCCGCAGTCCGTGACCTACACCTTGGCGGCCGGGCACAGCGTGCGCTACACCGACGCCCTGAATGCCTGGTTCGGTTTCACCGGCGCCGCCGCGTTGCGCATCACGCCCTCCTCCGGAACCATCAGGGTCACCAGCCGCACCTACAACGCCACCTCCGAGGGCACCTTCGGCCAGTTCATCCCCGCGGTGCCGGATTCGGCGGCCATCCGCTCCGGCGGGTCAGCACCCCTGGTCCAGCTCTCCGACTCGGCCTCCACCACCACCGGTTACCGGAGCAACATCGGCTTCGTCAACACCAGCGGTGTGACGATCACCGTCGCGGCCGATCTCTTCGACGGACTGGGGTATGCGCTGGGGACCAGAACCGTCACCCTTCGCCCCTACGAGTACCAACAGGTGGACCGGATCTTCCGTTCCGTCACCTCGCAGACCCTCGACTACTGTTACGCCATCCTCAGCACGGCGACGCCCGGCGGCTCCTTCCTGGCGTACGGCTCCGTCGTGGACAACCGTTCGGGAGACCCCGTCTACGTGCCGGCCCCGTCCGGTGAATGACGTGACTGCCCCGTTTTGCCCCTGGGCACGCCATCATCGTGTCGCGCCGGCCATCGTGGCAATGGCCCGATCCACCTCGTCCAACCGCTTGCGGTGCTCCATGTCCTCCTGGTGCCGGCCCGTTCCCCGGGCGAGCCAGCGGCTGGCGGTTTCGCCGCAGCGTTTGAGCTCGGCGGTCATGGATTTGACGAGGAATCCGTAACGTTCCACACCGAGAGCCGTCAGCATCTCAGCTCCGTTCCTATTCGGGCTTGCGGGCGCCTTCCGGCTCTCCCGCGTCCGCGGCGAAGGCGCCCGGCGCTTCTGGGAGAGCCTGCTTTCGCCCTGTGGCTCCTCGTCGCAGGCGCCCGCGGAAGCTCCACGGAGGTGACAACGTGACGATGGGAGTGGACGACGTGGCCCGGCGCGCGGCGCGGCTTGCCGGCCTGGGATACCTGCTCACGAACCTGACCGTGATCGGGGTCACCTACGGGGTGTTGGTGCCGTTGATCGGTGGCGCGCCCCCGGCGCAGGCGGCGCGGAACATCCTCGCTCACCCGGCGCAGCTCCGGGTGGGCATCGTGGGCAACCTGGCCTACTGCCTGGAGGTGGTCGCGCTGGCGGTGGCACTGTACGTCGCCCTGCGCGCCGTCGATCCGCTGCTGGCGCTGCTGGCGACCGTGGGCCGCCTCTTCCAGGGCGTGACCTGGCTGCTGATCTCGCTCAACTTGTGCACCGCCCAGCGGCTGCTGACCCGGCCGGAGTACGCAGACCTGCTGCCTCCCGACCAGTTGCCGGCGCTGGTGCGGCTCCATCTGTCGGGATATGACCAGTACTACGTCGGCCTGCTGTTCTGGACGCTCGCCTCCGCCATCATGGCCTGGTTGTGGCTCCGCTCGCGGCTCGTGCCGAGGACGCTGGCCGCCTTCGGCGTCCTGGCCAGCGTCTGGGGTGCAGGCTGCACGCTCGCCCTGCTGCTCGAGCCAACCTTCGCAACCATTGTGAACCTCAACCTTTTCGACGTCCCGATGGTGCTCTACGAGATGGTGCTGGGCGCCGTCCTGCTCTTCCGCGGAGTGCAGCCGGCTGATCGGTACCCCAAGGGTGCCACCCAGTAGAAGGCCTTTGTCAAGCCGGCACAACCATGCCACCAGCGCGTCAACGGGAATTCCCAGCGCCGCCGCTCCGCGCTCCAGGAAGGTCCCGATGCTCATCTCGGGCCTCGCCAGGCCCGTGCTGACGCCACCAAACCCGATCCTGGGCCCGCTCTCGTCCGGATGCAACGAATCGTCCAACAACCTCGATTCCGGCCGCCCCACCTTCCAGCCACGGAAGCTGACCAGGCTTTTCGTCGAGCCACCCTTCGTCCGCGGCAAGCCCCATGACCATCCGGCAGACCCTCAGGGCCTGCCGCCGCATCTTTCCGAACACCGCCAACGCCTCGTCCACATCCATCAGACCATGCTTCCTCCTCCGCCCCACGAGCTCCCGATGACCGCAGAACCGGTACGCCAAGGGACCGTCCACCACTCCCGCCGCCGCCGGGTTGAGGTGGATGCACGCGATCACGCGGCGAAGACTGTCCGTGCTCGTGATCAGCTTCGCCGTGTGCCGCCCCTGCCACAACGGCCCCAGCACACCGCACCGCCCATGAGAGGAGGATCCATTCCAGGTTACGAGCCAGCACCATTTCCACAAGTCTCGCAATTCCAACAACTTCCATCGGAGAGCCCCCCCCCTCCACCCGACCACTCACTCCCGGTCCCGGATGGAATGCCGTCCCCGGGGCCCTCATATCGTCCGGCGCTCGCTCTTCCGGGTTCCCACCGTGACGTGACAACCTCTCTCGAGGGCCACCTTGTCACCCCGGCATGCCGCCTGCTATGCTTGAGCAAATCCACAAGCCTGGGCTCTCTCGGAGCCGCGTGGGCGCAAGGGGGAACGATGAGCAGGCGACGCAAGGCGATACCAGGTTTCAATCCCGTGATACGAGCTCTCATTGGAGCGGCGGTGCTGCTGGCCGTCGCGGCGCCGGCGGGGGCGCAGAACCTGATCGTCAACGGAACCTTCGATCACGATGTCAGCGGGTGGACGTTCGAGAACCCCGACCTTCAGGTGCGGTTCGGCCCGAGCACCGGGAACACCCTCTCCGGAGGATCCGGTCCGGGCTCCATGGAGATGCAGCGATCCGACTGGACGGGCGGCGGCATCGGAGCATGGCAGGAGGTCCCGGTGACTCCGAGGGCCACCTACACACTGAGCGGGACGGCGTTTGTTCCCGACACGGCGGACAACGACGGCGTCGAAGTGGACTATTACGTCAGCTGGTACCGGGCGGATGGCAGCCCCGGCAGTGGTGAGTGGGCCGGCCTCTGGCCCGTCGAGAAGGGCCGGTGGCTGAGCGTCTCCATGGACTTCACGGTCCCGGACGATGTGGTCAAGGCGAGGGTGGAGGCCATGGTCATCACGCCCGCCGACCCGAGCCGGACCAAGCCGGCGCTGGTGTACTTCGACGACATCGCCTTCGCGGAGAAGGGTGTTGCGGGTTCCCGGCAGGTGCTGTTCATTCCGGCCTCCGCCTCGGCGCACGGGTACAACGGCACGTTCTGGACGACCACCGGCTGGTTCGCCAGCAACGTCGGCGTACCCGTGGCGATCAAGGCGGCGTTCCTCCGCCAGGGGCAGGACAACTCCAGTGCCATCACGAACCTGACCGACCTGGGCACTGTTCCTGCCGGTGGGTACCTTGAAGTCAAGGACATGGTCGCCAAGCTGGGAGGTGCCGGCCTGTCGGGTGGCATCTACATCGAGGCCTCGGCCCAGGGGTCGGGCCTGCCGGCCTCGCTCGTTCGGGCCACGACCTACACCTTCACTCCAAACGACAAGGGCCAGGGCGGGTACGGCCAAGGCGTGCCGGCAATCGCAACCGGAGCGGGGAGCTACGAGGACGTCATCGTTCCCGGCATGTACCAGGGAACAGACTACCGGACGAACATCGGCGTGGTCAGCACATCCGGTCAGTTGATGGATGTCCTGGTCCAGGTCCATGATGCCGCGGGGAGCGTGCTGGCGTCAGATGTATGGACCCTCAAGCCATACGAGCAAAAGCAGGTCTCGATCAAGAGCCTCGGGGTCAAGAGCCTCTCGGGCGGTTTCCTCACCGCCGCACAGTCGGGAGCCGGGGGCTCGTTCCAGGCCTACGCCACCGTTGTGGATCAAGAAACGGGTGACGCAGTGTACACACAGCACATGATCACGGGCTCCGCCAACAGCGTCGCCGCGCCGGCCGTTTCTGCAGGAGAGACCAAACAGCTGTTGTTCGTTCCTGCATCCGCCTCGGCGCACGGGTACAACGGGACGTTCTGGACGACCACTGGCTGGTTCGCGAGCAACGTGTCCGTACCGGTGACGATTCGGGGCGCCTTCCTGCGCCAGGGGCAGGACAACTCCAGCGCCATTGCGAACCTGACCGACCTGGGCACGGTTCCGGCCGGTGGGTACCTTGAAGTCAAGGACATGGTCGCCAAGCTGGGAGGTGCCGGGCTCTCGGGCGGCCTCTTCATCGAGGCGGCGGCCCAGGGGTCCACCCTTCCGGCGGTCCTGGTGGGGGCTGCCACCTACACCTTCACACCCAACGACAAGGGAGCCGGCGGATACGGTCAGGGCGTCCCGGCTGTGGGTCCGGGAGTCAAGGCCCAAGTGGTCATCCCAGACGATTACCGGACGAATGTGGGTGTCGTCAACACCTCTGGGGTCGAGACGGACGTGACGGTCGCCATCGTGGGCGCAGATGGCGACCAGGTCGTTTCCCAGGTGTGGAGCCTCGCGCCCTACGAGCAGCGGCAGGTCTCGGTCAAGAGCATGGGCGTGAACAACGCCTCTGGCGGGTTCCTGACCGTCACGCAAACGGGCACCAACGGCACCTTCCGGGCCTACGCCACCGTCGTCGATCAGAAGACCGGCGACGCGGTGTACACGCCCGGGTTGTGACGGCGGGCTCCGGGCCCGCGTCCCGGAACCCCCTCGATTTAGGTGCCAGGTACATGCATCTCGTTTAGGTGCCAGGTACATGCATCTCGTGTTTCTGGTTTTCCGCTCCGGCGAGAATCGCGTCGAGCCCGTCGAGCTTGCTTGCCATGTCCGGATCCTCCACCCGGCGCCGGACGCCGCGCATCACCCAGCCCGTCACCGTCACCGGGTGCTTGCCCAAGACAGCGGCCAGGTCCTTGACCTGGATCCCCCACCTTTCCACGCCCAGTACCGCCAGAAGCTCACGCGCCCTCGAAAGACGCTGCCCCCGTTCACGGCTCTTCAATTCGTCGACACTCACCCCGATCGCTCCGGCCACTCGCGCCACGAGCTCTTCTGCCCCGATGTTTGGCCGTTCCCGCATGGCCCGCACGGCCGCCTCCTCCCGCTTCGCCCTGCCGGAAACATCGGGATCCTCCAG
>JAADFK010000042.1 GCA_013152925.1 Acidobacteriota bacterium | reverse complement strand
TCGCCGAGAACAACACGGGCGGCGGCGGAGACATCACCGCGGTCAACGCCGGCGCCGGGCTTTCCGGCGGCGGCAGCTCGGGCGACGTGACGCTTCAGATTGCGAGCAACGGAGTCGTTTCGTCCATGATCAACGACGGCGCAGTTCATACCGCGGACCTTGCCAACAGCGCCGTCACCACCGGCAAGCTCTCGGCCTCCGGCGGCGCCAGCGGCAAGGTGCTCAAGAGCAACGGCTCGGCGGTGGTCTGGGGCAACGACAACGCCGGCGGCCTGACGTTGCCGTTCTCCGGCTCGGCGTCCACCAGCGCAGGAAACTACCTTCTCGACCTGTCCAACACCGGCACAGGCGGTGGCATCCATGCTGCGACCGTCCAGGATGCTGCCGTACGCGGCGACAGCACCAACAACATGGGCGTCTTCGGGGTCAGCGGCTATGTTGGCGTTGCGGGAGTCTCTTCCTCCGGTGTCGGCGTCAACGGCAGCTCCAGCTCCGGCACTGGAGTGCGTGGCGGGAGCACCAGCGGCCCTGGAGGATCGTTCTCCTCGAGCTCCGCCGGCGATGCGGTCTTCATCGAGAACACCGGCAGTGGCCGCGGCCTCCAGGTGACATCCAAGGGCGACACCGGCGTCTGGGTCAACACCACGGGAACCTCCGCCTTTTCAGCATTGGACGTACGGCGCGACAGTGACGGCTCGCAGGCCGGCTACTTCAGGGGCTCGGTGACCGTCACCGGCAACCTCACGAAGGGCGGGGGCTCCTTCAAGATCGATCACCCGCTCGATCCGGCGCACAAGTACCTGTCGCACTCCTTCGTCGAGTCGCCGGACATGATGAACGTCTACAACGGCAACGTGGTGACCGGCGACGACGGCTTTGCCACGGTGACGCTGCCCGACTGGTTCGAGGCGCTCAACCGGGACTTCCGCTACCAGCTGACGGTGATCGGGAGCGGCGCAACGTGGGCACAGGCCAGGATCGTTCAGAAGGTCCGGGACAACGCCTTCGTCATCCAGACCAGCGCAGCCAACACCGAGGTCTCCTGGCAGGTCACCGGGATCCGCCACGACGCCTACGCCAACGCCCACCGCATTCCGGTGGAGGAGGACAAGCCTGCAACCGAGCAGGGCAGCTACCTCCATCCCGGGCTCTTCGGCCAGCCCGAGGAGAAGGGCATCGAGCGGGCGACCCACCGAGAGGCGATGCGCCGGATGAAGGCGGAGCAGTGGGCCGGCGGGCGCGCCGCCGGTATCCTTCGCCCCCGGCAACGGTGAGAAAACGCCACTGCTTGAGGTAGAATGCCTCCACTCGGGGGTTCATCATGAAAACCGGTTCCGTTTGGCGAAGCATCTTCGTTGCAGGCGCCATCTGTGCAGCGCCCGTCTTCCCGGTCCTTCCCGCCATCGCGGCGGGCCAACCGCCGGACATCGTCTTCGTCAACGGGAAGGTCGTGACCATGGACGACGCCACGCCGGCCGCCACGGCGCTGGCGGTTCGGGGCGACACCATCCTGACCGTCGGGAGCGACGCGGAGATCCGCGCCCTCGCAGGGCCGCCGACGCGCGTCATCGACCTCGGCGGGAAGGCGCTGCTGCCCGGGTTCGTCGAGGCCCACACCCACCTCCTCAACGACGCCGAGATGGCGGGGATGAGCTGGGAGGAGGCGCAGGAGCTGGGCCTTCAGTCCGGCGTCACCACCATGGCGGACATGTATGTCGATCCCGACATCCTGGCGGCCATGCAGCAGTTCGAGCGGGACGGCAAGCTTCGCCTGCGCACAAGCCTGTATCTGGTGTACACAACCAACTGTGGGGTGGTCCTCGGCGACTGGTATGCCGCGCATCCTCCTACCCGTACACCCGGCGAGATGCTGCGCATCGGCGGCGTCAAGATGTTCGCCGACGGCGGCTCCTGCGGCGATCCGGCGTTCAGCTTCCAGTACCCCGATTCTGAGAGCTACGGCGACCTGTTCCTGAGCGAGTCCGAGCTCACCAAAGCGGTGGCCGCGGCCGATCAGAGAGGCTACCAGGTGGCGATCCACGCTTACGGAGACCGGGCCGTGGAGACGGCGCAGAACGCCATTGCTGCCGTTCTCGACGGAGGTCCCAACGTCAACAGACACCGCATGGAGCACAACGTTCTCGTGCGTCCCGAGCTGGTGGCGCGGTACGGCCAGATCGGGATCGTTCCCGTAATCTTCGGCTACTTCCCCACATGCTGGGAGGACAGCGACCAGATCTGGGAGCACTACGTGGGGGCCGAACGGCTCTCCTGGGTGCGCGACAACCGTTCGCTGCTCGACGCCAACCCCGGACTTACCTTCGCCTGGCATGCCGACTTCCCCTGGGTGGGTCCGGTGAGCGCCATCCAGAACCTCTATGAGTTTGTCACCAGAAAGCAGCTCGACGAGGATGGGGTGACGGTTTGCGAGCCGCCGGACTGGGTCATGCCGACGGCCGTCACCGTCGCCGAGGCGCTGCGCATGATGACCATGGGCTCGGCGTATGCCCTCTTTCGCGAGACCGAGGTTGGAAGCCTCTCTCCCGGCAAATACGCCGACCTTGTGGTGCTTTCGGCCGACCCGCTCGAGGTCGATTCCTCCGAGATCAAGGATATCGATGTGCTGATGACCATGGTGGGCGGTTCGGAGGAGTACTGTGCTCCGGGCGAGACCTCGCTGTGTCTGGACGGGAGCGTCAACCTGACCCTCGGCAAGCTGGTGACCGCATCGTCGTCGTTGGCCGCGAGCCCCCCGGAACAGGCCCTTGACGGCAACCTCGACACGAGTTGGCAATCTGGCGAGGACCCGGTGCAGTGGATCGAGGTCGATCTCGGCCGGCCGTCTGTGGTGACCAACATCAAGCTGGTCACCGACCAGTACCCGCACGGCGATACGCGGCACGCGATCTGGGGGAAGGGCGCTGGAGCATCGGACGAGTATCAGCTTCTGCACGAGTTTACCCGGCACACGACAAGCGGTCAGGTCCTGAGCTTCACGCCGCCCGAACCGTGGCGAGCGATCCGCTTCGTCAAGGTGGAGACCACCTCCAGCCCGTCGTGGGTGGCCTGGAAAGAGATCGAAATCCGCGGCCGTCCGGCTCCCAAGGCGCGCCGGCCCGCAGCCCGGGTGGCTCCAGGGTGACTCCCATACAGGGTCCTGGACGGGAACGGCGCGGCTCCCGGCACAGCAACGAGCTTTTTCCCGCCGGATCAGTGAAGGTGCCAAGCCCGATGAAGGGGTACCCTGACACACAGCACCGGAGTTGGCTACCGGCGACCTCGTCCCCACGTCCCTAACGGGAGATCGAGATCCCCGCCTCCAAGCGCCCAGCCCGGCCCCGCCAATCCGGCGGGCGTGTCCCGGCCAGGGCCATGGAGCTCCCCGAAGCGGGATAGAATGGCGTCAGGAGAGGCACCGAGAACATGGAAAAGGAGCTCCCCATCGCCCGGCTGCGGTCCGCCTGGGCTGGCACACGGCGCCGCCGAGGCCTGGGAACCGTCGCGGTGCCGGCGCTGGCGCTGGCGCTGACCGCTCACGCCGGCCGGCTTCCCCTGCAACGGCACACCATTGCGGACGGCCTGCCGTCGGACCGCGTGGTCGACGTTCTCCAGGGCTCTCGCGGTTACCTCTGGATTGCAACCAGCGAGGGGCTGAGCCGCTTCGATGGCTATTCGTTCCTCAACTTCGGACAGGACGAGGGCCTGCCGGCCATCGGGGTCAACGATCTGATGGAAACGCGGGACGGCGAGCTGTGGGTGGCGACCGATGAGGGGCTGTGCCGGCTGGCCGCGGCGGACCCCGACGGGGCCCGGGAGAGTACCCGGGACCGTGCCGGGCCGGCGGAGATTACCCGCCCCCACGACTCCGCCTTCGTCTGCTTCGCGGTGGGCCGGAGCCCTGCCTCGAGCTCCGTTCTGGTGCTGCACCAGGATCGGGCCGGTGCGCTGTGGGTGGGAACCCGCGATGGACTCTACCGGGCCTCGGGTCCCGCCGGGGCGCCGAGCTTCCATCGG
The DNA here is from genome assembly GCA_013152925.1 of Acidobacteriota bacterium. Classification (GTDB taxonomy): domain Bacteria; phylum Acidobacteriota; class Thermoanaerobaculia; order Thermoanaerobaculales; family Sulfomarinibacteraceae; genus JAADFK01. The sequence continues at coordinate 3,580 of JAADFK010000042.1, read as the reverse complement.
GTCGACCTCGGCTTCGAGGCGCCCCGGCCGGCCCGAATGGAGCTGCGGGACATCGCCGAGGGAGCCGACGGCACACTCTGGGCCGCCACGGTGGAGGGACTGGCACGGAGGCCGCCGGGAGGACGGTTCGCCGAGGTGCTCTTCGCACCCTCCGGTGAGCGGTCCGGCGTTAACGGACTCCTGTGCGACAGCCAGGGGCGCCTGTGGATTGCCGCCCACACCGGTGTCTCCATGTGGCGGACCGCGTGCTCCGGGAGACCGGTGACGGTCCCGGCGCCCGCTGGGCCTTCCTCGCCGGGGCACGGCGCAGAAACCGGACCGGTCTGGATTGACGGGAAGGGGAAGGGGCCGGTGTTCGGCTTCTTCGAGGACCCCAAGGGCAAGGTCTGGTGGGCCACAGAGCAAGGCCTGTGCGTCTTCGCGGGCCCCGGCCTGGTCTGCTTCGATGATCCGCCGGAGCTGGCACGGCCGATTCACGCCATTGCAGGGGATGACGCCGGAGATCTGTGGCTCGCCTCCGAGGGTGAGGGTCTGCTCCGTCTCGACCTCAACGGGATGGTCAGCTTCGGAGTCAGGGACGGCCTGCTGGCCACCCGCGTCAACGCGATCTTCGAAAGCCGGCGCGGAGATCTGTGCGTCACGTCCCGGGAGACGGTGTCCCGGTACGTGGACGGCAGGTTTGTCTCGGCCAGGCCCCGGTTGCCGGATGGGATCGGCGAGCTCAGCTGGGGCTGGAACCAGATGATCGTCCAGGGCCCCCGCGGGAGGTGGTGGGTCCCCACGGAGGGCGGGCTCCTCCGTTACCCCACGCTGCCGGCCATCGAAGACCTGGGCCGGGTCTTGCCGGAAAGGGTCTTCACCACGGACGATGGTCTTCCGGCACACAGCGTCTTCCGCCTCTTCCTCGACAGCAGGGGCGATCTCTGGATCGCCACCATCTCGCCCAGCATCGGGGGGCTCGCACGGTGGAGCAGCGCCACGGATACCATCGAGCGCATTCCGTTGCCCGAGCCGTACGAGCGGTATGCGGTGACGGCGCTGGCCCAGGACGGCGCCGGAAACCTCTGGCTGGGGTTTTACAACGGCGCCCTGTTGCGCCGCCGTGCCAGGGACGGCACCTTCGACGTTTTCGGCCCGGGGGACCAGCTGACGGCCGGCTTCGTCGGCCAACTGTACCGGGACCGCCGGAACAGGCTGTGGATTGCGACGGCGTCCGGGGGTGTCCGGCGCGTGGATCGTCCGGCACAGCCCGGGCATCCGGAGGCGGTTTTCTACACCACCCGCCAGGGGCTCGCCAGCAACCGCGTTCATTGCATTGCCGAGGACCCGGCGGGAACCATGTATTTCGGAACGGCACGCGGGATTGACCGGCTCGATCCCCAGACCGGCGCCATCGATCATCTGGGGACGGACGACGGCCTGCCCAACAGCGAGGTCCTGGTGGCTCACCGGGACCGCAAGGGGTTCCTCTGGTTCGGCACCCTCAACGGTGCCGCCCGGCTCGATCCCCGGGCGACGTTGCGCAAACCGGCGCCTCCGGTCTTCATCCAGATGATCGGCGTGGCCGGCGCCCGGCTCCGGCTCTCGCCCCGGGGAGAACGGCAGGTCTCCGGTCTCCGTCTCGGCCACAACCGCTCCTCGCTTCTCATCGGATTCACCGGTATCAGCTTCGGCCGGAAGGGAAGCTTGCGCTACCAGCACCGCCTGATGGGGTTGGACGAGCGGTGGGGCCCACCGACACGGGGCCGGACGGTGACCTACGGCGGCCTGGCGCCGGGCCGGTACACCTTCGAGGTGCGGGCGGTCGGTGCCGCGGGGACGGTCAGCCCGGTGCCGGCGTCCGTCTCCTTCGTGGTTCTGCCGCCGCTGTGGCGAAGGTGGTGGTTCCTTGCGGCGGTGGCCAGTCTCCTGGTGGTGGGGCTGGTAGGGGTTCATCGCCTGCGGGCCTCCCGGCTGGTTGCCGTCGAAAGGGTCCGGACGCAGATCGCGACCGATCTTCATGACGATCTGGGAACGGCTCTGGCCCGCATATCCATCCTCAGCGCGGTGGCCGAGCGTCAGCTCGATGGCTCCGGCCTCCCGGGCACGGCCTCCGGCACGACCGCTTCCGTGCTGCGGGAGATCGGGGGGACCGCGCGGGGCCTGCTGGACGCCAACCGCGAGCTGGTGTGGTCGCTGGATCCGGGAAGGGACGACCTTCACAGCATGATCGCCAGGTTGCGGCGATACGCGGGCGACACACTGGGGGGCGTGGGGATTTCCTGGGAGATCATGACAACGGTCTCGCAGGAGCAGGCGCAGTCCATACACCTCGATCCCGAGACCCGGAGGAACCTGTACCTGCTGCTCAAGGAAGCGATCAGCAACATTGCGCGCCACTCGGGCGCCCGCTCCGCGACAATCCGGATCGAGGCCGGCCAGGAGCTTGACGTCCTCGTGCACGACGATGGGACCGGTTTCGATCCGGACGGGGGCGAGGACGCCGGAGACGGTCTCCGGAACATGCGCAGGCGGGCCCGCGCGCTCGATGCACGGCTTCGAATCGAAACGGCGCCCGGGAAGGGGACGCGGATCCGCGTGACGGTTCCGCGCAGCGATCGCCGGGTCCGCAAGGCATGAACATGCGCTGCCGCCGGGTGCGCGCGCATGGTACTCATGGAACGGTACGGACACAGGGGACCGGGGGGATGCCATGACGGAGCAAACCATCCGGCTGGCAATCGTGGAGGACGACCGGGCCTCCCGGGAGGGGCTCCGCTACCTCGCCGAGGCGACCGCCGGCTTCACATGCGTGGGTGCGTGGGGTTCGGCCGAGGAGGCGCTGCGGGCCGTCGAGCGGGCCGCCCCGGATGTGCTGACGCTCGATATCAGTCTGCCGGGAATGCCGGGCTCCGAGGCCGCAGCAATCTTCCACGAACGGTGCCCGGAGATGGCCATCCTCATGCTGACCGTGTACGAAGAGGAGGAGAAGGTCTTCGAATCGCTGTGCAATGGGGCCTGCGGCTACCTCGTCAAGAGCACGCCACCCGCCGAGCTCCTCGAGGCCATCCGCCGGGCCCGCTGCGGCGGCGCCCCGATGTCTCCGGGGATCGCCGCCAAGGTGCTCCGGATGTTCCGGAGCCTGCGGCAAGAACCCAGTGAGCACCCGGCCCTGACGCCCCAGGAACGCCGTCTCCTCGGCCTGCTCGCCGAGGGTCACACCTACGAATCGGCTGGCCGCGAGCTTGAGGTCACCGTCAACACCGTACGCAACCATATCCGTTCCATCTACGACAAGCTCCACGTTCATTCGAAGTCGGCCGCCGTGGCCAAGGCTCTCCGCGCCGGCCTGATCTGACCGGCCACCCCCGCCAGGCGCGCCAGGTTGTTCCCGGCGAGACGGCATGTTCATGCTCTACCCCGCGTGATCGCCTCCCTCTACAGTGGTTCCACAGCATCAACCGGATTCCCGGTCTCTTCGGGCCCTGCCACATCACGGGCCGAAAGGAGGTAAGGAATGAGGAGATCTCGCATTGCGTGGTTCGTCGTCCTCCTGGCTTCCGCCGGGTCGGCGCCCCTGCTGGCGTCGTTTGCCGGGACG
>JAADFK010000041.1 GCA_013152925.1 Acidobacteriota bacterium | reverse complement strand
ATCCCGTGCAAAGCGCGGGGTCCACGTGGGGTCGCTGGAGGTGGACGGTCCGTCCGTGGCGATCGGTCACGTCCACGGGCTCGAGCCAGACGGCCTTGGGCGAGGTGGGACACATCTCTTCGCAAACGATGCAGGGCGTGTCCATGGCCCACGGGAGGCAGCGGCCCCGGTCGACGAAGGCGATCCCGATGACGACCTTGGCCGGCCCGTTGATGGCCTGCTTCTCCGCCGGTTGCAGCTTCGCGATGGCCCCGGTGGGGCAGACCTCGCCGCACCGGGTGCAGGATGGCTCGCACCAGCCGCGCCTCGGCACGAGCACCGGCGTGAATAGCCCGTCGACGCCCGTCCGGCCGAGGTCCGGGATCAGGGCGCCCGTGGGGCAGGAGTCGACGCAGGCGCCGCAGGTGATGCACCGCGCGAGGAATGCGTCCTCGTCGAGCGCTCCGGGAGGACGGATGGCGTCAGCCGCCCGGGCGCCGTGGCCACCCCCGGCGACCCGTACGGCCGGCGCCAGGGCCAGCGAGGCGGCCGCCGTCACCAGGAAACGCCGCCGTCCCACGTCGAGGGAGGGAGTGGGGAGAGAAACGGTGCGTCCCTGCAAACCGTAGCGAAGCCCGGTTTCCGGACAGGAGGGTATGCAGTTGAGGCAGACGTGGCACTCGCTCACCCGGTGCGCCCCGAGGGGCTCGTCAGCGCCCTGGCAGGCCATCAAGCAGAGCTCGCAGCCGCTGCAGACGGTGGCGTCGCGCCGGATGCGCAGGGGGGCGAGCCGCGCCGCAAGGCCCATCAGAGCGCCCAGGGGACAGACCGCCCGGCAGTGGAAACGTGGTATCCAGGCGGAGAGGACAAGGATCGCCACCACCAGGGCCGCCGAGATCCAGCCGGTTGGGGAGGCTCCGCCGTGCCAGAGGGGACGGAATCCGCTGGCGATGGCCCTGCTCAGCAGCGAGATGGGGTCCAGCCAGCCGGCATGGGAAACGCCCACTGCCGCCCACACGAGCAGGAACGCCAGCACCAGGTACTTGACGGCGAACCAGGAGCGGTAGCGGTTGCGTTCCCGGCGAAGGCGGCCCCGGGGCGCGGCCAGCCGGGAGACCAGCTGCTGAAGCGTACCGAGGGGGCAGATCCACCCGCAGAAGAACCGGCCGAGGAAGGCCGTCGCCGCCAGGACGATCAGGCCGGCCCACAGGTATCGGGGGAGGGTCCAGTCGGTCAACGCCACCACGAGACCATGCAGCGGGTCGATGGCCAGGAAGAGGGAGGCGATCTCGCCACGCACCCGGACATCGGCCAGGGCCCAGAAGCTCGAGAGAAAGGCCAGCAGGAACGCGGCCTGGACGAAAACGCGGAGATGACGGGCGCGCGGCCGCACTCAGCCCTCCACCAGGAGACCCTTCCAGTCCGTTGTTCCGACGCCGAGACGCTGCACGATCCCCAGGTACGGAAGGCCGGCCGGCGACAGGCCCAACAGGCCGGCGCCCCAGGTGTCGGCGGCCACGGGATCCGTGGAGACGGCCACGGCGTTTTCGTGACGCACGAGATCGAGCGAACCGCCGGTGGGTCCGCCGGCCGTGAGAACCCGGGTGGCATCGATGACTGTCAGCGTGGGACGGAGGGCGGCGCCCAGCTCGGCCACCGACTGGTTGATCCGCTGGTGGAGCCGTGGCCGCGGCCCGATGAGAACGCCGAACCAGTTCTTCATCCCCAGCGTGGCGCGGGCCAGCGAGTGCTGCTTGACGATGGGGACGTTGATCACACGATCGGTTTCCGCCAGGGGCTTGAGCACCTTCCAGACGCCGAGAAGCGTGCCGTCGAGGTCGAGCGTGGCCGTGCCGGCCGTGTCCTGGTGCAGCACCACCGCACCGGCCTTCCGGGCCGCGGGCCCGATGCCCGAGCGCCGGAAGGACCGCCTCGGGTCGTGGCACGTGACGTCGGCCACCACGACCCGCCGCGCGCCGGCCTCGACGCACTGGCGCACCAGCTCGCCCACGAGCTCCGGGTTGGTGTTGGCGGCCTGCTCCGGCCTGCGGTCCCAGGCGCAGTTGGGCTTGATCAGAACCGTCTCGCCGGCCGAGACGAAGCGTGCCATGCCGCCCAGGGCCCCGAGGGCCCGGCGGACGTTCTCCACGGGACCGGCGCCCCGGCCGACCGCCATGCCCGCGGGCACGCCCTGCCGTCTCCAGTCGCGCGGTTTCGGAACGCCCCGTGGTGCCGGGACCGTCCGGTGGCGTCCGGGACGGCCCTGGAGCAGCACGGCGGCCGCGCCGAGGCCCAGGGTTGCCAGCACCGGCGGTCCCCAGCTCCGCAGGAGCTCCCGCCGGCCCATCCGCCGGTACTCCGTTTCGGTCTCGCGTTCCGACCGGTCCCGCTCCGTCACGTCCAGGTCCACCATGCTGCTCCCAGTGTAGCCCCTCCTGATTCCGTTCTGTCCTGTCTCCGGTGTAAACGGCGGTCGGAAACCGCGGGGTATTGGCGAGTCGACCGGTGGAGGGAAAGGTGCAGAAGCCTCATCGTCGCGTGCGGGGTTGTCGGGGAGATCCCTCCGCTCGGTCGCTCCGCTCCCTCGGTCGGGATGACAGAGGGGGTGTATTCCGACCGGAGCGGCGCGGAGCACCGACCCCTCCTGTCATCCCGACCGGAGGGGAGCGCCCACCCCCTCCTGTCATCCCGACCGGAGCGGCGCCGGGCGCCGCGGAGTGGAGGGATCTCCCGGGCGACCGTGCGAGGCTGGGTTCTCCGGCCGCTGGCCAGCGGCGGGAGATCCCTCCGCTCGGTCGCTCCGCTCCCTCGGTCGGGATGACAGCGGTGGCATCCCGGCGGTGGCATCCCGTCGCTTCTCCGTCGTTCCGGCCGGAGCGGAGCGAAGCATCCATCCCTTCCCGTCATCGCCAACCGGAGCGGCGCCGGGCGCCCATTCTTTTCGTCATCCCGACCGGAGCGGCGCCGGGCGCCGCGGAGTGGAGGGATCTCCCGGGCGAAGGGGGAATCCCATCGCCCTCTTTGTTGGCAGGGGATCGAGCGGGGACGCCCTCTGGCGGTCCGGTGCGTCACCGCTGTCGTCGGGATGGCCGTACGGCCGATCCCTCCTCGGCTCGGGGCTGGACCCGTCCGGGATCGCCGGTCACCTTTGGCCGGTCCGGTTCCCGCCCCGCCGGCGATGTGGAGACTATGATAGGATTCATTCCGGAATTGGAGTGATAGGTAACGCGTGACACGCCACTGCCGGGCCGCGCGCAACATCGATGGCGCCGGCGGCGGAAAGAGACGTCCTCTTTTCAGACGCAGGAGAATCAAGATGAGAATCATCCGGTGGACCATGCTGGCGTCAGTTTTCGTGACGCTGATTTCTTTCAATGCCACGGCAGGCTCCAAGGCGAAGCATTTTGACCCCAAGGGGAAGGCTCCCTCCTCGTACACCATTGAATTCCAGAAGCATCAGCGTGCGATTCTTCCCTTCGAGGACCGGCGGGACTTTGAGGAGATGAAGCGAGGGTTCATCGCGGCTCCCCAGTACCGTCAGATCATGGCCGACGCCGGTCACGTGGCGTGGGACATGGGCAAGTACGATTTTCTGCTCGAACCTGGCCAGACCTTCGACGACCAGATCAAGGCGGGCAAGGCGCGCTTCGATGGCAATCGGGAGATCTTCGATCGGCTCCGTGCGTCCATGACGGATTTCGATCCATTCTTCGAGATGATGCCCGGTACCGCCGGGAAGACCATCGGGGAGGGACCGGTGAAACCGATGGAGGTGGAGCCCCGTACCGTCGATCCGAACATCGACTGACCGGAGGCGGCCGGGCTGGGGGAGCGGTTCTCCAGGATCGCTTCCCGGCCGGAAAGAGTCCGCGAACCCGCACGGCACCTGATCGCAGAAACGGTGTCGCCGGGGGAGCGCCGGGCTCCAGGCCGGCCTCGTGCCCCAAGTGAAGCTGAACACCTCGCCCGACGCCTGGCTCCCTGGGCAAGGCGGGCGCGCTGGCCGCGTGGTGGCGAGCCGACTATCATGCTGGAGGGAGGTGGAACATGAGGACACGTTGGATCGTTGCGCCATTGCTGGCGAGTCTGGTGGGTTTCCCTGTTGCCGCATCGGCGGGATCGGGCCCCGGGGTGGTGGCTGGGAAGATTCCGCTTTCGCTCGAGACGCCGACGGGCCTGACGTGGGATGGGCATTTGCTGTGGGTGGCGGATCTCGACACGGCGACGCTCAACGGTGTGGACCCGAAGAATGGAGAGATCGTCAGGAAGCTCGACGCGCCGGGGTACGCGCCCATGGGGCTCGCCTGGGATGGACAGCGGCTGTGGGTGCTGGACTCGGGCGACGCGACGGTCTACGCCATGGATCCGGCGACGGGCCTGACGGTGCGGGCGCTGCCGCTGGACAGCAAGAGCGCGAAGGGACTGGCGTGGGACGGGAAGGCGCTGTGGACCGCGGATGCCAGGTCGGGCGTGATCGACCGGCTGGACGACTCGGACGGGACCACGTGGAAGAGCTTTCCTTCTCCGCTGGCCGGGAAGCGGGGAGACGAGATCGGGATGGCCTTCGCGGGCGGGAAGCTGATGGTGGCCGACCGGCTGTCGAACAGGATCTACCGCATGGATCCCAGGGAGGGCGTGGTGCTCGATTCGTTCGCGGCGCCGGGACCCTATCCCACGGGGCTGGCATGGGATGGTTCGAACCTGTGGAACGTCGACTACGAGACGCGGACGTTGTACCGGTTGAAGGCGAGCGCGGATCGTCCGTGGGTTCGTAGCGATCCGCGGCACGAGAAGTTGGTGTACCGGGAGTCGTGGCGGAGCTTCGGTCCCGGGGTCGTGAAGACGCTGGACGTCTACCTGGCGATCCCGCGGGACCTGCCGAGCCAGGAGCTGATCGGGGAGCCGGTCTTCGATCCGAAGCCCACGGAGATCGTCGCCGATCGCTGGGGCCAGAAGTGTGCTCACTTCCACTTCGAAGATATCGCGCCACAGCAGACGGTGACGGCGTCCATGCGGGTGCGGGCCGATCTGTTCAAGGTCCGGTGGTACATCGACCCGGAGAAGGTGGGCTCACTGGATGACATTCCCGAGGCGATCCGGACGAAGTACACAGAGGACAACACCAAGCTGGTCTTCGACGATCCGGTGATCCGGAAAGCCGTGAAGGAGGCCGTCGGCAGCGAGACGAACCCGTACTGGATCGCCCGGAAGATCTACCGTTACATCCAGGACCATATGCACTACGAGATGGTGGGCGGCTGGAACATCGCGCCGACCGTGCTGGCCAGGGGCTCTGGCTCGTGCTCGGAATATACCTTCGTCATGCTCTCCATGTGCCACGCGGCCGGCCTTCCGGCCCGCTACGATGGCTCGGTGGTCATCCGGGGCGACGACGCCAGCCGGGACGACGTCTTTCACCGTTGGGTGGAGGTCTACCTTCCCAACTACGGATGGGTCCCGGTGGATCCCTCGGGAGGAGATTCTGAGGTTCCCGCAATCCGTGCCGCCTACTTCGGCGGTCTGGCCAACCGCTTCCTGATCACCACCCAGGGGGCGGGTGACAGCGAGACCCTTGGATGGGACTACAACAGCCAGGCTCACTGGACCGCCAGGGGCAGGGTCAAGCTGATGACCCTCAAGGCTGGCGACTGGGTTCCCGCCACGGCCGCGGCCGCCACGCGGGAGAGCACCGGGCACTGACGCGATAGCGAGGCTGCCGCGACGGGCCCGGTGGGCCGGGCGCCATGGATTCCCGTGGTCTGTGTTGGGTGTGAGGCCAAGAAGAGGCTGAGCTCCCTCGCCCGGAGGAAGCGCCCGTCCCCGCGGCGCGGGGAGTGGCCAGGAAGGCCGATCCACGGTTCACCGCATGATCGTGGCAGCGACCGGGAGGACGCCGTACCGGGCCGCGCGCCACGGCATGGCATTTCCGGCGGCACCCACGGGGCCGGTTCGTGCAGGCTGGTGTGGATGAACACGGCCAGCACGCGGAGATGGTCCCACGCGTGGGCGGGCCGCCACGATCACCGGGGCGCGGTCATGCCGCGATTCGTACCACGCTCCGCGCGGACCGGCCGCCGGGCTCCGCCATGCTCCAGGAGGGTTCCGGAACACGGCGGCCGGCGTGGCCGGAGGCTCACTTCCGGCCGGCGGGCGGCGGCAGCTCCCAGGCCAGGTGGTGGAACGCGGTCTTGCCGGTCCATTTCCAGAGCCGGTCGCTGAGCTCCAGGGCCTTGGGAAGGAAGAGGCGCGCGCTGCCGTCCGCGTGGAGCTCGAGCCTGGGAGAGCTGTCGCTGAAGAGCTGCCGCCGGCTGAGGGAGACGGGGAGGGTGTCCGGATAACGGCCGTTCTCGCCGGCCTGGCGGATGAGCGCGAGACTGACGCGAGCAAGGTACCGCCATGCCGTGGTCTCCTGGATGCGGCCCAGGAAGCTCCACACCAAGCCGTTTCCGAACATTCTTCTCGGGACCACGATGTTGGCCGGAAAGTGGACCACGGCGGCGGCGGGCGGAGCGGCGGCGAGCCGGGCATACGGCGTTTCGGCGAGGCGGAGGCGCCGGGTTCCGAGCTCGTAAATGTCGGCCACGAGGGTCTCCCGGACGGGGATGCCGAGGATCGGTCCGAAACGGAGCAGCAGGAATCCTGCCTTCGTTTCCGGCTGGAACAGACGATCGTTCGGGGAGTCGTTGACTGCGCCAATCAAGGCGTTGGTCTCCACGCCGAAGGCCTGCCGGCTCGCCTTCACGAGGTCGGTGCGGGGCAGCAGGGACTCCGCGGCGGCCACCTGGGCCGGCCCGATCCGGCCGGAGGCCACGGCGTGCCGCAGCACGGAGAGGAGGTTGTTCTCCGAGGCGACGCCCACGAGCGTGCAGATGAGCAGTTTTTCCTCCTCCAGGGACCGCGCCACGGTGCCCATGGCGGCCAGGTCCTCCATCGCCTCCGGAACCTCCCCCCGGTCCATGTGGATCGTCGCGGAGGCGCCCAGGAGGCGGGAGCACTGGAGGAGGTTGAGGGAGGGGGGCACCTTGGCATCCAGCGAGAGGCTCAGCTCCCAGTCGGAGCCGGGGCAGCGGGCGGCCCGGTGGAGCAGGTCGAGAACCTCGCGGTTGGATTCGATGCACTGGACGACCCCCTCACGTTGGGCCGGGGTCCAGGTGGCGGCCGGCTTCCCGGCCAGCGGGTTGATGGAGGCCTTGATGCAGGTGTCGTTCACGAGGGAGGTGGCCGCACGGAGCCAACGGGCAGCGTTGTCAACCGCAGGAACACCGGGCCGGTGGCCCAGGTCCAGGCCGAGGCTCCTGACCGTGGCGCTGAAGCGGTCCCGCTGCCGTTCCATCCGGTGGCGGGCCGCGGCGCGCCAGGCAAGGAGACCGGTCAGGAGGGCCAGGATCAGCAGGCCGGCAATGACGAGGACGGGACGGGTTGTGTGGCGATCCTTCACGAGAGATCCCCTTTCAGTAGCTCGCCGAGGAGGCGTTGGTTGGGGGAAGCCTCGGCAGGAGGCTCAACCCGCCAAGAGAGGCCGGGACAGCAGGCCAGGACGGGGTCGTCGGCGAGCTCTGTGCCCGGTGCGGGACGCGCCGTCGCTGCGGGAGATGGCGGCATGGCCGGGTCCTCGAGGCTGAGGTAGGCGTGGCCCGCGAGGACGAGGAGCATGGCGGCGGCCCAGGCCCAGCGCAGGGCCGGCCGTGCCCACCAGGGCTCCGGCGCCGCTGTCC
>JAADFK010000040.1 GCA_013152925.1 Acidobacteriota bacterium | reverse complement strand
TATCGGCCCGGACCGGCGTCGAAGGCCTTGATAGGGCAGAGAAAGTACCAGGCGTTGTTGCGATCGGGAAGACGCCGCACGCCGAGGTCGGAACGGCCCACCAACCCGGCCACGAGGGGGAGCGAAAGGTAGATGGCGGTCTGTACGGCCACGTGAGCCATGCGGTGACCAGGCGCCAGTCGGGGTGGTGCCAGGAGCACAAGACCCGTCACGGCAAAGAGCACCATCAGATGGAGCCGGAAGGGACTGTACGCGAGGAGGAGCAGGACGTACAGGGCCAGGGCGGTGCTGGCGGCGAGCCGGTTGGGGTGAGAGGATCGATCCAGAGCACCTCGGCCGACGCCCCACAACCCGATGGGGCCGAGGCTCAGGCCGGCCATGGCCGCGACCACAAGGGCTCCACGGCCCAAGCGGTGGAGGTCGAGAAACTGGTGGATGTGCCAGGACCAGGCCGCGGCGTGCCCCGCCGCATGGCCGGTGAGGGGATCGGCCGGCGTACCCAGGAAGCCGAGCCATACGGGCGAGGCTCCGAGCAGAACGCCGGCCCAGAGGCCGGGCCGCCGCCATCGTGCCACGAGCATCGGGGCCGTCAGGACCAGCGTGAAGGGGTGGGCGGCGGCTCCCAGGCCTGCCGCCACGCCGGCGGCAAGCTCCCGTGCCGTTCCCGGGAGGTCGGCGAGCAGCAACGCCGCGAGGGCCAGGGCGAGAGCCGGTGCGTAGCTCTCGGTCAGAGCGGAGGGCCACCAGAGGGAGTGGGCCGCCAGGAGCACTGCCGCCGCGCCGTGGCCCCTGGAGCGGTCGCCGGTCCACCGGGTGACGATGAGGTACATCAGGGCGACCGCCGTTGCGCCGCCGGCGGCGGAGAGGAGCGGGAGGGCCCGCACCGGTCCAAGCCATCCCGTCAGCAAGAGCCATGCATTGGCAATCACCGTCCACCCGGGGTGATCACCCGGGTTCAGCGAGGGAAAGTACCGGGCCAGCGCGTACAGGGTCAACTTGGAGCTGTCCGCCCACATGGGGCCACGGGCGGCCGAGAGCCCGTACACCCCGAGAGCGCCGGCGAGCCAGCCCAGCGCCCCGGCTCGGTCACTGGTGGAAGCAGGGTGAAGCATCACGGGGTTTCAGTGTACTGTGGACCTGGACCGGCCCTCAACGGAGGATGCGTGGTTGACCGCGGCGATCGGCACGTGGAGGGCCGTTCCCACCTGCATCTCGAGGGTCATCCCGGTGTGGGCTCCACGGCGTCGCGGCGGGCCGAAGGAGGAAGCTACCCGAGCTCCGGTGGCTTTCCCGCGGCGAAGCTCCCGGGGGGAGACGGTTTCTTTCAGGCTTCCAGGATGACGACGGCGGCCGCCATGCCGCCGTGGTGGGTGATGCTGAGGTGGGCGTGTACGATGCCGCGGCTCGTGGCGTGGGACGCGGCGGCGCCGGAGAGGACCAGTCGCGGCGGGCTCGCCGGATCCCGCCGGAGAACCTGGATGTTCTTCCAGGCGATCCCGGAGCCGCTTGCCGGGCCGAGCGCCTTGAACGCGGCTTCCTTGGCCGCCAGGAGCCCTGCCAGGTGTTCGGGATCTTCCGGCCGGAGAACCTCGCGGCGATCGAAACACCGCTCGAGGAACCGCTCACCGTGGCGGTCGAGGAGTCCCCGGACGCGCCGCACCTCGACGAGATCGACGCCGAGACCGGCGATCACGGGGCCGTCCTCGAGCTCTGGGAGCTGGGTGCCAGCACGAGCTCCGTGGCCACCAGGAGGAGGTGGACCGCGCCGAAGCCGCTGATGGCGCCGCGGATCGCCGGAAGATCGAGCAAAGCGGCGATCGACGGCGGGATGAGCGCGAGGAGGTGGCCCCACATGGGGCTCCATGGCAGGAGGAGCATGGCGAGACCCACCTGGACCAGGTAGCCGACGTACAGCATCAGGGCGGCGAAGCGGAGCGCTCTCACGGGCCCATCTTACAGGAGGCGACCTCGAATGGCCCGGGAAATGCGGGGGCGCGCGTGGTACTGTTTGGGCATGACCGTGCGCCTCCTCTGGGCGTCGCCCCTGCCTCCAATCCGTTCGGGCGTCAGCGATTACGCCGTGGAGCTGCTGCCCCACCTGGCGGAGCACGCCGAGGTCCGCGTGGCGTTGCCCCCGGAGGCCGATGCCGCGGCGGTGGCCTCGCGATGTTCCGCCTGCACCCTGGTCCCGTTCTGGACGCCCGCCGCCGACGGCGAGATCCCCGTGCTGCACCTGGGGAACAACCCGTACCACGAGTGGATCCTCTCGAAGTTGGACGAGGGATCGCCGGTGATCGTGCTGCACGACCTGGTTCTCCATCATCTCCTGGTGGAATCGACGCTCGGGCACGGCCGGTGGGACCGTTACGGGGAGATGCTGACGGCTGCCGAGCCCGTGGCGGGGCCCGCTCTGGCACGGGCTCGCCGCTACGGTTTCTCCGGACGGCTCGATCCCTTCCTCTTTCCGGCGCTCGGCCCATTCCTGAGAACGGCACGGGGCGTCGTCGTCCATTCCAGGTGGGCGGAGGACCGGGTTCACGGTGTCCGTCCGGAGCTGCCCGTGGGAGTCCTCCCCATGCCGGCCGAGGATCCGGGATGGCCCCTGGACCGTACGGCCGTCCGGGAGCGCCTGGGAGTGGCCCGGGACGATTTCGTGCTGATGCACCTGGGTTTCCTGACACCGGCCAAGGGGCTCCGGGAGATCCTGGCGGGAGCCGCGACGGCCTTCCGGCTCGGCGTGCCGGTCCGCCTCGTGCTGGCCGGGGAGGGTGGCGGCGCCGGGGAGATCCGATCGGCGGCCCGGGAGCTGGGAATCGGGGACCGGGTCGTCACGCCGGGCTGGTTGCCACCGGAGCTGTTCGCCTCCGTTCCGGCCGCCGCCGACCTCGGCGTGGTCCTGAGGACACCCTCCGCCGGAGAGACCTCTGCGGCCGTCGTCCGCTTCCTGGCGTGCGGAGCTCCGGTGGCCGTGGGTGCGGTGCACCAGTTCCTGGAGTGGCCCGTGGAAGCGGCGCCCCGGCTGACCCCGGGCCCCTCCGCCCCGGCCGAGCTTGCGAGGCTGCTCGTACGGCTGCACGAAGAGGCCCGGCCGGATGCCTCCGACGAGCGGAGGCGGAAGGCGCGGCGGGCCTACGAGACGGGGGGGCATCGGCCCGCGGAGGTGGCCGGACGCCTGGTCCGTTTCGTGGAGAAGCTCCCGTGGGCCGGGGTCTGAGCGCCTGGCGCCGGGCCCTGGCGGCGGCGTTGGCCACGGACCCCGGCCGGAGGATCGCTGCGCGCCCCTCCGAGATCCGGGCCGCGGTCCTGGTTTTCCTCCTGGAGGAGCCGGGGAAGCTGGACCTCGTTCTCGAACGGCGGTCCGACGATCTTCCCAACCACGCGGGTCAGTTTGCCTTTCCCGGGGGCGCCGTGGACCCGGAGGATCGATCCCTGGAAGAAACGGCGCTCCGTGAGGCCTGGGAGGAGATCGGACTGGAGCCGTCGGCGGTCGAGATCCTGGGTCTCCTCTCCGACATCAGGACGCTACGTCATCACACCGGTGGTCGGGGTCGCTTCGGGACCCCTGGAGCTCCGCTCTTCCCCGGAGGAGGTGGCCCGTATCCTTCGGGTTCCCGCGGGGATCCTCTTCCAGGAAGGCGCCTTTCGCCCGGTTCGGCGCCGGACCCGCGGCCTCCTGATTACGGGCGTGGCGCTCGTGTACGAGGGTGACGTGATATGGGGCGCCACGGCGAGGGTGCTGCTCTCGCTCCGGCGTGTCCTCGCGCACGTTCCCGGGCCATGGCTGGCTTGCCGTGGGGATTGAGACGACGCGGGGCCGTCCCGGGAGACGGCCGGTCTCAGCGCTCCAGGGCCCTGGGATTGTTCTGCACGTTTCGTGCGTGCTCCAGGAGGGATGCCGCAGTGGCCGCCCGGCGGGCATGCTCGAGGTTCGCCGCGATGACAGGGTCATCCGGGGCCAACGCAGCACTCCGCTCGAAGATCGGGACAGCCTCGGCGTAGCGGCCGCGTTCGTACAGCGCCACGGCCAGCAGGTTGAGCACCCGGGGCTGGTTGGGGTGACGTTTGGCCTCCTGGCGAAGGAGGCCGAGGGCCCCCTCGTCGTCGTGCTTCGCATGCAGGATCATGGCGCGGAGGAGATCGCCGCCCTTCTCCGGGGGGAGGGCGGCCCGCTCGAGGGTACGTTCGGCCTCGGCCAGACGGTCGGTGCCGATCAGGGCCAACACGAGCGATTGCTGGACGTCGGGATGGTCGAATCCCCCGGCGACCGCGGCCTTCAGCTTCTCCATGGCGGCGTCGGGTTTGCCCAGGGCCAAAAGTGCCTGGCCGAGACGAGCCTGCACCTGCGCGTCCTCGTGGAGCAGGTTGGAGGCAGCGCGAAGCGCTTCGAGCGCCTCCTTGGGGTGGCCCTTCGAGAGCAACAGCTCGCCGTACGCCAGCTGCACCTCGGGTAGTAACGGGTTCTCCTCGATGGCCTTGCCGAGCTCCTCCTGAGCCGTGTCCAGGTTGCCGAGACGGGCGTCGAGCAGACCCAGGGCGGCCCAGGCCCGGTCGGAGTGAGGGTTGTCCCTGGTGATCCGCCGGAAGACATCGCGAGCCGCCGAGCTGTTGCCCATGGCCAGGTAGACCTCGCCGAGGCGAAGCTGGAGCTCGAGGTTGTCCCGCTGGTAGGAGAGCGCGCTCTTGAGGGCAAACTCCGCTTCGTCCCAGGCGCCGGCCCGGGTCGAGGCCTCCGCGAGGAGCTCGAGTGCGGCGACGTTGGCCGGCTGGAGCCCCACGGCCTTTCGCAGCAGCTCGAGGCTGGTCTGGACATCCCCCTCATCCAGCAGGCGGTTTGCCCGCAGGATCAGCTCCGGGACCGAGAGCTCGGTCTCCGCGGGCGCGGCACCCCCGCCGGCGGCCGTTGCTCCGGAGGCGGTGGCCATGATCTGGCGCAGGTGCTCGGCCTCCTGGGTCTTCCCGAGGGCTTCGAGGATCTGCAACTTCAGGGGGAGCAACCGGCCGTCGCTCGGGTAGGACTGCAACAGCTGATCGACATCGGCCAGCGCACCCTCGAGATCGCTCTTGGATTCGAGCCGGGCCTGGATGCTCGCGATGGTCGCCTCGAGATCGGGCTTTGGAACCGCCGCACCTGCCGAAGCCGTGTTCTGCGGCTGCCGGCGGATCTTCTCGAACAGGTCCACGAACTCCTTCGTGTAGTAATCGGGAGCGAGCTCGAGATTGGGATCCTCCAGGATGGCCGCCCGGAGGTGGGTGGGGACCTCTGCCTCGCGGCCCAGGGCGAACAGGGTCCAGGCGATGCGCACGTGGAGCTGGGCCCGGTGTGTGGGATCAGAGGTCTCGGAGAGGGCTTTCGTGTACAGGCTGACCGCGCGGGAGAACTCCCCCTGCCGATAGGCCTGGAGCGCTGCCTCCTCACTGGGGGTCGTCGTCTGGGCCGCCGTGACGGAAACCACGAGAATCGCCACCAGAGCGAAGGTCAGGGTGCGGAGAGCATGAGCCATCATGGAGGAGACTGTACCGCTGACAGCGCCCCGGGACAAGGGGCGCGGACGAAAGCGGCACGACGCCTCGCAGGTTACCGTTCCGGAGTGGCGGCGAGGGTCGTTGGTGGAGCGGGGAGGCGCTTGACGGTGATCTCCCGGTAGAAGATACGGCCGTCGGGCCAGCGAACCGTCAGGTGATGTGAGCCGGAGGGGACGAGCACCTTGACCAGGGGGAGCTTGCCGATGGGATCCCCGTCGAGATAGGCGGTGGCGCCAGGAGGCGCGCCAACGTTGTACACGACGGTCATGGCGCCGACGTCCACGGAGATGGGGATGACCTTGGTGCCTGGCTCCACGGTCTGGACGATGGTCTGCGGCGGGAGCTTGGGGAGCATCACCGTGAAACGGTGTTCTCCCGGTTGGAGCTTGACGGTCCGGCTCTGGATCCGGCCCGATCCCACTGGCCTGCCGTCGATCTGGAGGCGGGCCGGTGGATCGACGAGGATCCTGACCGCGACGGGCGGAACTGGCGTCGGGGTCGGCGTGGGCGTTGGTGTCTCCGCAGGCGTGGGGGTTGCCGTGACGGTGGGTGTCGGGGTGACGGTCGGGGTGGGCGTGGCCGTGGGCGTCGGCGTGGGCACCCAGGGGGCTCCGGCGGGTCCGAACACCGTGTGCTGGAGGTCCGGCGAGAGGTAGAGGGCGCCGCCGGCGCCGAGAACCAGGAGCAACAGGACGACGAACACGTAGAGAGTCGTGTGGCTGTGGCCGGAGGGAAGCTCGTCCAGGGCATCGCCCGAGACGCCGGACACCTCGATGGAATCCAGCTCCTCGAGTTTTTCCATCTCCTGGCTGGAGGGAATCCTGCGGGTCATGTCCTCTTCGACTTCGGTGCCCAGGTGCTCCATCCTGGCGACCAGGTCGCGGAGGATCATTGTCGTCGTGTCTTCGGCGTCTTCCTGGGCGCCTCCGTCGTTGGCGATCTCGATGGCGTCCAGGGCGTCCTCGAGCTCGGAGACGTTCTGGAAACGTGAGGCGGGGTCCTTGGCGATGCATCGCCCGATGATGGCCTCGAGCTCCGGAGGGCACCAGTCGGCCACCTGGCGAACCGGGGGTGGCTGCAGGTTGAGGATGTTGTACAGCACGTTGCTGAGGGACTTGCCCTCGAAGGGGCGCCGTTCCGTCACCAGCTCGTAGCCGACCACGCCCAGCGCGAAAATGTCCGTTCGCGCGTCGATGACGGCGCCCTGGATCTGCTCGGGGGCCAGGTATCCGGCCGTGCCGAGAGCAATGCCGGTCTGGGTCAGCTTGGTGCCCGCCTCCAGGGACTTGGCGATGCCGAAATCCATGATCTTGACGGTGCCGTCCTCGAGCACACGGATGTTGGAGGGCTTGATGTCACGATGGACAATCCCGCGGGAGTGCGCGAAGTCGAGACCCTCGCAGACCTGGCGCAGGATGCTGACGATGGCCGAGGAGTTGCCGCGGAGCACGCCCGCCCGCAGGAGCTGGTCGAGGTCATAGCCCGACAGGAACTCCTGGACCAGGTAGGGAACGTCGTCCTCGATGCCGAAGTCGAAGACCAGCGTGATGTTGGGATGGACCAGGTTGCCGATGAACTGGGCTTCCCTGAAGAACCGCTGGCGCACCTCGGTATCGGGCGTCGAGCACAGCTTGATGGCCACCGAGCGCTTGATGTAGGGATCCCAGCCCTTGTAGATGACGCCGAAGCCGCCCGTGGCGATCTTCGCCACGACCTCGTACTTCCCGATACGCTCCGGCTCCGTTCCCATGAAGCTACTGTAGCCGATCCACCGGCATCACCCGGAGTCGGGGATGCCGTGGGTCAGGAAGAACGAGAGCTCCTCGAGATGCACCCGTAGATCCACGGAGCGAAGGAGGACGCCGTCGGGCGCCTTGATCTGAACGGGGGCGAAATTGAGGATCGCCTTGAGCCCTGCCTCGACCATCAGGTTGCAGACACCTTGGGCGCTCTCCCCGGGTGTGGTGATCACGCCGATCTCGGCCTCTCTCTGGTGGACGATCTCCGGGAGACGGGAGACGCTCTCCACCAGGAGACCCGCGGGCGTGGACTCACCGATCTTGCTGGCATTGGAGTCGAGGATCCCGACGACCAGGAAACTCTCGCCGGTGAAACGCGAGTAGTGGCACAGGGCGATTCCAAGGTTGCCGGCGCCGACGATGACGATCCGCCGCTCCCTGGACAGTCCAAGGATCTCGATCAGGTACTGCCGGAGCTCGGAGACGTTGTAGCCCATGCCGCGCACGCCGAACTCACCGAAGTAGGCCAGGTCCTTGCGGATCTGCGCGGAGTTGAGGTGGTACCGCTTGGCCAGTGCCTGGCTCGAGATGGTCTCGATGCCGAGGCGCTGGAGCTCCTCCACGCAGCGGAGGTAGATGGAGAGGCGGGCCACCGTCAGCTCGGAGATGGTGTTGACGTTGAAATCGCGTTTGAGGTGCGGCATCGCGTGTTACCTCAGAAAGAGCTGCGCTGCCGACTGTGCAGCGCGGATCATCGGCGAGGGGAAGAGACCGATGAGCAGCACCGCCAGCGCCGCAACGCCGGCGGTGGCGGTCAGCATGGCCGATTTCGCGAAGGCCGGCTCGCGCTTGGGCAGGGGACGCATGTAGAGCATGTACACCACCCTCAGGTAGTAGAAGGCGGAGACCAGTGAGTTGATGACGCCGAGGATGGCGAGGGCCAGCAGCCCCTGGTTGACGGCGGAGCGGAACACCAGGAACTTGGCGGTGAAGCCGACGAAGGGCGGGACACCGGCCAGGGAGAACATGCAGACCGTCAGGGCGAGGGCCGCAACGGGCCGCTTGAACCCCTGCCCGGCCATGTCGGAGATCAGGTGGGGCTCGTTCTCGTTTTCCGACATCAGGGCGATGACGGCGAAGGCGCCCATGTTCATGAAGGTGTAGGCGGCCAGGTAGAAGAGTACAGCGGCACTGCCGTCGGAGCCGCCGACGATGACCCCGACCATGGCGTAGCCCATGTGGGCGATGCCGGAGTAGGCCAGCATCCGCTTGACATCGCGCTGGACGATGGCGACGATGTTTCCCAGGGTCTGGGACGCCACGGCGATGATGCCGGCGGCCCACACCCAGTGGCCCGTCAGGTGGAAGAGGTCGAGGTTCGCTGCCAGGCGCAGCAGGACGACCAGCGCGGCGCCCTTGGGGACCACCGAGAGGAAGGCTGTCACCGGGGTGGGGCTGCCCTGGTAGACGTCGGGCGCCCACCCGTGGAAGGGCACCAGCGCCAGCTTGAACGCCATGCCGCCGACGAACATGGCCAGCCCGACGACGAGCAACGGCGTCGAGCCCTCCCCGTGGAGGATGGTCCTTCCGATGACCTCCATGTTCGTGCTGCCCGCCGCGCCGTAGAGCAGGGCGATACCGAAGGCGACGAACCCGGCGGCGAAGGCCCCGACGACGAAGTACTTCAGCCCGGCCTCGAGGCCGATCTCGGTCTTCCGGAAGTAGGCGTTGAGCACGTAGAGGGGAATCGAGAGCAGCTCGAGCCCCAGGAAGAGGGCGAGCAGGTCAGTGGAGGAGGCCATGATCATGGCGCCCGACGCGGCCAGGAGAAGCAGCGAGTAGAATTCGCCGCCCTCGGTCTTCGTCCGGCGCAGGAACGGTCCCGCCATCCATGCCGTCAGGAGAACGGCCGCCAGGATGTAGACGTCGACGAATGCGGAGACCCGGTCGATCCGCACCATCCCGCTGAAGCTGGAGCCCGGCAGCGGCAGGGCGACGCGCGCCCAGCACGCGAGCGCGGCCGAAACCATGGTCAGCAACGGGATGTTCCTCCGGGAGGACGGAACGAAGGCCTCGAGGAGAAGGAAGATTCCCGCTGAGAGGATGAGGATCAGCTCGGGGAGCAGGGCGAGAAGGTCGGTCGATGTTGGCATGACCCTACCTCCCTAACGCGCCAGCAGGAGGCGGACCGCGGCCTCCATGGGCGACAGGAACGTGGTCGGGTGGACCCCGATCCAGACGATGAAGACGAGGAGCGGCAACACGGCGAGCACCTCGCGCAGGTTGATGTCCTTGAGGTCACGGTTCTCCTCGTGGGCGAAGGGGCTCCAGAACACGCGCTGCACCATCCAGAGCATGTAGACCGCCCCGAAGATGATGCCGAGGGCGCCGAGCACCACCACGGCGGGGTACTTCTCCCAGGAGCCGGCCAGGATCAGGAACTCGCCGACGAAGCCGTTGAGCCCCGGCAGGCCGATGGAGGAGAGGGTGACCAGGAGGAACAGTCCCGTGTAGATCGGGACGACCTTGGCGATCCCTCCGTAGTCGGCGATCAGGCGCGTGTGCCGCCGCTCGTAAATGACCCCGACCAGGAGGAAGAGGGCGCCGGTGGACAGACCGTGGTTGACCATCTGGAGGACGGCGCCCTGGGTCGAGGCGATGGTGCCCGCGGCCAGGCCCAGCATGACGAACCCCAGGTGGCTGACCGAGGAATAGGCGACGAGCTTCTTCATGTCCGGCTGGACCATGGCGACCCAGGCACCGTAGAGGATGCCGATGACCGCCAGGATCAGGATCAGGGGAACGCAGGCCTCCCAGGCCGCAGGGAACAGGGCCCGGTTGAAGCGGAGGAAACCGTAGGTTCCCAGCTTCAGCAGGACGCCGGCCAGGATGATGGAGCCGCCGGTGGGCGCCTCCACGTGGGCGTCCGGCAACCATGTGTGGAAGGGGAACATGGGGACCTTGATGGCGAAGGCCAGGGCGAAGGCGAGAAAGACCAGCAGCTGCGGGCTGTGGAGGATCGAGGAGCCCATAGCCAACTGGGGCGCCGTCTTGAGGAAGTCGGCGTAGGCGAAGGACCAGACGCCGGTCAGCTGGTGGTGGAAGAAGCCGAGGTACAGGATGGCCACCAGCATGAAGACCGAGCCCACCATGGTGTAGATGAAGAACTTGACGGCGGCGTAGATCCGCCGGGCCCCGCCCCAGATGCCGATGATGAAGTACATGGGGATCAGCATCAGCTCCCAGAACACGTAGAAGAGGAAGAGATCGAGGGCCAGGAAGGCGCCGATCATCCCCGTGGTCAGCAGCAGGAGCGAGATGTGGAACCCCTTGACCCGTTCGCTGATGGAGGTCCAGGAGGCCAGGATGACAACGGGGATCAACAGGGTCGTCAGCAGGACCAGAAGGAGCGAGATCCCGTCCATGCCGAGGGTGTAATTGATGCCGAGCTGGGGGATCCAGGCGATGGGCCCGTCCACCAGCTGGAACCCGGCCACGTCGGGGTTGAAGCCGGTCCACAGGAAGAGCGACACCACGAAGAGCACCACGGAGGCCAGAAGGGCCAGCCAGCGATGCAGCCGTTCGTATCGCCCGGGGATCAGTCCCAGCACACCGGCGGCCACGGCCGGCCCGATGGTGACAATGGTCAACAGGTGCGGAATCTGCACGTCGGCCTCCGATTACCAGAGAATCACGATCAGAAGCAGCACGCCCATGGCCACGGACAGGGCGTAGTTGCGAACGTTGCCGGTCTGGAGGAAGCGAAGGATGTCACCGGTCAGCTCGGTCATGAACGCCGTGCCGTTGACCATGATGCCGTCGATCAGGATGACGTCCACTCCCTTCCAGCAGAACATGGCGGCCCGGTAGATCGGCTTGACAACGAGCGCCTCGTAGATCTCGTCGACCCAGTACTTGTTGAGCAGCAGCTTGTAGGCGAAGGGGAAGCGCTCGGCGAGGTTCCTGGCCTTGGTGAGCTCGGG